>CBIHOX010000015.1:0-65162 GCA_966211685.1 uncultured Pseudoduganella sp.
TTGCCGGCCTGAAGACCGCGCAACTGTCGGCCCTGAACACCGCGCAAGTGGTGGCGCTGTCCACGGCCCAGGCAGCAGCGCTGTCGAGCAGCCAGATGGCCGGCTTCAACACCGCCGCGATTGCCGCGCTGGAAACCACCGACCTGGCCGCGCTGCGTTCGAGCGCCGTGATCGGCCTGACTTCCGACCAGATCGCCGCGATCACGACCGACCAGATCAGCGCGCTGGGCACCAACCAGGTGGGCGCCCTGACCACCAGCCAGGTGGCCAACGGCTTGACCACCGCGCAAGTGGCGGCCCTGACGTCGACCCAGCTGGGCGCGCTGACCACGATGCAGTTCGCTTCGCTGTCGTCCGACCAGATCGGCGCCATCGCCTCGTCCGACATCAGCGGCCTGAAGACCACGGTCATTGCCGCACTGAAGACCGTGCAGATTGCCGGCCTGACGACCGACCAGATCGGCGCGCTGGGCACCAACCAGGTTGCCGCACTGACCACCAATGCGCTGGCCAACGGCTTCAATACCAAGCAGATCGTGGCCCTGACCAGCGTGCAGGCAGCGGTGCTGAGCTCCACGCAAGTGGCGGCGCTGTCGTCCGACTCGCTGGCGGCCATGGAAACCGATGACTTGTCGGCCCTGCGCACGGTGGCGATTGCCGGCCTGAAGACCGCGCAACTGTCGGCCCTGTCGACCGACCAGATGGTGTCGCTGACGACTGCCCAGGCAGCCGCCCTGAGCAGCACGCAGATGGCCGGCTTCAGCACCGCCGCCATCGCTGCGATGGAAACCAGCGACCTGGCTGCCCTGAAGACCTCGGCAATCGGCGGCCTGACCACGGATCACATCGCGGCGCTGACCACCGACCAGTTGATCGGCATGTCGACGGCCCAGTTCTCCGCACTGACCAGCGTCCAGATCAAGGCGCTGAACACGCTGCAAATCTCGAACCTCGAGACCAGCGACGTGGCAGCGCTGAAGACCGCGACGATCCGCGCACTGACCACCGACCAGGTGGTGGGCCTGACCACGCTGCAAATCTCGACCCTGGCCAGCACGCAAGTCTGCGCACTGACCTCGGACCAGATCCAGGCCATGACGACGGACCAGATCGGCGCCTTCCACAGCCCGTTCTACACCCCGATCGTGCTGGACCTGGGCAACAACGGCATCGACACCCTGGCGTTCAACGCTGGCGTCCAGTTCGACATGCAGGCCACCGGCGCCAAGGCTGGCACCGGCTGGGTGGGCGGCGGCGACGGCTTGCTGGCCCTGGACCGCAACGGCAACGGCTCCATCGACGATGGCTCCGAACTGTTCGGTTCCGGCACCACGCTGGCCAATGGCGAGAAAGCCGGCAACGGTTACCAGGCCCTGGCTGAACTCGATACCAACGGCGATGGCGCCATCACCAGCGCGGATGCCGCCTTCGGCGACCTGCGTGTGTGGGTGGACGGCAATGCCGACGGTGTCAGCGATGCGGGTGAACTGAAATCGCTGGCCGACCTGAGCATCACCAAGCTGAACCTGAACGGCAAGTCGGATGTGTCGCTGAACAACGGCAATATCGTGGGCATGACTTCCACCTACGAAACCGCCGATGGCCAGAGCCACGCGGCAGCCGACGTCTGGTTCGCCGGCAGCAACGTGACGCCGGGTGCAGCCGACCTGCGCGGCAACGTCAGCGGCCTGGTGCAGTCGATGTCGTCCTTCACCAGCGCGGCGCCGGCCACCACCGGTTCGCTGACCCTGGATGCAGGCAGCAGCGTCAACAGCAGTGTCGCGACCCTGGCGGCAGCCATCAACCAGTTCGACGCCACCAAGCTCAACGGTGCGGCGGACCTGGCGGCCACCGACAGCGACCTGCGCCTGAAAGCGCTGTCGAACAGCTCCGGCCTGGGCGGCATCCTGGCTTCGAAGTAACACAGGCGCGGGAATCTTCTCGCTGACCACAAAAACGGCAAGGCGCCCCAGCCTTGCCGTTTTTTTTTACGTTGGGCACAAGAATTTTTCCTGACGGAATCTTGTTTTTTATATAAAATCAAATTCCCGCCCCGGCCCTTTTATGTCTGAGAGCTAGCATGTCCGTCTTTTCCATGTTTTCCACCTACCAGCTGTCGGCATTCTCAACGGCCGCCATGGCGGGGTTGACCAGCGCCGACATGGCGACCGCGAGCACGGCGCAGCTGCGCGTTTTTTCAGCGACGCAAATCGGCGCCATCTCGGCCGCCACCTTTGCCAGCATGGGGACGCAGCAGATCGCCGCGCTCAGCACCGGGCAGCTGGGCGGGCTGCAGGCGGCGCAGATCGCGGCCTTGACGTCGCAACAGGCGGCCCAGCTGGACAGCACGCGGATAGCCGCGCTGCCGTCGGCCGCGCTGGGCGGACTGGCGCCGGCCGCGCTGGCGGGCTTGCCCACGGCGGCGTTGGCGGTCATGCCGACCAGTGCGCTGGCGGCGCTGAAAACCGCCACCATCGCGGCGTTGCGCAGCGACCAGGTGGCGGCCATCGATGACAGCCTGGTGGCGGTGCTGTCGACCGCGCAGGCTGCCGCGCTGGGGACGATGCAACTGGCCGGGCTGGATGCGGCCGCCATCGGCGCGATGGAAACCGCGGACGTGGCGGCGCTGCGCCCGTCCACCCTGGCGGCGTTCAGCACGACGCAGCTCGGCGCGCTGGGCGTGGAGCGCTTTGCCGCCATCACCACGGCGCAACTGGCGGCGCTGGGCACGGCGCAACTGTTCCAGGGCGTCAGCACCGCGCAAATGGCCGCCTTGAATACCGCGCAGGCCGGCGCCTTGAGCAGCATGCAGTTGGCGGCGTTGCCGGTGGCGTCGGTGGCCGGCTTGCCGACGCAATTGATTGCCGCGCTCAAGCCCGCCACGCTGGCGGCGCTCACCAACGGACAGGCGTCCAGCCTGACGGCCGCGCAACTGGCGGCCCTGACCACGGCGCAGGCGGCCGTCCTGGGCACGGCCACGGTGCGGGCGCTCGGTTCGGCGGGCATCGCCGCGCTGGAAAGCAGCGACCTGGCGGCCCTGAAAACCAGCGCCATCGCCAGCCTGACGTCGGCCCAGGTGGCCGCGCTCGATACCCTGCAAATCCGCGCCTTGAAAACGTCGCAGATCGCCGCGCTGGGCACCGACGTGCTGGCGCAAGGCTTCGATATCGGCCAGGCCGCCGCACTGACGTCGGCCCAGTTCGCCGTGCTGAGCGCCGCGCAATTCGACGCCTTGCCGGACGATCTCTACACCGTGCTGGACACGGCGGACGTGCGCGCGCTGCCGGTGGCGGCCATCGGCAAGCTGTCGTCGGCCGACCTGGCGCACTGGAGCACCGCGCAATTGCTGGCGCTGAACACGGCGCAACTGGTGGGCCTGGCGACCGGCGCCATGGCCGGCCTGTCGTCGGCGCAACTGGGCGCCTTCGGCACGGCCCAGGTGGCGCGCCTGATGCCGGGCGCGCTGGCGGCGCTGTCCAGCGCGGCCCTGCCGGGCTTGAACAGCCTGCACATTGCCGCCATCAGTCCCGCCACCCTGACAGCCTTGCCGACCAGCCAGCTGGCGCTGCTCGATACCGCGCAAATCGTGGCGCTGACCACGGCGCAGGCCGCCGCGCTGAAGGCGGTCAACATGGCCGCATGGACCACCGCGCAACTGGCCGCCCTGGAAACCCGCGACCTGGCCGCCTTGCCGGCAGCAACCTTTGTCGGCCTGTCGACTGCGCAACTGGCCTCGCTCAGCACGATGGCGGCGCGCGCCATGACGCCGGCGCAAATCGCCGCGCTGACCACGGCGCAGCTGGCGTACGGCTTGAACTCGGACCAGGTGGCCGTGTGGAATACCATGCAGGTGGCGGTCTTGACCGCGGTCCAGGTCAGCCTGCTGCCGGGCGCGGCGCTGACCGGCGTGGCCGGCCTGAAACCTGCCGTGGTGTCGGGCTTGACGTCGCAACAGTTGGCGGCGTTTTCCACCGCCCAGATTGCCTCGCTCAATACCGCGCAGGTGGCGGCGCTGACGACGGCGGCATTGGCCGGCCTGTCCAGCGAACAATTGCGCGCCTTGTCCGGCGTGCAGGCGGGCGCGCTGGTTGCCGTGCAATTGAACAATGTGGCGATCGCCGCCCTGGCGGGATGGGGCAGCGAAGAAATCGCCGCGCTGAAACCCGCCGTGGTGGCGGGACTGAAGACCTCGGTGCTGGCCGCGCTCGATACGGCGCAAATCGCTTGCCTGAACACCGCGCAAGCCGCGGCGCTGGGCAGTGTCCAGCTGGCCGCGATCGGCACGGCGGGCCTGGCGGCCATGGAAAGCGCGGACGTCGCCGCCCTGGCGGCCGGTGTGATCGGCAAACTCGATACCGCGCAATTGCAAGCCTTGCCGACCGCATCGTTGCGCGCGCTGACCACCGTGCAACTGGCGGCGCTGACCACGGCGCAACTGGCGGGACTGGCGGCGGACCAGCTGGCGGCGTTCAGCGCGCAGCAACTGGCGTCGCTCAGCGCGGCGCAATTTGCCGCCCTGCCGGGCAGCCCGGCCGACTTCCTCGGCACGGCCGCGCTGGCCGGGTTGAAACCGGCGTTGCTGGCCGCGCTGACGTCGGCGGAGCTGGCGGCGTTCACCACGTACCAGCTTGCCGCGCTGGGCTCGGCGCAACTGGCGGGATTGTCCAGCGCCGCCATTGCCGGCCTGACGTCCGACCAGATGCGCGCGTGGAGCAGCGCCCAGCTGGCCGCCATGCCGGCCTTCGTGCTGGGCAACCTGTCCACGGACGCCATCGCGGCGCTCGACACGCGCCAGCTTGGCTACCTGCCGCTGGCCGCGATTGGCGGGCTGACGTCGGCGCAACTGGCCGCGTTCGGTTCGCAGCAACTGGTGGCGCTGACCACGGCGCAGGCGGCCATGTTGTCGTCGCGCCAGTTGGCGGGACTGGACGCCAGCGACGTGGGCGTGCTGGAAACCGCCGACTTCGCCGCCCTGAAGGCCGGTGTCATGGCGGCCCTGGCGTCGAACCAGCTGGCCGGCGTCACCACGGCGCAAGTGCGCGCGCTGACCAGCGTGCAACTGGCCGCGCTGACCACCGCGCAATGGTCCACCGGCTTTACCAGCAGCCAGCTGGCGGCGCTGACGCCGACGCAGCTGGCTGCCCTCAACAGTGCCCAATTTGCCGCCTTGCCGGGCGGCCCGCTGGCGTACCTGGGCACGTCCGCCATCCTGGAATTGAAAGCGGCCATGCTGGGCGCGCTGTCGTCGCAGCACGTGGCGCAGCTGACTTCCGCGCAACTGGGCGCGCTGCGCAGCGACCAGGTCGCGGCGCTGGCCACGGCCGGCATCGCGGGGCTGGACAGCAGCCAGTTCGGCTACCTGAATTCGCTGCAGGTCGGCGCGCTCGGCGCCGGCCAGGCGGCCGCGCTGTCGACCGCCGTGCTGGCGGGCATGCCGGACGCGCAGGTTGCATGGCTCAAGCCGTTGGCCATCACCGGCCTCACGTCGCAGCAGCTGGCCGTGCTCGATGACGGGCAATGGCAGGCGCTGACCACCGCGCAGGCCGCCGCCCTCACCAGCGTCCAGGTGGCGGCGCTTTCCAGCACTGCCTTGCTGGCGCTGGAAAGCAATGACTTCGCCGCCTTGAAGGCCAGCGCGATTGCCGCGCTGTCGACCGCGCAATTGCGCGCGCTGGACGACGGGGCGCTGCATGCGCTGACCGCGCTGCAACTGGCGGCCCTGACCACGGCGCAACTGGCCGGCGGCGGCCTCGATACCGGACAACTGGCGTCGCTGACCACGGCGCAGCTGGCGGCCTTCAGCAGCAGCCAGTTTGCCGCGCTGCAGACCGCGCCGGCCGTATTCCTGGGGCGCGACACCATTGCCGGCCTCAAACCATCCATCCTGGCCAGCTGGAATTCATTGCAGGTGGCTGCGCTGACCAGCGAACAGCTGGCCGGCCTGACCGCGGCGCAATTGCTGGCGTTCACCACCGCCAGCCTGGCCGGCCTGTCGTCCGCCGCGGCGCCGGGCTTGCAGACCTTGCAGGCGGCTTCGCTGGGCTCGCAGCAATTGCGCGCGCTGTCCACGGCCGCGCTGGCGGCGCTGGCCACCAATGCGCTGGCGGTCTTGAAACCGGCCGCGTTGCCGGGCTGGACATCGAAACACGTGGCGGCGCTGACGACGGAGCAGGTGGTGGCGTTGACCGCCGCGCAAGCGGCCGCGTTCGACGCGTCGCAGGTGGCGGGACTGGGCACGGCCGCGGTCGCGGCGCTGGAAACCATCGACCTGGCGGCGCTGCGCACCATGGCCATTGCCGGGCTGTCGACGGCGCAACTGGTGGCGCTGCAATCCGCGCAAGTGGCGGCGCTGACGCCGGCGCAAATGATGGCGCTGTCGACCGCGCAACTGGCTTACGGACTGGAAGCGGCGGAATTCGCCGTCATGACTTCGTTGCAGATCGGCGCGCTCGACAGCCGCCAATTTGCCGCGCTGCCCACCGCCGACATCGCGGCCCTGCCATATTATTCGCTCGACAGCGTCAAGGCCGGCGTGGTGGGGGCGTGGACTTCACAGCAATTCGCGGTGCTCGATCCCTTGCTGGTGGGCCGCCTGAAAGCCGAGCAGGTGGCCGCGCTGTCGACGGCGGCCATGACAGGCTTGACGACGCTGCACATGGCGCAATTGACCACCAGCCAGGCCGGCGCGCTGACGTTTGCGCAATTGAACGCCTTGTCGGCCACGCTGCTGGCGCAGTTCGGCGACGACTTGCGCCAGGCGTGGAACACGGCCGCGATTGCCGGCCTGAAAACCGACCTGGTGTCGCAATGGACCTCGGCCGACATCCTGGCGCTGACCACGAAGCAATTGGGGGCGCTGACGCCGCAGCAGGTGCGCACGCTGTCCACCGACGTGATCCACACCATGGAAAGCACCGATGTGGCGGCCTTGCGTTCGGCCGCGATTGCCGCGCTGACCACCAGCCAGGTGGTGGCGCTCGGCGACCTGCACGTGCTGGCGTCGGCGCAAATCATGGCGCTGACCACGCAGCAATTGGCCAATATCGAAGCGGACCAGCTGTCGGCGTTCACGTCGGCGCAAATCGCCCTGCTGAGCACGGCGCAAATCGCGGCCCTGCCTGTCGATGTCTTGCTGGAGTTCGATGCCGGCGCATTGAAGGGATTGAAGACCACGTCCATCGCCGCGCTGAAATCGTCGCAGCTGGCGCAATTGTCGGCCGAGCAGGTGGCGTCCATGACGCCGCTGCAAGTATCGGCCCTGACGCCGTCCGCGCTGGCGGGACTGAACAGTGACCAGATGGATGCCATGGCCACGGCGCAACTCGCGGTGCTGTCGTCCGCGCAACTGGCGGCGCTGACGGCCGATACGGTGCAGGCGCTGGATGACGTGCAGGTATTGCGCACCGCCGCGATCGCCGGCTTGCGCACGGCGCACATGGCCGCCTTCAGCCTGTCGCAGGTTGTCGCGCTGACGACCCAGCAAGCGGCCGTGCTGTCGTCGGTGCAGTTGGCGGCGCTGGCGCCGGACCGGCTGGCGGCCATGGAAACCGAGGATTGGCGCGCGTTGGCGCCATCGGCCCTGGCCGGCTTGTCCAGCGCGCAATGGGACGCCCTGGCCGAGGACAACATCGTGCAGATGACGTCGCTGCAAGTGGCTGGCTTGTCGACCGCCCAGTTGACGGGCGCCTTCGGCACGCGGCAAGTAGCGGCGCTGCAATCGGCGCAGGTCGGCGCGCTGACCGGTGCGCAGTTGCGCGCCATGCCGGGCGGCGTGCTGGCCGCCTTCAATACCGCCGCGCTGGCCGGTTTGCGCACCACCGCCGTGGCGGCGCTGACGTCGTCGCAAGTGGCCGCCATGACCAGCCAGCAGGTGGCCAGCCTGGGCACGTGGCAAATCCAGGTGCTGGGCGGCGAAGCGTGGCGCGGCATGACGACCGAACAGGTGCGGGCGCTGACCGTGATGCAGGCGCAAGTGCTGCGCTTCAGCCAACTGTATGCGCTCGGTGCTGCCGGCACCTTGTCGTCGCTCGAGACCCAGGACGTGGCGGCGCTGGCCACCAGTGAGTTGAGCCAGCTTTCGTCCGCGCATATGAAATTGCTGACGGAAGAACAAATCACGGCCATGACCACGGCCCAGTTCCGCGCGCTTGGCAGTACGGCGCTGGCCGGCTTCTCGTCCAGCCAGATCGCCGCCATTGAAACGCGCGACCTGGCCGTGCTGCCGCTGGCCAACCTCAAGCTGTTCGACGAAGACCAGATGGCGGCGCTGACCACGGCGCAGATTGCCGGCCTGCGTTCCGACCAGGTGTGCGTATTGAATCCGCGCCAGGTGCTGTCGCTGACAGCCGCGCAGATCGCCGCCTTCACGCGGCCGTTCTACACCCCCGTGGTGCTGGACCTCGACGGCAACGGCATCGATACCGTCAGCGTCGACGCCGGCGTGCGCTTCGACATGCAAGCCACTGGAACCAAGGTCGCCACCGGCTGGGTGGGCGGCAACGATGGTTTGCTGGCGCTGGACCGCGACGGTGATGGCGCCATCACCAGCGCGGCTGAACTGTTCGGCTCCAGCACCCCGCTGGCGCATGGTGGCCAGGCTGCCAATGGCTACCAGGCAATGGCTGAGCTCGACAGTGATGGCGATGGCGCGCTGACGCCGGCCGACAACGCGTGGCGGCAGTTGCGCGTGTGGACGGACAACAACGGTGACGGCGTCAGCAACGCATCGGAATTGCACGCGCTCGATGCATTGCAGATCGCCCGCATCGATCTCGACGCCCAAGCCACTTTGACATCCAATCATGGCAACCTGGTTGGCTTGCTGTCATCGTACCTGCTGCAGGATGGCACGCGGCGCGACGCGGCCGATGTCTGGTTCGCCGGCCAGGCGCAAGAGGCGCAAAGCAGCCTGTCCTCTGGCGTGGCGAGCTTGGCGCAAGCGTTGGCGGACCATGCGCGGGCATTGCCGGCGCCAGGCGGCGCCGCGCAAGCCGATGCGGAAGCGCTGCGCCTGCGTGCGCTGCATGGCGAAACCGCAGCGGGCTGGCTGGCCGCGCCGAAGTAAGCAGAGCGTCAACGACGCTGCTCAGCAGTAAAGGGAAAAGCGGCAGAACAGCCTGTTCTGCCGCGCTAATCGGCGCTTTGAAAATGCTCCCGCGCCGACTGCTCTGGGTTAGAATCCAGAGGCGGCTGCATCTTGCAACGATGCAACTCGCGCTTTCCACCTGCTCAAGCGAATCGATGCACGATAAATTTCCCCACACTGCCATCCAATGCCTGACGGCGATCGCGCAGCACCATGGCTTGCAGATCAATCCGGAACGGCTGATCGACGAATACGCGCTGGGCGCGGAAGAGCCGCGCGACACCTTGTTGCTGCGCATTGCCAATGACATCGGCCTGAAAGCCAAGACGGGGCACCTGACGTGGGATGGCCTCGCCGCGCAGGAAGGCGTGTTCCCGCTGATGGCGCGCCTACAGGACGGCAACATGGTGATCGTGGTCGGCGTCAAGCGCGACGGCGACAACACGCTGGCGGCCGTGCTCAATCCCGTCAACAGCCAGGCCGGCATCGTGCTGGTGCCGCGCACCGACTTTTGCGCGCGCTGGCATGGCGAGGTGCTGTTCCTCAAGCGCCAGCACAAGCTCACCGATCCCAACCAGCCATTCGGCCTGCGCTGGTTTATCCCGGAAATCCTCAAGCAGAAAGCCGCGTACCGCGACATCTTCATTGCCGCTGTCGCCATGCACTTGCTGGCCATGGCGTCGCCGGTGTTCTTCCAGCTCGTCATCGACAAGGTCTTGACGCACCAAAGCGTGACCACCCTGTGGGTGCTGGCGGCCGGCATCGTGCTGGCGCTGGTGTTCGACGCCACGTTCGGCTTCCTGCGCCAGATGCTGACCCTGGCGGCGTCCAACAAGATCGACATGCGCCTGACGCGTCGCGTGTTCTCGCACCTGCTGTCGCTGCCGATCGATTACTTTGAAAGCCACACGGCCGGCGTCATCACGCGCCACATGCAGCAGCTGGAAAAGATCCGCAACTTCCTGACGGGCCGCCTGTTCTTCACGGGCCTGGACTTGATCGCGCTGGTGATCTTCCTGCCCATCCTGTTCAGCTACTCGGCCAAGCTGGCGCTGATCGTGCTGGCCTTCACGGGCCTGATCGCGACCATCGTGGCGGCCATGGTGCCGGCCTACCAGCGCCGCCTCAACGCGCTGTATGCGGCCGAAGGCCAGCGCCAGGGCATGCTGGTGGAAACCATCCACGGCATGCGCACCGTGAAGGCGCTGGCCATCGAACCGGCGCAGCGCCGCAGCTGGGACCAGCGTTCGGCCGAAGCCATCACCATGCACTTCCGCGTCGGCCAGATTTCCATCACCGGCAACGCCATCACGGATTTCCTCGGCAAGCTGATGCCGGTGGTGATCATCGTGCTGGGCGCGCAGGACGTGTTCGACAACACGCTGTCGGTGGGCGCGCTGATCGCGTTCCAGATGCTGTCGCAGCGCGTGACGCAGCCGCTGATCGCGCTGGTGGGCCTGGTCAACGAATACCAGGAAACCGCGCTGTCGGTGAAGATGCTGGGCGAAGTGATGAACCGCGCGCCCGAAGGCCGCGCCGGCGCCGGCGGCCTGCGTCCTATCCTGAACGGTGAAATCCGTTTCGACGACGTGACGTTCCGCTATCCGGGTTCGCCCAACACGGCGCTGGACCGCACCACGTTCACCATCCAGCCCGGCACCGTGGTCGGCATCGTCGGCCGCTCCGGTTCCGGCAAGACCACGCTGACCAAGGTGATCCAGGGCTTGTACAGCATCCAGGAAGGCATCGTGCGCTTTGACGGCATCGATGCCCGTGAAATCGAATTGCCGCACCTGCGGCGCCAGATCGGCGTGGTGTTGCAGGAAAACTTCCTGTTCCGCGGCACCGTGCGGGAAAACCTGATCGTCACCAAGCCGGACGCCACGTTCGAGGAAATCGCGGAAGCGGCGGCCGCCGCCGGCGCCGATGAATTCATCGAGCGCCTGCCGAACGGCTACGACACGCTGCTCGAGGAAAACGCGACCAACCTGTCCGGCGGCCAGAAACAGCGCCTGTCGATCGCACGCTCGCTGCTGGCCAAGCCGCGCATCCTGATCCTCGATGAAGCCGCGTCCGCGCTGGACCCGGAAAGCGAAGCCATCTTCATCAAGAACCTGTCGCGCATTGCCGTGGGACGGACCGTGGTCATGATTTCGCACCGCCTGTCGACGCTGGTGAACGCGGACGCCATCCTCGTGATGCAGCGCGGCCGCCTGGTCGATGCGGGCCGTCACCAGGAACTGTTGACGCGCAGCGATACGTACCAGCATTTGTGGAACCAGCAGACCAGCCATTTGTAATCCATGGAACCTAAAAAATCCCGCGGTCCCAGCGACCAAACCGAGATCGACTTCCTGCCGGACGCGGACGCCATCGAACGCAATCCGCTGCCGCGCTACGTGCGCCTGACCTTGCACGTGATGGCGTTCGCGTTCTTCTCGTTCATCCTGTGGGCCAGCTTTTCCAAGGTCGAGAAAGTCGTGGTGGCGCACGGCCGCCTAGTCAATCCGCAACCGAACATCGTGGTCTCGCCGCTCGATACCGCCATCGTGAAGAGCATCGCGGTGCGGCCGGGCCAGGTGGTCAAGAAAGGCGACGTGCTGGCCACGCTCGACCCGACCTTCACGCAAGCCGATGAAACCCAGTTGCGCAACCGCCTCAAAAGCCTCGACACGCAAACCGAAAGCCTGCGCGCGGAATTGTCCGGCAAGCAGGTGACGGCGCATGGCGCCGGCGACGCCGACCAGCAATTGCAGGCGCAATTGGCCAGCGAACGGCAAGCCAACTACGAAGCGCAAAAACTGCGCATGGAACAAAACGTGGCGCGCCTGAAGGCCGCGATCGAAACCAACCAGCGCGACCAGCAGGTGCTGGCGCAGCGCCACAAATCGCTGGCGGAAATCGAAGCCATGCAGGAAAAGCTGGTGGCGGAAAACTTCGGCGCCAAGATGCAGTTGCTGGAAGCGCGCGACCGTCGCCTGGAAGTGGAGCGTTCGATGGTCATGGGCCGCAACAAGGATGCGGAAATGCAGCGCGAACTGGCCGGCGCCCAGGCCGAACTGGCGGCCTTTACCCGCAACTGGCGCCAGCGCGCCATGGAAGACTTGCTGGCCGCCACGCGCGACCGCGACGGCATCAATGAGCAACTGGCGAAAGCCGACTTGCGCAACAAGCTGGTGCAGCTGACCGCGCCGGCCGACGCCGTCGTGCTGGAAATCGGCAAGGGCGCTTCGCCGGGCGCGGTGGCGCGCGGCACCGAAGCCATGTTCACGCTGGTGCCGCTCAACGCGAAACTCGAAGCCGAAGTGCAGGTCGATTCGCTGGACGTGGGCAGCATCAAGAAGGGCGATTTGACGCACCTGAAGCTGGACGCCTTCCCTTACCAGAAGCACGGCATGCTCGAAGGTAAAGTCACCACCATCAGCGAGGACTCGTTCAAGCGCGACCAGGTGCGTCCCGGCGAAGGCACCAATGCGTATTACCTGGCCACCATCGAATGGGGCCCGGACAGCAAGTTGCGCAAGATGGAAGGGGGCGCCCGCCTGTTGCCGGGCATGACCGTGTCCGGTGAAATCGTGGTCGGCAAGCGTTCCGTGATGTCTTACCTGCTGTGGCCGCTGACCAAGGCGCTGGACGAATCGCTGCGCGAGCCATGAGCCCTGTGCGTCACAAGGTGCTGGTGGTGGGCGCCGACAGCCAGATCGGCGCGGCGCTGCTGGCGGGCTTGCCGCCGGAACGCTATGAGGTGGCCGGCACTTCGCGCCGCCCGCAGGCCTCCGGCGCGGCGCGCTGGTTCTACGACCTGGCGCAGCCCGATCACCGGTTGCCGCTGCACCGGTTCGACACCGTGGTGCTGTGCGCCGCCATTTCCAACATGGCGCGCTGCGACAATGAAGCGGACGAATGCCGGCGCCTGAACGTCGACAACACGTGCCGCCTGATCGGCGAGGCCGTGGCGGCAGGCTGTCATGTGGTGTTCCTGTCGTCCAATACCGTGTTCGATGGCAGCCGCCCGTTTTATACCGTCGACGACGCCACCGCGCCGCTGAACAACTACGGCCGCTTCAAGCTGGCCGTGGAACAGTACATCGCCGCGTTGCCAGGCCCGATGCCCGCGCCGGCAGCCGCCGGGGCGCAGGCTGCGGCTGCCGTCCGCGCCTCCGGCAGCGCCGCCGTGCTGCGCCTGTCGAAAGTCATCACGCCCGATGCGCCGTTCATCGTCAACTGGGAGCGCGCCGCCGCGGCCGGCGAACCGGTGCGCGCCTTCCACAACAAGTTGCTGTCGCCGATCGCGCTGGACCACGTGGTGGCCGGCATCGCCACCATGATCGACTGGCGCCAGCGCGGCGTCTACCACCTGGCCGGCGACGAGGAAGTGTCGTACGCCGAATTCGCGCGCCGCCATTTCGCGGCCGATCCCGTCAAATTGCAGCTGGTCGATGCTGTCGCGGACCCGTCCGCGCAGCGCGTCCTGCACAACTCCCTGAGGACCCATATGCCGAACCAATGCCATGCGTGCCACCAGCACGCGCTGCAGCCGATTGCGTCGCCGCAAACGTCCAGTTCCGTCACGTCCGATTGCCGTCCGTGGCCCCATCCCGTCGCGCTGGCCGTGTGCGGCGCGTGCGGCCTGGTGCAAAAGCGCGTGAGCCCGGAGTACAAGCAGCAGTGCGACGAGATTTACCGCTCGTATGCGATCTACAAGCAAAGCGACGGCGCCGAACAAGCCGTGTTCACGGCGCAGGGCACGGAATTCGCGCGCTCGGACCGCATCATCGGGTGGCTGGAAAGCGCCACGCGGCTGGCCGCCAGCGGCGCCTTGCTGGAAATCGGCTGCGGCAACGGTTCGTTCCTGCGCAAGTTCAGCGCCCGCCAGCCGGGCTGGAAATTGCTGGGCACGGAATTCGACCGCAAGAACCAGCCGCTGATCGAAGCGATCCCGAACGCGGAATTCTATTGCGGCGACCTGTCGCAAATGGACCGCAAGTTCGACCTGATCGTGGCGATCCATTTGCTCGAACATATCTTCGACCCGATGCAATTGCTGAAGCAGTGCGCCGACCATTTGAACCCGGGCGGCCGCATCTTCATCCAGGTGCCGAACGTGAAGGAGTCGCCGTTCGACTTGCTGATCGCCGACCATTGCTCGCACTTCTCGATTGAATCGCTGACCGGGCTGTTGACGCGCGCCGGCTTCGACGTGCTGGCGGTCTCGGACACCAACATCGCCAAGGAGTTGTCGCTGGTGGTGCAGCCGCGCCCGGCCGCGCCGGCCATCGACGTGGCGCCATGGACCGCGCTGGTCGGCGGCTACCTGGACTTCTTCGCCGAACTGAAAAACGCGCCGCTGCCGGACAGCGGCCCGGTCGGCATCTTCGGCTCGTCGATTTCCGCCACCTGGCTGGCCAGTGAACTGCCGGGCCGCATCGGCTTCTTCGTCGATGAAGACAGCAACCGCATCGGCAAGCAGCACATGGACATCCCGATCGTCGGCCTGGACGGCATTCCGGCCGGCGCCACGGTGCTGATGCCGATGAACCCGAAAATCGCGAAAGCCATTGCCGCCCGCCTGGCGCCGCGCAAGATCCAATTCGTCTTGCCGGCCGATACCGAGTAACCGTTTTAAGGAGAACCCCATGTCCGAAGTCGTGCCAGCGGCAGACCACAATCCCTACGCGGCGCTGCATGCGTCGCTGGATAAAATGATGGATGAAACCGTGCGCATTCCCGGCACGCCAGCCTGGATCCTGTTGTGCGGCTATGCGATCGGCGAGACCGCCGAGGTGTGCGGTTTTATCGATGCGTTCGTCAAGGAACATGGCCACGGCGTGATCCTGGTGGTGACGGAAAAGCACGCGGACCTGGCGCGCATGTATGCGCACCGGTGCCTGAAGGTGGTGCTGGCCACCGATGACTTGATGCGCGCCATGTTGCGCAGCAATTACATCGACAATAACCGCTTCGAACTGGACCACCCGATCAGCGCATGCTGGATCGACCGCGGCTTCGGCCAGTCCGACGGCATCAAGTACATGTGGCGCTACCCGGAGCGCGGCGGCATCAGTGAAACCGACATGATGCGCTTCGTGCTGCGCCTGCCGTGGAACGCCAGGATGGACCCGCCCGTGATCAGCAGCGAAGCCGAGGAACGCGCCTGGAAAATCGGCCGCGAAGCCGGCCTGCGCCTGGGCCGCTCGGTGCTGCTGTGCCCCATCAACAATTCCGCGAAAAAGTTCCCGACCGTGTTCTGGACCGCGGTGGCCGAGCGCCTCACCGAGCTCGGTTATACGGTGTTCACCAACATGGGCGGCTGGAAGCCGCACAACGGCCTCGATACCATGCCGATCCCCGGCACCATTCCGGTGGATTTGCCGATCGATACCGTGATCCCGTTCATCCACCTGTGCGGCCGCGTCATCACCGGCACCAACGGCATGTCGTTCCTGATCATGCTGGGCGGCTTGAAAACGTTCAAGATGACGCAATTGCTGCCGATGCCCAAGCACGCGGAAGAATGCCATTCGTCGCTGGGCTTCCGTTCGCCCAAGTACATCCCGGGCGCGGCGCTGATCGCGTCGTACCACTACATGTCGCCGGAACTGGTGCTCGATTCGCCGCTCAATGAATTCCTGATCCCGTACGACGAGGAGCCGGAAGAATTGCAGCGCCTGGGCCGCGTGGTGGCGGAACAGGATACCAGCGACAAATCGTCGTTCGTGCGCATGGCCGGCGACGGCCGCCCGTTCCTCGAAGCGCACGCCGACTGGCTGCGCGACATGGCTTGAGGAGACCGCCATGCTGTTCACTGAAAACAACCAGGGCCCGGCGCTGGCCGTCTACGATGGCGCGCTGCGGCTGGCCACCGGCGCGGCCGTGGTGCGGGTCGAGTCGCCCGGCAACCTGGTGCTGGACAAGCATTCCGTGGTCACGCGCAGCACGCTGGGCAAGTACTTCGGCCTGGGCTGTTTTTCGTACGTGACCAATGCCGATATCGGCCGCTATTGCACGTTCGGTTCGCGCGTGTCGATCGGCGCGTTTTCACACCCGACCGACTGGCTGTCGATCAGTGAATTCCAGTACCGCGACACCGCCAACGTCTACGGCGAATCCATCGTCGACCCGGGCGTGAACACCGCCCCGCAGCACGCGCGCACGGTGATCGGCAACGATGTCTGGATCGGCGACAACGTCTGCATCCGCCACGGCGTGACCATTGGCCACGGCGCCGTGATCGGCCTCGGTTCCATCGTCACGAAAGACGTGCCGCCATACGCCATCGTGGTCGGCAACCCGGCCCGCGTTCTGCGCTACCGGTTCGAGCCGGACATCATCGCGCAATTGCTGGCGTCGCAGTGGTGGGAACTCGATATCCCCGACATGAAGGGCATCGATTTTGCCGACGTGAAGGCGGCGCTGGAAGAAATTGGGCGGCGCAAGGCGGCCCGGAGTCATGCTGCCTGAGTTGCCGGCGCTGTTTGCGAGGCCGCGGGCGCCAGTCCGGCTCAATCCCGATATGCGACGGTAAATGCGCGTCTGCGGGTTCGGTATTTGAGGATGGAACCCAGGTCGTTGCAAACCCAAGCCAAGCGCATCCGTGCCCGTCGTCAGTGGGGGGCCTTCCCGCACGCTGTCGGGAGAATTCTCTGGACATCCTGTCTTTTTTTATCTGATTCCATCCCTTTTTGAACCTTTTCTAAAAATACAGTTCAAAAGAAATTGGATCAGACAAAGACAGACAGGAAGCCAGAATGTTTTCCCGACTGACCGTGGAGGTACGCGATCCCTCCTAAAGCTGGCTGATGCGTAGTCATCAGCCGCAGGCGGTTTAATCCATCACCACCATGCACCGCCCCGCAAACGTCCCGGCCCGCATGCCATCGATGGCTTCGTTGATCTGGTCCAGCGTAAACCGGTGCGTGATCAGGTTTTTCAGCTGGATGCGTCCCGTGCGGTACAGCTGGTGGTAGCGCGGGATGTCGGTTTGCGGGATGGCTTCGCCGCCGGTCGAGCCGCTCAAGCCTTTGCCGAAGTGCAGCGGCAGCGAATAGATATTGATGTTGTTGCCCTTCTTCGGCACCCCCACCAGGGTCACGCGGCCTTGCGGCTTGGTCAGCTCGTAACCCATTTCAATGATGGCCGGCTGGCCGGTGTTGTCGATGAAGGCGTCGACGCCGTTCGGGCCCAGCAGGTCGATGATGGCTTGCTTCGCATCGGTGGTGCTGCTGTTGATCAGGTGGGTCGCGCCCATTTCCTTGGCCAGCGCCAGCTTGCTGTCGTGCAGGTCGATGGCGATGATCGGGTAGGCCGACACCAGCGCGGCGGCCTGCACGATGTTCAACCCGATGCCGCCGGCGCCAAACACCACCACGGCTTCGCCGATCTTGACCTTGGCATTGTTTTCCACCACGCCAAAGCCGGTGGTCACGGCGCAGCCGAACAGGGCCGCCACTTCCAGGTCGCTGTCGGCGGGAATCGCGGTCACGCGGTTTTCCGACACGATCGTGTATTCGCTGAACGTGGTGACCTGGCCGGCATTGATTTTTTTGCCGTCCAGGGTGTAGTTGGCGGTCGGCGCTTCGATGCCGGCGCCTTTGCGCCAGTGCAGCACGACCTTGTCGCCGACTTTCACGTGGCGCACACCGGGACCGATGTCGAGCACGGTGCCGGACGCTTCATGGCCCAGCAGGTGCGGGATGTACTTGTCTTCGCCCTTGGCGCCATCGATTTCACCGATCTGCGAACCGCAGATGCCGCTGAAGTGGATTTTCACCAGCACCTGGCCCACGTCCAGCTTGTCCGGCATGGTGATTTCCGCCACCGCCAGCGGCGCCTTTTGCTGCACCAGGATGGCGGCTTTCATGGTTTTTGGCATTGCACTCATGTTGGCCTCACTCGAAGTAAATCAGGGAATGGTCGCCGGTATAGCCGGTCTGCTTGAACCACCACTCCCACTCTTCCGGCGTGCAAAACGCTTCGCACGTGACTTGCCAGTACAGCAGGTTGGCTTTTTCCTCTTCGTTGCGGTACGACTCCACGCACAGGTATTTGTTCTTGCCCACGCGCTCCATTTCACGCAACGCCTTGTCCAGGTCGTAGTTGTGCAGGTTGTGCAGGGTGGTGATGGAAAACACCAGGTCGAAGTGCTTGTCCGGGAACGGCAGGCTGTTGGCGTTGCCCAGGATCAGGCGGTCGCGGATTTCTTCCTTGGCGTTGTCCAGCGCGTACTGGGAAATATCGAGGCCATGGATTTCCAGGCCCGGCACCAGCAGCGACATTTCATACAGCAGGAAACCCTTGCCGCAACCGACGTCCAGCACCTTGTCGCCGGCTTTCAAGCCATAGTGGTCGATCATGGCTTGCGCCACCGGGGCCCAGCGGCCCGGCATGTACTTGTAGCCGCCGTAGCAAATCTTGCGGTCGCCATCCCAGTAATCGAAGCCCCATTGCTTGGCCAGCGCGGCAGCCTTGGCTTTCGGGAAGTCGGGGTCGTTCACGCGCGCCAGGTAATCGCGCTTGGTGCTTTTGTGAACCGCGGAAAGGAAGTCGATATAAGCCATGTTTGCTTTCTATGCGAGGTGAGTCTCAAAGTAAGTGCGGGCCTTGGCCAGCTGGATTTCCAGCAAGCCATCGGCAGCGATGCCTGCGTGCAGGCGGCGCTGGCGGTCGGCGGCGCGTAATTCATTCAGCAGGATGCCACACCATTTGATGCGGTGCAGCGGCAGCACGGCGGCAATGCGCCGCGCCAGCGCGCCATCGTCGCGCAGGGCGGCCAGCACGGTGCGCTGGAACAGCGCGCCATGGGCGGCGCTGACCGGCACTTCGGGCTGGCACTGGAAGTCGCAGATGAGCTTGGCGGGGTCGTCCCAGCCCGCGTATTCGAAATCCACGAACGCCAGCTTGCCGTCGTGTTCCAGCGTGTTGTGGAAACCAAAATCGGACGGCGACAGGATCAGCGCCGTGCGCGGCAGTGGGACGGCCGGGTCGCCGGCGCCGGCCAGCGCCGCGCGCGCGGCCCGGTCCAGCTGTTCCCAGCGCGGGGCCAGCGTCTCGCGCACGAAAGCGTGCGCGTCGCGCTCGATGGCGCTGGCGCCGCTGTCGTCGGCCGGGGCGCAGGCCAGCAGGCCAGCCATGCGGCGCGACGCCAGCTCCAGGTGCGTTTGCACGGCCGTACAGGCGTCCGACGCGTTCGGCAGGGTGTCGGCCCCATCCGCGTCGCGCAAACCGTCCAGCGACGCGATAAAGGCCGCTGCCTGCAGCATATGGCCGTCGGTCAGCACGGCCGGGCGCTGGCCCGGCAACAGCGCGTACAGCGCGCAATTGAGCGCGGCGTCCATGCCCAGCGTGCGCGGCACCGTGGTGACGCCGTGGCGGCTGCAAAAATCGAGGAAACGGTATTCGGTGCCGAGGCGGTCGCGCGTATCGGCCTGGTGCGAGAAGTATTGCTTGAGGATCCAGTGCTGGCCGCCGGCATCGGTGAGGCGCAACACTTCACTGTTGCGCCCGGCGCGCAGCGCCACCGCTTGCAGCGGTCCGCTGGCGCCATGCCGTTCACAAAAAGCCGTGACTTCGGGGGAAAGTCCGGTCATGCCTGCCGTGACGCCAGCTTCAGGATGCCGGGGAGCTGGTCCCACGACGTCATGACAGTCCAGCCAGGCTGGGCCTTGGTATTGCCATCGGGCGAGAACAGGATTTTCTCTACCGTATCGGGCAACATGGCGAGGATTTCCGGCAAATCGTCGACATAGTGCGTGCATTGCTGGGCCACGATGCGGGCGATTTTTTCTTCCTTGGTCAGCTCGAAGAACACTTGCTCCTGCTTCCACGCCAGGCCGTCGTCGGCATGGAAACCCTGCTGGTCCAGCCAGCTGCGCGCGGCCGCGTGCAAGTCCCATTTCTCGCCCATGTAGGGCCAGCGGGTCTTGTGGCTGACGATGCACATGGGAATGCTGTGTGTCGCCAGCGCGCGCAGGGTCTCGCGCATGCCGGGGTAGGGCGCCGCTTCCAGGATGCGGCCGCCATAGACCGCGCCTTGCAGCTTGGTCCACTCGTCTTCCTGGTCGATTTTCCGCAGGTAATCGCGCACCGCGTTTTTCTGCGGCGGCGTGTCTTCCGGAATCAGGTTCAAGTCCAGCGCCGCCTGGCGGAACAGCTGGTCATAGCTGATCAGCGTGTTGTCGAAATCCAGGCCGAGTCTCATTGCTTGATGCGGCATCATTTCCCCAGCCGTTCGAGGATCTGGCGCGTGATCGCGTGCGCATCCATGCCCAGCATTTCACGCGCTTCTTCCTGTTCGCCGCAGCCGGACAGGAAACGGTCGGGACCGGCAACGATCAGCACCTTGCCCAGGTCCACGCGCCGGGTGTAACCCCACTCCAGCACGGCGCTGCCGGCGCCGGCCGTGAACGCGTGCTCTTCCACCACCACCACGAGTTTTTTCGTGGCGAAGGCGTCGCCGAGCAATTCATCGTCGAGCGGTTTCACCGTGTGCAGGCTGACCACCTCGGCGGAAATGCCTTGTTCCTGCAGGCTGTCCGCGGTCTCGAGCGCCGGGGCAATCATGTTGCCGACCGACAGGATCGTGACGTCGCTGCCTTCGCGCATCAGGATGCCCTTGCCGATGGTGAACGGCGGTTCGGCCGCGTGCACCTTCGGTTCGCCTTTCTTGCCGAGGCGGATATAGGTCGGACGGCCCAGGCGCAGCGCATCGCGCACGGCGCCCTTGACTTCGTTCTGGTCGGCCGGGCACACCACGTGCATGTTCGGCAGCGAGCGCAGGATCGCGATGTCTTCCATCGAATGGTGGGTCGCCCCCAGGTTCGCGTACGACAGGCCGGCGCCGGTGCCGACCACGATCACGGGCAGGTTCGGGTAGC
This sequence comes from uncultured Pseudoduganella sp., assembly GCA_966211685.1. GTDB lineage: Bacteria > Pseudomonadota > Gammaproteobacteria > Burkholderiales > Burkholderiaceae_D > Rugamonas. The sequence goes on from CBIHOX010000015.1 coordinate 20,959, forward strand.
AGATGTCGAGGCGGATCTGTTCCAGTACGCGCGTGGTGTTGAACGGCGTGATGGTGTAGGTGATCGGACGCAGGCCGGAGGCGGCCAGGCCGGACGCCAGGCCCGTCATGTTGGCTTCCGCCACGCCGCAGTTGTAGAAGCGGTCCGGATGCTTGTCCTTGAATTTGTCGAACAGGCGGTTGCCGATATCGCCGGCCAGCATCACCAGTTCAGGATACTCGTCGCCCAGTTCGGTGACGGCTTGCGCAAAAGCATTTCTCATGTTTTATACACCCAGTTCCGCTTTGGACTTTTGCACTTCTTCTTCGGTCGGAATGCGGTAGTGCCAGTTATTGTCATCTTCCATGAACGAGACGCCCTTGCCCTTGACGGTATGGGCGACCACCATGGTCGGCTGGTCGGGTTTCGTGTCTTGCACGGCGGCCAGGATGGCCGCGTGGTCGTGGCCGTCGATTTCATGCACGTGCCAGCCGAACGCGCGGAATTTTTCCGCCAGCGGGTCCAGGCCCAGCACTTCGCGCGAACGGCCGGTGGCTTGCCACTTGTTGAAGTCGACGAACGCGGTCAGGTTGCCCAGCTTGTTGGCCGACGCGAACAGCGCCGATTCCCACACCGAGCCTTCGTTGCACTCGCCATCGCTCATCAGCACGAACGTGCGGTAATCTTTTTTCAGGATGCGCGCCGCCAGCGCCATGCCGTTGCCGCACGCCAGGCCGTGGCCCAGCGAACCGGTCGCGGTTTCCACGCCGGCCAGGCGCGGCGTCGGATGTTCTTCCAGCAGCGACCCTTTTTTACCGTAGGTCAGCAAGTCTTCCGGCTTGATGAAACCTTTCCACGCCAGCGCCGCATACAGCGCGGTGGCCGCGTGGCCCTTGGACAGGATAAAGCGGTCGCGCTCGGCCCACTGCGGGTTGGCCGGATCGACGTTCAGCACCGAGTGGTACAGCACCGACACCATGTCGATGCACGACAGCGCGGACGCCAGGTGGGCCGCGCCGGCCCGGTGCGACATTTCAATGGCCGTGGCCCGGAACTGGGCCGCCAGTTGTACGGAAGTAATGGTCATCAATTATGCCTGCAGGTTCAGGTGCTTCATCCAGCGCACCGTGTAGTACTCGTCCTTGTCGACCAGCTCGCCGGACTTGAATTTCGCCGCCACGTCTTCAATGGCTTGCGCCACCGAATACTGTTGCTTGAAGCCGGTGGCCAGCAACTTGTCGGAATTCTGGCGGTACGAGCGCGGATCGTTCGACGCCGATACCACGATATCGGCCGGGACCTTGGCGGCCACGCGCTGCGCGATATCCATGATGGAAATGTTTTCAAAGCCGGCGTTGTAGCAGCCGTTCTCGATTTCCGGATGGGCCAGGAAGTGGCGGTACACGTTGACCATGTCGTTGATGTGGATGTTGGGGCGGGTCTGGTCGCCGCCGAACACCGTCATCTTGCCGTTCTTCAGCGCCTGCATGGTCAGCATGTTGACCGATACGTCCAGGCGCATGCGCGGCGACCAGCCGCACACGGTGGCGGGACGCACGCAATGGATGCGCATCTTGTCGGCATAGCTCAGCAGCACGCGCTCGGCCACCATCTTGGTCTTGTTGTACGCGGTGATCGGCACCAGTTCCAGGTCTTCCGTCACTTGCGGGTCATCCTTGACGCCGTACACGCTGCCCGAGCTGGCAAAGATGAATTGCTTGACGCCGGCGCGCACCGCGCGGTCGGCCAGCTGCTGGGTGGCCAGCACGTTGACTTCCCACGACAGGGTCGGGTTCATTTCCACGCCCGGGTCGTTGGCGATATTGGCCAGGTGCAGCACCACTTCCACGCCGTCCAGCGGGATGCTGTTGACGTCGCGGGTATCCTGTTTCAGCACCGTCAACTGCGGGTGCGGCTGCAGGTGGTTGCCAAACCATTGCGTATCGACCACGGTAATGGTGTGGCCATCCTTCAGCAGCTGTTCGGTCAATACGGTGCCGACATAGCCGCAACCGCCGGTAATCAAGAGTTTCATGGGTGGTCCTTAGCGCTTGTGAATGTAATCCGCTGGCAGGGTCTTCAGCGTCTCCAGATTGGTATCGACCCAATCCAGGGTTTGCTTGAGGCCGTCAGCGAGGTCAATTTTGTGGGTCCAGCCCAATTCTTTACGGATCTTGGCGCTGTCGAGCAGGTAAGCCTGGTCCTTGCCCAGGCGGTCTTCCGTGACTTCGACCAGGTCGCCGAAGGCCACGCCGGTGGCGTCGCACACCTGTTCCACCAGCTGGCGGATCGACACCGTGTCATAGGTCGAGATGTGGTAGCTGTCGCCGGGCACGCCCTGTTCGGCGATGCGCAGGGTGGCTTCGGCCACGTCGTCGATATGGATGAACGAGCGCACCGAATGGCCGCCGCCGTGCAATTGCATCTTCTTGCCCAGGCGCGCATACAGCATGGCGCGCGGCATGATGCGGTACAACTGCTGGCCCGGGCCATACACATTGGCCGCGCGGGTGAAGCAGACCGGGAAGTCATACGCCTTGAAGAAGCTCATCAAGTGCAAGTCGCAGGCCGCGCGCGACACCGCGTATGGCGTGCTGGGCGCGAAGTGGAAGCTTTCCGGGATCCAGCCATCGGTGCTGCCGTACACTTCCGGCGTGGTCACGTGCACGTATTTCTTCAGGTATTTCAGCTTGCGCAATTCATCGTGCAGCAAGACCTGGCCCACCACGTTGGTCTGGTACCAGTCGGCCGGCGTGATCCAGCTTTGCGCCACCATGCCTTGCGCGGCAAAGTTCACCACGTATTCCGGCTGGTGTTCGTCCAGCAGCTTCAACAGCTCCGGCAGCTGGGTGTTGAGGTTGATCTGGTGGAATTCAAACTGGCCCGGATGGCTGTGCCATTTGTAGGGCAGCAGCACGTCGTGTGGTTCTTCGGAGCGGCTGGTGCCGATCACGGTATGGCCGCGATCCAGCAGGTAGTTGACAAAGCTGGCGCCGGAAAATGAATTGCTGCCGATGACGAGATAGCGATGTGGCATGGGTGTTGATGGGCTAGTGAGGCACAAGTGAACAGGAAAACAGCATGCGCCGGCAGGGCCGGCGCGGCGGATGGACCATCAGGCCGGCTGCGCGGCGGCCGGCGGATTGTCGCACAGGTATTGCATGCACATGTGGCCCACCACCAGCTGCAAGTCTTCGGCGATCTGCATGTCGTCGATGGCAAAGTGCAGCGGGGTGCGCGCCAGGTCCTTGCATTTGCCGCCGGAATAACCGAGCACGGCAAAGGTGTGCATGCCCATGGCGTTGCCGGTTTCCAGCGCCTTCACCACGTTCGGTGAATTGCCGCTGCCGGACAGGATGACCAGCACGTCGCCGGCGCGGCCCTTGGCGCGCAATTGTTCGGCATAGATCTGGTCATAGCCGAGGTCATTGCCGAGGCAGGTCAGCACGGCTGCGTTGGCGCTCAGCGATTCGACGCGCATGCCGACGCCGTACTTCTTGCCGACGCCGTACAGGAAGTCATTGGCCAAGTGGATCGCGTTGCCGGCGCTGCCGCCATTGCCGCAAAAATAAATGGAATTGCCGGTGCGCCAGGCTTCGCGCATCGCTTCAGCCAGCACGGGCACTTGCTGCATGGCGTCGAGGTGGAGAGCCTGGGTCAGTTTGCCGACGTAGTTAGCGATAATTTGCTGCATAGTGATGTGTGCTGACGGAAGGGTGATGACGGCCAGACTTACCGCAAGGTAGCTGGGGCCAGGCAGAGGCGATGCGCCTACAAGCGAACCGATCTTATTTCTCTTTATGGTTACCGTCAATCTTAATCAGGCAGCGGTTACACTGCCAATTCTTGGCTTTGACAGAGGGGCGGTGACAGTGGAACAACTCGATTGCGTGGTGGTAGGCGCGGGTGTGGTGGGACTGGCGGTGGCGCGCGCGCTGGCGCTGGCGGGGTGCGACGTGGTGATCCTGGAAACGGAAAACTGCATCGGCAGCGGCACCAGTTCACGCAACAGTGAAGTCATCCATGCAGGGATTTACTATCCGGCCGGGTCGCTGAAGGCGCGCCTGTGCGTGCAGGGCAAGGCCATGCTGTATGCGTATTGCGCCGAACATGGCGTGGCGCACCGCCGCTGCGGCAAACTCATCGTCGCCACCGACGCCAGCCAGCTGGCGCAGCTCGAGCAGATCCGCCAGAAGGCGCTGGCCAACGGCGTCGACGACTTGCAGTTGCTCACGCGCGAACAGGCGCTGGCGCTGGAACCGGACTTGCACTGCGTGGGCGCGCTGCTGTCGCCGTCGACCGGCATCATCGACAGCCATGCCTTCATGCTGAGCCTGCTGGGCGATGCCGAACGCGCAGGCGCCACCCTGGTCTTGCAAGCCCCGCTGGAAGGCGGCAGCGTCGGCCCCGACGGCATCCGGCTGCAAGTGCAGGGGCAGCAATGGCAGGCGCGCGCGCTGGTCAATTGCGCCGGCATCCATGCCCCGGCTGTTGCTGCGACGCTACAGGGCCTGGACCCCCGGTTCCAGCCGCGTGCCTACTATGCCAAGGGAAATTATTTTTCGTGCAGCGTGCGCGCGCCGTTTGCGCACCTGATTTATCCGGTGCCGGAACAGGCCGGGCTGGGTGTGCACCTGACCCTGGACCTGGGCGGCCGCGCCCGTTTCGGTCCCGACGTGGAATGGGTCGAGGCGCCGCACTATGCGGTCGACGTGGCCCGCGCCGCCAGCTTCTATGGGGAAATCCGCAAGTATTGGCCGGCCTTGCCCGACGATGCGCTGCGCGCCGATTATGCCGGCATCCGCCCCAAGCTCGACGGCCCCGGCCACCCGGCCGCGGACTTCCGCATCGACGATGCATCGGTGCACGGCATCCCCGGCCTGGTGAACTTGTTCGGCATTGAATCGCCCGGTTTGACGGCCTCGCTGGCGCTGGCGGAACTGGTTTGCGCGCGATTGGACACCGCCGCGTGACTTGCCGGGCTCATCGGATTAGCATCTACACCATCATTCCGGTAAGATAATTAGTTATTGCAGTTTGGCAATTTTCCACCGGTCATGGGATAAAAGGGGCCGCAACCGCCCCTCTGTTTTCCGGATTGGATCATGGCCGCGCCGTGTAAGCTGATTCACTCTCATTTGATCGGATGACCCTTCCCATGTCAGAAAAGACAGTCCTTGTTTCCGGCAACTTCAACGTGCTGCACCCGGGCCACCTGCGTTTGCTGCGCTTCGCGCGCGAATGCGGCACCCGCCTGGTGGTGGCGGTGTCATCGGACCGCATTGCCGGCAAAGCAGCGCACGTGCCGGCCGAGCTGCGCCTGGAAAGCGTGCAGAGCATTTCCCAGGTCAGCGAAGCTTTCATCATGGACGAGCCGGTGGCGGACTTGATCGCGCGCCTGCGGCCCGACATCGTGGTCAAGGGCAAGGAACACGAACTGGCCGACAACCCGGAATTGCCGGTGTTGGAAAGCTATGGCGGCCGCTTGCTGTTCAGTTCCGGTGAAACCTGGTTTTCCTCGGCCGACTTGCTGAGCAAGGAAGTCGAGCCGGCCAACTTCAACCCGATCGGCTTGCCGCACGATTACCTGAAGCGCCACAACATCACCTTGGCGCGCCTGCGCGAACTGGTGAACAAATTCTCCAACTGCAAGGTGTGCGTGGTGGGCGACTTGATCATCGATGAATACATCACGTGCGAACCGCTGGGCATGTCGCGCGAAGATCCCACCATCGTGGTCAGCCCAATCGATACGGCGCGCTTCGTGGGCGGCGCCGGCATCGTGGCCGCGCACGCGGCCGGCATGGGCGCCAAGGCGGAATTCGTGTCGCTGACCGGCGCCGACGCGGTGCGGCCGTATGCGCTCGACGAATTGCAGCGCATGAACGTCAAGGCGCACATGCTGACCGACGACAGCCGTCCCACCACGCTGAAACAGCGCTACCGCTGCCACGGCAAGAGCATGCTGCGCGTCAGCCACTTGCGCCAGGATGCGATTTCCACGCAATTGCAGGAAGACTTGATCGCGCTGATGGAACAGGCCATGGAAGGCGCCAACGTGCTGGTGTTTTCCGACTTTAACTATGGCTTGCTGCCACAGCCGGTGGTGGACCGCATCACGGAAATGGCCAAGGCCAGGGGTATCTTCCTGGCCGCCGACAGCCAGTCATCGTCGCAGGTGGGCGACATCACGCGCTTCCGCGGCATGGACCTGGTGACGCCGACCGAACACGAGGCGCGCCTGGGCACGCGCAATTCCGACGCCGGCCTGGTGGTGTTGGCCGAACTGTTGCGCGGCATGGCGGACGCCCGCAACGTGCTGCTGAAACTCGGCGGCGACGGCATGCTGGTGCATGTGGGCGACCAGCCCGGCTCGGAATGGGTGACCGACCGCGTCGGTGCGCTGAACGTGGCGCCGCGCGACGTGGCCGGCGCCGGCGACAGCCTGCTGATTGCCAGCGCGCTGGCGCTGGCCAGCGGCGCCGATATCTGGGAAGCCGCCTGCCTCGGTTCGCTGGCGGCCGCGGTGCAGGTGGGCCGCGTCGGCAACGTGCCGATCCAGGCCGAAGAATTGCTGCGCGAGTTGACGGCATGAGGGCGCTGCTGCTTGCCGCCGGATTCGGCACCCGCCTGCGTCCGCTGACCGACACCATTCCCAAATGCCTGGTCCCGATCAAGGGCCAGCCGCTGCTCGATATCTGGCTGGAACGCCTGAGCGCGGCCGGGGTGGGGCCATTCCTCGTCAATACCCACTACCTGGCCGGCCAGGTCGAAACGTACGTGGCGGGCAGCCGCTATGCCGACCGCGTGCAGCTGGTGGAGGAAAAGGAATTGCTGGGCACGGCCGGCACGCTGATCGCGAACTTGCCGTTCTTCGAAGGCGGCGATGCGCTGATGATCCACGCCGACAATTACTGCCTGGCCGATTTCACGGCCTTCCTGCAAGCCCACGCGCAGCGTCCCGCGCATTGCCTGATGACGATGATGACGTTCCGCACGGCCACGCCGCAGACCTGCGGCATCGTCGAGCTGGACGGGCAGGGTGTGGTGACCGGCTTCCATGAAAAAGTCGCCAACCCGCCGGGCAACCTGGCCAATGGCGCGATTTACCTGTTGTCGGCGGAATTGCTGGCCATGCTGGGCGGCCAGTGGAAACACGTGACGGACTTCAGCACCGAAGTGCTGCACCACCTGGTGGGGCGCATCTATACGCATGAGACGCCGGCCACGTTCCTCGATATCGGGACGCCGCAGACGTATGCGCAAGCCAACGCGAGTTGAGTGCGGTGGCGCGGTGGCGTGGTGGATTACGCGGGCGTTGCCCGCTAATCCCCCCCTACAGCCAGAGCCGGTAGATCGGTAGGCCGGATTAGCGCGCAGCGCGTAATCCGGCATCACAGCCCGGGCCAGTAATCATCAGATCAGTAGGCCGGATTAGCCGCGCAGCGGCGTAATCCGGCAACCCAGCCAGCAGCCCCGGATTATCTGGGCGCCGACCTCGCACAGCGCGTAATCCGGCGCCTTCCTCATTTCTTCGGCTTGGTCAACAGCAGCTTCATGGCCTGGTTGATCATCGACTGGATGGCTTCCAGGTCGAACTTCCCTTCCCGGATTTCCTCGCGCATCGTACCCAGGTACCACAGGCACGTGGTCAGCTTGCTCGACAACTGTTCGTCGGCCGTGTGGCGGTCGTCGAAGTACAGGCCGTTCTCGAGCGCGTCGCAATACAGTTGCAGCCAGTCCAGGTTGGCGCGGATGGCCTGGCCGTTGCCGCGCTGGTCCTGGCCGCCGTGCAGGCGGAAGTAGCTCAGCGTTTCCGGCAGGTAGACCGCATCGTGCTCCTTGAGGATCGACAGCCACGTGGCCACGTCCGACAGCACCGTGTACTGGCGGCCGCAGAACATGCCGAAGTAGCGGTCCAGTGCTTTCTTGCGGACCAGCACGGTCGTGGGTTCGCCGATCAGGTTGCGCCCGCCCGTCAGCAGCAGATGGCCGAACTGGCGGCCGCTGATGCGCGCTTCCGATTCAAACAGGCGCTCGGTGCCGGGGATCGGGTCCATGTGGTTGCCGTTGGCGTCGATCAGCTGGCGGAACGACGTCACCAGGCCGATCTTTTCATCGGTCAGCATGAACGACATCATGCGCATGATCTTGTCCGGATGGTAGAGGTCGTCATCCATCAGGAAGTTGATGTAATCGCCGCGTGAATGCTTGAAGCAATTCATGCCGTTTTCCGCCGGTCCATAGCCGGGCACGCGGTAATAGCGCACTTGCGGGTGTTTCGCCACGTACGGGGCAAAGCGGGCCCGCGTCAATTCATCGTCGCTGTTGTCGCTGACGATGATCTCGATGTTCGGATAGGTCTGCGCCAGCGCGCTTTGCAGCGCCAGTTCGCCATAGTCGGGACGGTTGTGCGTCGGCAGCAGGATCGACACCAGCGGCAGGCCGCTCGGCGTGGTGGTGCGGTCCGGCGTGGCGGCGATCTGCTGGTAGCGCTCTTCCAGGTCGCGCACGAAGCGCTCGCTGTCGAACAGCGGCGTGGTGAGGCGGTTCTCGTCGAGCTTCTTGTGCAATTCGGCCGTGTAGGCGCGGTCGTTGCCGAGCTTGATGGCCAGCGCCTCGTAATCTTCCATGGTGAACGTCACCAGTTCCGGCAAGCCCACCGCGCGCAGCAGGCTGCCCGCCATGCGCGACGAGAACGTCTTGCCGGCGCAGGTCAGCACCGGCAGGCCGGCCCACAGCGCATCGCTGGCCGTGGTGCCGCCGCCAAACGGATTGGTGTCGAGGAACAGGTCGGCCACCTGGAAGCGCGCCAGGTAATCGGCCGGCGCCACGCGCTTGGCAAACAGCAGGCGGTCCGGATCGACGCCGCGCTGCTTGGCTTCGCGCTGCAAGTTCGAGCGCACGATGTCGCCATCGGCCACCAGCCACAGCACGGAGTCCGGCACCGCGCGCATGATGCGCATCCAGCTGTCGAACACGTCCGGCGTGATCTTGAACGTATTGTTGAACGCGCAGAACACATACGCGTTTTCCGGCAGGCCGCACGATTCGCGGGTCGGCTTGACGCCGATCTGGCGCTGGCGGTCATTGATCTGGAACGTGTGCGGCATGTGCAGGGGCTTTTCAGTGAAGAAAGGCTCCAGCTCGGGCGGCATCACGAACGGGTCGGCAATGACGTAATCGATTTCCGGCAGCGCGGTCGGGCCCGGCAAGCCCAGCCACGTGATCTGGACCGGGGCGGGGCGGTACGACAGGATATTGTGGCGCGCATTCAGGGTCAGGCCATGCAAGTCCACCAGGATATCGATTTCGCAGGCGCGGATCAGTTGCGCCGCTTCCAGGTCGGACAGCGCGCCGATGCGGATATGGTGGTCCATGCCGGCAATGACGCGGGCGCGCAGCGGCGAACCGTCTTCATGGCTCCAGCAAAAGCCGAACACTTCGAATTTGCTGCGGTCGTGCAAGCCATACAGTTCCGCCGTCAGGATCGATACCGCGTGCGAGCAAAAGTCAGACGACAGGTAACCGATGCGCAGGCGTTCATGCGTGTAGCCGGCCGTGGCCATCGGCGCCACGCCCTTCAAGACTTTTTCTTCCACGTAGCGCTGCGAGGCGCCGACCTGTTCGATCGGTTCCGGCGAGGCGCTCAGCATGGCCAGCGCCGACGTGCCGTCGAGCAGCTTGCGTTCGGAAATGCCGATCGCGGTATCGAATACCGGCCAGTTGCACTGCTTCTGGCGCAGGTGCACCCAGTGCGTGATGACGTTGCGCTGGTCCGGTTCCAGCCGCAGGCTTTCCGCCAGCGCGGCTTCGGCTTCCGGCATGCGCTTGAGGATTTCCTGCAGGCGGCCCAGGTTGTTCAAGGCCTGCACCCGCAGCGCGCGCGTGGGCGGCGTGTTCGGCGCCGACAGTTCCACCGCGCGGCGCCACAGTTCCAGCGATTCTTCCGGGCGCTTCATGCGCTCGAGCAGCGTGCCCAGGTTCAGCAAGCCTTCGACGAATTGCGGATTGTGTTCGAGCGCGGCGCGGTACGACGCCTCGGCCGCGGCCGGATCCTTTTCCGCCTGCAGCACGGCCAGGTTGAAGTGCGCGGCATAGGCCAGCGGCGACTTGGTATTGTCCAGCCAGGTGCGGTACAGCGCCTGCGCCTTGTCGTTTTGCTGGGCCGCGGACAGGCGCTGCGCCACGTCGAACAATTCAACGATGCCGAGCACGCCGCCGCTGGCCAGGGCCAGCGCGGCGGCGTCAATACGGTCCAGGTCATTGGCGGCAAACGCGGCCAGCAACTCTTGCTGTTGCTGCTGGACGGCGGTAGGTTGGCTCATGGGTGATCCTTACTTTTCTTCAATGGTATTGATGAGGTGGGTTCACGCCGGACATCAGTCCAGGTAGCGCATCGTGGCGCGCTGCAATGCATCGTCGAGCGCGGGCGACATCTGGTGCAGCGGATTCGATTCCATCGCGCCGCTGGCCGTCACACGGCTCATGATTTTCGGGAAGTAGCTTTGCTCCGGATCGATCGACACGATGAAGGCGGCCGGGCCGTCCGTATCGAACAGTTGCGCGAAGCCGTCGTGGCTGTCGAAGTCCTTGCCGATGCGCAGCGCCGGCACGCCCCAGGCCTTGAACAGCAATTCCCAGTCGGGCAGGCCGAGGCCGGACTTGATGTCGCAGCCGATGTAATTGCCGCCGAAATAATTCTTTTGCGTCATGCGGATCGAGGCATAGCCATTGTCGTCAAAGATGAACATTTTCAGGTTCAGCTTGTTGACGGCGGCGGTGCCGATTTCCTGCAGGTTTTGCGCAAAGCCGCCGTCGCCTTCGACCAGGATGGTGCGCCGGCCCGGATGCGCCAGCGCGGCGCCGATCGCGCCGGACAAGCCATAGCCCATCGACGCCAGGCCCTTGTTGGTGACGATGGTCTGGCCGCGCTGCTGGGCAAAGGTTTGCATCATGACGGTGAAGGCGCCGCCGCTGCTGCACGGCACCACCACGTCGTCCGGACGGCAGCGGCGCGACAATTGTTCGACGAAGCGGTAGGGCGAAATATAGGCGTCGCCGGTGGTGTTTTGTTCGATCAGCGGCAGCGCCCCCTTCACTTCGCGGCAATACGCCAGCCAGTCGCCGTGCGCGCCAAGGTCTTGCGTGCTGAGCGCTTCCAGCAGCGCGTTGGCGTCGGCGTGGATCGGCCATGCGACTTCCGGGTGGCCTTTTTCCAGTTCCGCCAAGTCCACGTCGACGTGCACGACGTCGCCGTTCGGCACGAATTGCTGCCAGTTGAAGCCGGTCTGCTGCATGCCCAGGCGGGTGCCGAACGCCAGCAGCAAGTCGCTTTGCTGCAACAGCAGGTTGGCGTAGCGCTGGCCCCAGGTGTTGGGGCGGCCAAAGTAATTCGGATGGTCGGCCTCGATGCGGTCGGCGCCATTCCAGGTGGTGCACACCGGCAAGCCCATGGCGGCGAGGCGGTCATGGATGGCGGCCGCCGTCACGCGCGACACGCCGCCGCCCAGCAACAGCAGCGGGCGCTGCGCGCCACGGATGCGCTCGGCCAGTTGCGCCACCACGTCGGCGCCGGCCACCGGCAGCGCCGGCGGCGCTGGCGGTGTGACTTGTTCCAGCATGGCGCGGTCCACGGTGCGGCCCTGGATATCGAGCGGCATTTCCAGGAATACCGGGCCCTTGCGGCCATGGTTGGCGTCGACCACCAGCTGTTCCATGCGCGCGCGCGTGACCGGTTCTTCGATCAGTTCCGACACGCTGCACACAGGCTTGGCAATGGCCACGCCGTCGATTTCCTGGATGCCGCGCTGGCGCAGCGTGCCGCGGCTGAGGTCAGCGGTTTTCACCTGGCCGCCGATGACCAGCAATTCGCGGCTTTCCAGGTAGGCGCCGGCCAGCGCCGTCACCAGGTTGGTCATGCCGGGACCGGCGGTAACCAGGGCAAAGGCCTTGGCGCCATTGGTCGAGGATTCGTTGAAATACTCGGCGGCCACGCCGGCTGCTACTTCATGGATCACGCTGACCATCGTGAAGTGTTTGGCGCTGGACGCCAGCATGTGCATGATGTTGCCGCCTGCTACGTAAAAGCAGTGGGTATAGCCCATGTCCTTGAGCCATTCGGCGATGAGGTCGCTGTATTTCATGATTTTCCTTCGGTGGATGCAGGCAGCGGCACAGCCAGTTCCTGCGCAATAAAGTGGGCGGTGGCGGCGATTTGACGGTCCAGTGCGAGCGGTGCGATACCGAGCAGCCGCTCCAGGCCGGCAATGGCGGTGCGGTCGCCGACGTAGCGGTCCGGCGCCAGCGCAGGATCGAGCGGCGCGCGCTGCGGCGCGGTATCGCGGCCCAGCACGGCGGCCACGCGACGCGCCAGCGCATCGAGTTCCACGGTTTCTTCGCCGGCCGTGTCGAAGCACAGCAGGTCCGGCGCGCCGGCGCGCAGCAGCAGGCCCAGGCACAGTTCCAGCAAGTCGCCGATGTAGTAATACGAGCGCAGCACGGGGCGGCGCGCCTGGATGACGATGGCGCCGTCCTGCAACAGCCTGGCGATGAACGAGGCCAGCGCATAGGCATCGAATTTGTTGATGCACGGGCCGGCCAGGTTGAACACGCGCGGCATCACCAGCCGTACGCCATGCGCGGCGCAGACGACCTGGAACGCTTGTTCATCTTCGTGCTTGAGGCGGCCGTACAGCACCGCGTTCGGGTTGCGCGCGGCCGCCACGGCCGGGTCGTCCAGTCCGCGCAGGTAATCGTAGACCGCGCCCGAGGAGGGCACCAGCGCACCGTGCACGGCGCCGGCGGCTATCCAGCCCAGCACCGCCTGGCGGATCGCTTCGTTGCGCGCCACGTAGTCGTCCGCGCTCATGCCCTGCACCTTGTCCATGGTGAGGAAGGCATAGTGGCACACCAGCAGGCGCGCGCCGGGCGGCGGGGTCCAGTCCTGCAGCGCGTGGATCGGCAAGGTCACGCCATCGACGCCGATGGCGCCGGGGCGCGAACCCAGCGCCGTGACGCGGGCGCCGAAGTTGTCGCCCAGCGCGGCGCGCAGCGCGGCCAGGGTGGCGCGGCCCAGCCAGCCATTGGCGCCGGTCACGACAAAGTGCCAGGGCGCGGCGCGCAAGCCGTCTGCCAGCGCGGCCGACAGCGGCAGGGACGGCAGGGAAGGCACGGCTGCCATCGTCACGCCGCGCGGCAGGTGGCCGCTTGCGCCAGCGCCGCGTCGAACGCCTGTTGCAGCAGCGCCCGGTGGGCGTCGTTCTTTTCCAGTTCCATGCGCACCAGCTGGCCCTGCGCGTCCGGCACGATGACGGCATAGTGGGTGGCGCTGTGCTTCTTGTCCGCTTCGAAGCGGCGCAGCAAGTCGCCGCTGGCCACTTGCGGAATCCAGCCGGCCAATTGCGGCAGGGCCGCCAGCAAGCCGGTCATGTAGGTTTCCATTTGCTGCACGCGCTGCGGCGGCGTGGCGTAGTGCCGGTTCAGTCGCGCAAAGTGCAGCGAGGCCAGCACGCCGATGCCGACCGCGATGCCGTGCGGGATGAGAAAATCGCAGGCGCTTTCGATCGCATGGCCAAACGTGTGGCCATAGTTGAGCAGCAGGCGCTCCTTCTTGTCGTGTTCATCGATTTCAATGAACCAGCGCTTGGTCAGCAGCGACAGCCGGATCACTTCGCGCAACTGTTCCGGCGTGGCGCCCGGTTGCGGGTTCAGCGCCAGGTAGTCGTCAAACGCGCTGCCGGTGTGGGCAAAGCAGATTTTCACGGCTTCGCACAGGCCGGCCACGCGCTGTTCGGTGTTGAGCGTCTCGACGAAGCGCAGGTCGATGACGATGGTTTGCGGCGGATAGAAATTGCCGACCAGGTTCTTGTACGGGCCGACATTGATCGACGACTTTCCGCCGATGCACGAGTCGACCATGCCGAGCAGGGTGGTGGGCAAATAATCCCATGCCAGGCCGCGCATGTAGACCGAGGCCACGAATGTGGCGATGTCCTGGATCACGCCGCCGCCCACGGCCAGCAGATGCGTCTTGCGGTTGGCGCCGAATTCGCGCATGGCGATGATGATCTCGCCCATGCGGTCCAGGCTCTTGGCCGCTTCGGTGGCTTCGATGCCGATGACGTTCAAGCCTTGCGCCTGGTAGGCCGGGGCAAAAAATTGGTCGCACAGGACGATGGTGGCGGCGCCGACCGCGTCGGCGCTGCCGATGCGCACGGCGTATTCGCCGGCGGAAGAGGCAATCTTAAAGGAGTCGGACATGGCTGAAGCCCAGGTCAGCCGCAATGAACTGGCCGGTGATGCCGGTGTTTTGCGGCGAGCACAGGAAGAGGGCCAGCCGGCTCACGTCTTCCAGTGCGGGAAGTTTATTGAAATACGTGGCGCCGCTGAGCTTTTCCAGCTGGGCTGGCGCGACATTCTTGCGTGTCATGGGCGTATCGAGCGCGCCCGGCAAAATCGCGTTGATCAGCATGCCGTCCCTGGCCAGGTCGGCGCTGGCCGACAAGACCAGGCCCTGCAGCGCCGCCTTGGTCATGCAGTACGACAGCTTGTCCTGGCGCGCCAGGTTTTGCCAGATCGAACTGACGACAGCCAGGCGCGCCCCGGGCGCCAGCAATTTTTCATCGAGCAGGAATTTCAGCGTGGCCAGGATGTACAGGCAATTGGCCTGGTACAGCGCCAGGTGCCGGTCCAGGTCCACGTTGTAGACATTGTCGGTACCGTTCGCGCCCTGCGCCCAGCATACTGCGCCGTAAGGGCCGCCCGCGGCCAGCGCGGACTCGGACTCCGGCGTGGCGCCGAACGGGTCGTACGCCAGTGGACGGATCGCGTCCCAGGCCGGGTCGGTCGCGTCGGCCGTGCCGCCGCGCGACACGCCCGTCACTTCCCAGCCTTCGGCGGCAAAACGGGCGGCAATGGCCGAACCGATGGCGCCGGAAGCGCCGAATACCAGCGCGCGCAATGGCGCGCCCGTGTTTGCTGCTGCCATGCTTATTTGTTCAACACTTTCCAGCGCGCTTCCAGCATGTCGATGCGCTTGGCGTCTTCACGCTCGATGAAGCCATAGTAGTCACGCTTGTTCTGCAGCCACAGCAGTTCAAAGTGCACGGCTTGCAGCAGGCCCTGTTCCATGTTCGGCGCATTGGCGGCCTTGCCATCGAAGATCACCTTGCGGGTTTCGAAGCGGGTCAGGTGCACGGCCGCCATGCGGCGCAGCGCCGGCAGCGAATCCATCGACACGCCGCCGCCCACCACCAGGTCCAGCTTGTGCCGCTTGCACACTTCGGCGGTTTTCAGGATGTAGTCGGTGACTTGGTCGGAATTGATGTCGTCGCGCGACAGGCCGTGCGACAGGGAAAAGTCCACGCGGCCAAACACGATGCCTTGCACGCCGTTCGGCGCGGCGGCGGCCTTGGCCAGTTCTTCGAGGTGGCCGAAGGTCGACAGGGTTTCCAGGTTGAACAGGAAGTCCGTGTCGGCGCGTTCTTCTTCGGTATAGACCTTGTTCTTGGCGTCGATGAATTTCGACAGCGCGTACGGGGTTTCCACCATGGGGGCAATGATGTAGTCCACGCCGATCTGGCGGCTTTCCAGCAAATCGCGCACGGCTTCGCAACCGCCGACCTTCAGGCCGACCTTGAGTTCAGCGTGGCGCGCGATGTCCAGCAAGCGCAGCAGTTCATCGATACGGGTGCCCTCGGCTTCGAATTCAGCCTTGACCGCCATATAGCCGAATTCCTCTTTGCCACGTTTCAGAATATCCAGCATCTGACGTTCGCGTTTGTTCATTTTCACTTCCTCCAGTTAAGGCTTATTTGGGCTCAGTTGCCAGCCATATCACTTAGAGGTCATTTCAAAAAGCCCGCAGCGTTGTTGCAGCGCCTTGCCGTGCAGGCGCACTGTCTGCGGCGCTGCGCCTAGCTGCTGTCATTTTGAAACAACCTTTTACTCGGGTGCTGCCGTTTTAAAGCAGGGGCGATGGCCATTATATGCCGCAGAGGCAGGCTGTAATGGCCAAGTATTGCCTGATTCCCCTGGTTATTTCTTGGTTTGACGCTTAAAAACCAACACCGAAGAACTCTTCAATCTTGGTAGCGGCATATTCCAGCATTTCCTGAGTCAATCCTGGATACACGCCGATCCAGAATGTGTCATTCATGACGATGTCCGTATTGGTTAAATCGCCAGAGACGCGGTAATTGCGGTCCACCATATACGGCTGGCGTGTGAGGTTGCCGGCGAACAGTAAACGGGTGCCGATCTTGTGCTGGTCCAGGTATTGCAGCAAGTCCACGCGCGAAACGCCGGAACCGGCCTTGATGGTCATCGGGAAGCCGAACCACGACGGGTCCGCATGTTCGGTCGCTTCCGGCAAGATCAAAAATTCCGTGCACGTCTGCAAACGCTGTTTAAGGAATGCAAAGTTATCCTTGCGCGCCTGGATGAAGCCGGCCGCGCGGTCGATTTGCGCCACGCCGCAGGCAGCCTGCATGTCGGTAATCTTGAGGTTGTAGCCGAGGTGCGAATACGTGTATTTGTGGTCATACCCTTCCGGCAAGGTGCCGAGTTTCCAGCAGAAGCGCTTGCCGCACGTATTATCCTTGCCGGGTGCGCAATAACAGTCGCGGCCCCAGTCGCGGAACGATTCCGCGATGGCTTTCAATTCCGGATTGTTGGTGAAGACCGCGCCGCCTTCGCCCATCGTGATGTGGTGCGCCGGGTAGAACGACATGGTGCCGATGTCGCCAAAGGTGCCCACCATCCGGCCGCGGTAGGTGGAACCGAGCGCGTCGCAGCAGTCTTCCACCAGCCACAGGTTGTACTTCTTGCAGATCGCGGTGATGGCGTCCAGGTTGTACGGGTTGCCCAGCGTGTGGGCCAGCATGATGGCCTTGGTCTTGGGGGAAATCGCCGCTTCCAGCTTGGTCACGTCGATGTTGTACGTGCCCAGCTCCACGTCGACGAAGACCGGCACCGCGCCGAATTGCAGGATCGGGTTGACCGTGGTGGGGAAGCCGGCCGCCACGCCGATGACTTCGTCGCCCGGCAAGATGGCGCGCGCGCCGAGCTTGGGCGAGGTCAGCGCGGAAAACGCCACCAGGTTGGCCGACGAGCCGGAGTTGACGGTGATGAGGAATTGCACGCCCAGCAGCTTGGCCAGCTTTGCTTCGAATTCATCGTTGAAACGGCCGGTGGTCAGCCACGCGTCGAGCGAGGCGTCCACCATCTTTTCCATTTCCGGCGCGCCCACCACCTTGCCGGCCGGCGGAATCACGGTTTCGCCGGGCACGAACGCCTTCGGCTGGCTGGCCAGCGCGCCATATTCGGCTACCAGCTTGATGATTTGTTCGCGTAATTGTTCTTTGGTCTGGCTCATGGTTTGCTGCCTTACTTGAATTCAGTGTTTTGGTATTCAGAAATTTGCGCCAGGGTCAGCGCGCGCATGTCGGCGCCGTCCGCATGCGCCTTGTGCCATGCGACGATCTGGTCGATCGTGTGCGCCAGGTTCCAGCGCGGTTGCCAGCCCAGCCGGCTTTTCGCCTTCGAGCAGTCCAGCTTGAGATAGGTTGCCTCATGCGGCTGCGGCGCGGCGTCCAGTTGCCACGCGGCCCCGTCGCCCCAGCTGTCGCACAGGCGGCCGATGATCCATTCCACCGGGCGGGCATCGGCGTCGTGCGGGCCGAAATTGAAGCCTTCGGCATAGGCGGCGCCGTGTTCCACCAAATGTTCCGCCAGGGTCAGGTAACCCGACAGCGGCTCCAGCACGTGCTGCCACGGGCGGATCGCGTGTGGGCTGCGGATTTGCACGGGTATGCCGGCGGCAATGGCGCGCACCATGTCGGGGATCAGGCGGTCTTCCGCCCAGTCGCCGCCGCCGATCACGTTGCCGGCGCGGCCCGAGCCCAGCGCAATGCCGTGTTCGGCATAGGCGGCGGGATTGAAATACGAGTTGCGGTAAGCGCTCGTGATGAGTTCGGCGCATCCCTTGCTGTTGCTGTAAGGATCGTAGCCGCCCATGGGTTCGTTTTCACGGTAGCCCCACGGCCATTCCTTGTTTTCATAGCATTTGTCGCTGGTGACGTTGACCACGGCCCGGACGCCGGGAGTGGCGCGCACGGCTTCGAACACGTGCACCAGGCCCATGACGTTGGTGGCATAGGTTTCCACCGGGTGCGCATACGAATAGCGCACCAGCGCCTGGGCCGCCATGTGGATCACAATGTCGGGCCGCGCGGCCTGCATCGCGCTGCGCACGGCGGCGGCATCGCGGATGTCGCCCAGGGTGGAATCCATGCCGTTCCCGACCTGGGCCACATCAAACAGGCTGGGCTGGCTGGGCGCCGGCAGGGCAAAGCCGTGCACGTGCGCGCCCAATTGCTGCAGCCACAGGCTGAGCCAACTACCTTTGAAGCCCGTGTGACCGGTGAGAAATACGCGTTTGCCTTGCCAGAACGATGGCTTCATGCCCAGCGCTTCCATGGAGCATGGCCGCTTTGCCACAATTCTTCCAGCGCGACCTTGTCGCGCAGGGTATCCATGGGTTGCCAGAAACCGCTGTGCTGGTAAGCATTCAATTGCCTCTCGGCAGCCAGCCGTTCCAGCGGGTCGCGTTCCCAGTAAGTGCCGTCATCGGTGATGTAATCGATGACTTTCGGCGACAGCACGAAATAGCCGCCATTGATCCAGTTGCCGTCGCCTTGCGGCTTTTCCTTGAACGCCGTGATGGCGTCGCCTTCGAGGTCGAGCGCGCCGAAGCGGCCCGGCGGCTGCACCGCCGTCATCGTGGCCAGCTTGCCATGCGCCTTGTGGAATGCAATCGATGCGGTGACGTCGATGTCGGACACGCCGTCGCCATAGGTGAAGCAAAATGCCTCGTCGTGTTCGACGTACTGGCGCACGCGCTTGAGGCGGCCGCCGGTCTGCGTGCTGTCGCCGGTGTCGACCAGCGTGACTTTCCACGGTTCGGCATGGCGTTCATGCACCGCCATGGTGTTGTTTTGCATGTCGAACGTCACGTCGGACGTATGCAGGAAATAGTTGGCGAAGAATTCCTTGATCACGTAACCCTTGTAGCCGCAGCAGATCACGAAGTCATTGATGCCGTGCGCCGAGTAGGATTTCAGGATGTGCCACAGGATGGGTTTGCCGCCGATCTCTACCATCGGCTTGGGTTTCACGGTGGTTTCCTCACTCAACCGTGTTCCCAGTCCGCCTGCAAGAATGACTGCTTTCATAATGCTCCCTTTGTTGTGTTTATTGGCAGCGGAATGCGCATAGGCGGCGATTCTCCTGCCAGCTTCATTATCGGCTGGCGAGGGCTATTCTAAACCAGAAACAAAGGGGTTGTGAGGGGCTTTCTCGCGGCTTTTCCCTCTGACAGCATGGGCTGCGACAGGGGGCGGGACGGCCATGCGATGCCCCTTTGCCAAAAGAAAAGGCGCCGTGCCCCGAAGAGGCGCGGCGCCTTGCGGCAAGGGGTGCCGGCGGCTGCTTACTTATTCGGCAGCGCCAGCCAGCCCGTATGGCCCTGCTTCAATGCTTGCATACCGTCCGGACGTTCCGCAGTGGCCGCCGACAGCAGCGGCGCATGGGCGTCGAAGTCGCGCATGGCGTCGGCCATCTGCTGCACGGCGGGCGCCATGCCGCTGTTGGCCTGCTGGTCCAGCGTGAGCTTCGTTGCGGCCGGCGCCGTGTCGCGCGCCATCGCGTAGCTCGACAGCGCATGCGACAGGCTGCTGACCTGGGCCGACATCGGCGAAGCCGAGGTGCGGAACCAGACGTCCGCGGTTTCGCCCTTGCTGCCGTCGGCCTTGGTGTAGGACGAGGTCAGCGCCACGGTATTGCCGGCGTCAGTGCGGCCATCGACCTGCGCCGCGATCGACAGCGACGCGATTTCCAGGTTTTGCAGCGTGTGCAATTCCGACGCCGAGCTGACGCCATCGCTGTTGGTGTCGATCCACACGCGCAACTGGCTGTATGCGGCGTCGCGGCTGTCGATCGCGCCATCGTGGTTGTCGTCGAGTTCGGCCAGCGCCTGGTAGCCGTCCACTGCCTTGTTGCCATCGGCCAGCGTGGTGTTGTTACCGAACAGCTCGCCGCCATCGTTGATGGCGCCGTCATTGTTGCGGTCCAGCGCCAGCAAGCCATCTTGCGCGGATACCCAGCCGGTCTGCACCGGCTGGCCGGCCGCATAGATGTCGAACTCGACACCCTGCGCCAGGCTGCGCGTGGACACGCCGTTGCCGTCGAGGTCGAGGATCACCGGCGAGGTGCTGTAGCTCGACCCCATGTCCAGCGCGGCAGTCTGCGACGTGTTCATGGCGGCCACCTGCGTGGAGCTGAAGGTGTTGACCTGGCCCAGGCTCAGGGCCGCCAAGTCTTCGGTTTCCAGCGATTGCACTTGCAGGGTGGTCAGCGACACGATGGCCAGCGTGGTCAGCGCGGCCGCCTGGGTGGCGGTGATGCCGGCCACCTGCTGCGCGGTCAGCGCCTGCACCTGCGTGGCTTTCAGCGCCTGGATTTGCGCGGTGGTCATCGCGCTCAGCTGGGCGATCGGCAGCGCGGCAATCTGCGCCGTGGTCAGCGCGGCTATGTGCGCGGTGGTCAGCGCCTGCACCTGGTCGTTGCTGAACTGCGCCAGTTGCGTGGCGCTCAGCACCGATGCCTGGCTGGCTTTCAGCGCGGCGATCTGCGTGGTGGTCAGGTACGTGATCTGCGTATCCGTCAGGTAACCGATCTGGTCGGTGCTGAGGTTGCTGATCTGCGACGTGGTCATCACCGGCACCTGGTCGCTGTTGAGCGCGCTGATCTGGTCGACCGTCCACACGGCCAACTGGGTATTCTTCAGCGCGGTCACCTGGTTGGTGGCCAGGGTGGCGGCCTGCGTGGCCGACAGCGCGGCAATCTGCGTATTGCTGAGGCTTTGGATTTGCTGCGTGGTCAGGCTCGTCAATTGCTCGTCCGACAGCTTGCCGACCTGGTCCACGGTCAGCGAGGTGATCTGGCTGACCTTGATGGCGCGCACCTGGTCCGACGTCAGCGCCAACAGTTGCGCATCGGTCAGCGCCGGCAACTGGCTGGTGGACAGGTAACCGATTTGCGCCGTGCTCAGGGCCTGGATCTGCAGTGTGGTCACCACCGACATCTGGTCGGCCGTCAGCGCCGCGATTTGCGTGCTGGTCAGCGCCGGCACCTGGTCGGTGGTCAGCGCCGGAATTTGCGTCTGTGTCAGGCTGCTGATCTGCAGGGTCGACAGCGAAGCCAGCATGGCCGTGCCCAGCGCCGCGATATTGCTGGTCGGCAGGGTAGCCAGGGTGGTGGCGTCCAGCGCGCGGATTTGCGTGCTCGACAGTGCAGCCACCTGGTCGGTCGACAATTCGGCAAAGTTCGCCGTATCGAGCGCGGCCATCTGCAAGGTGGTCAGCGCGCGCACCTGCAGCGTGGTCAGCGCGGCCACCTGGCTGCTCGACAGGTCGAGCAGCAGCGTGCTGTCCAGCGAACTGATTTGTTTCGTGGTCAGGGCCGCCAGGTCTTCGGTTTCCAGCGCGTTCAACTGGGCGCTCGACAGCGCATTCAATTGCGCAGTGGTCAGCGCCACGGCTTGCGCGGTGCTCAAGGCGGCCAGCTGGGTATTGCTGAAGCCTTCGGCCAGCAGGCTGGCGTTCAGGCCGGCAATGGCGGTGCTGGTCAGCGTGCTCACTTGCAGCGTGTTGAGCGTATTCAACTGGTGGGTATCGAAGCCGCCCAGCTGGGTGCTGGTCAGCACGCCCAGCTGCACGGTGTCGAGCGCGGCCAGGTGCGCGTCCGTCAGCACCGACAGTTGCAGCGAATTGAGCGTACGGATCGCGGCCGTGTTGAAAGCGGCCAGCTGCGTATCGGTCAAGCCTTGCATGATCTGGTCGGTGGTCAGCGCGGCCACGGCGCGGGTGCCCAGGGCCGCCATCTGCACGGTGGACAAGACCGATACCTGCAGGCTGGTCAGCGACGAGAATTGCAGGGTCGACAGCGCATTGACTTGCTGCGTGCCCATCGCGCCCAATTGCTCGGTCGTGATGCCGTCGGCCAGTTGCGTCAGGCTCAGGCCGGACAGCGCCGCGGTCGACAGCGCATTGACTTGCATGGTGGTCAGCGACGACAGCAACGCCGCGCCCAGGGTCGACATTTGCAGCGAGCTTAACGCATACAAGTCGGTGGTCTCGATCGCAGCCACCTGGCTGGCGGTCAGCGCGGCAAACTGGTCGCTGGTCAGCGCGCGCGCCTGCAGGGTGGTCAGCGCGGCGATCTGGTCGGTACGGAACCCCTCGGCAACTTGCGTGGCGGTCAGGTTGGCAATTTGCTTGGTGCTCAGCCCGCTGATCTGGTCGGTCGTCAAACCGATCAGCTGGTCCGACGTCAGCGCCTGCAATTGCGTGGTCTTGAGCGCATTCAAGTCGACAGTTTCCATGCCCACCAGCTGGTCGCTGCTCAGCGCGGCCAGTTGCGCCAGGCTCAGGTTCGCGGTCTGCTGCGTGGTCAGCGCGGCCACCTGGTCCGACGTGAAGCCAGGCATTTGCGTGGCGTCGAGGCCGGCCAGTTGCGCCGTGGTCAGCAGGGCCACGCTGTCCGTGCCCAGCGACGCGATCTGGTCGGTGGTCAGCGCGGCAAGCTGGGTGCTCTTCAGCGCACGCCAGTCATTGGTTTCCATGGCAGCCAGCTGGGCGCTGGTCAGGCCGGCCACCAGCGTGGTGTCGAGCGTGGACACTTGCAGGGTGGTCAGGGAAGCCACCTGGTCGCTGTTCAGGTACGTGATCTGGACGCTGTCCAGCGCATTCAATTGCAGCGTGGTCAGGCGCGCGATATTGTCGGTTTCCAGCGCCGCCAGTTGTGTCGACAGCAGCAGCACCAGCTGGCTGTCGGCCAGGCCGGTGGTTTGCGCGGTGGTCAGCGCAATCACCTGGTCGGTGGTAAGCGCCTGCAACTGTTCACTGTTCAACACGTTCAATTGTGTCGACGACAGGTAAATGATGTCGTCCGCGCCCAGGCTCACCAATTGGCTGCTCGACAGCGCAGCCACCTGGTGGGTGCCCAGCGCGGCCAGGTCGTTCGATTCCAGCGCCACGATTTGCGGTGTGCTCATGGCCTGCAACTGGTCAACGCTGAGGCTGGCCACCTGGCGCGTGGTCAAGGCTTCGACTTGCGTGGTTTCCAGCAGCGCCACCTGGTCGCTGGTCAGGTAATGCAATTGCTCGGTGGTCAGCACGGCAATGTCATCGAGGCCGATGGCTTTCAATTGCGTGCTGGTCAGCGCCTGCAGCAAGCCCGAATGCAGCGCCAGCACTTGCTTGGTGGTCAGCGCATCGATCTGCTCGGTGGTGAACGCGTTCATCTGGTCGCTGGCCATGGCCACCAGCTGGCTGGTGGTCAGGTTCGGGATCTGCGCCGCGGTCAGCATGGAAATCAGGTTGCTGGTCAACACCATGGCCGGGTTATAAGCCAGCACGGCCAGGTCTTCGTCTTCCAGCGCATTCAACTGGTCGGACGTGAGTGCCTGCAACTGGTCCGACGTCAGGGCGCTGGCCTGGTACGTGGTCAGCGCCATGATCTGGTCGGTGGTCAGCGCAGTCACCTGCACGGCCGCCATGTTGGCGATCTGTTTCGTGGTCAGCACCGCGAAATCGGCGGCTTCGATGGCGCGGATCTGCGTGGTGGTCAGGCTCTGCACCTGGTCCGACGTCAGCGCGTTCAACTGGTCGGACGTGAGCGCGACGATACGGCCTGTCGACAAGCCCTGTAACTGGTCGGAATTGAGGTAGCGGATCTGTTTCGTGGTCAGGTTTTGCAACTGGTCGTCGCTGAGCGCTTCCAGCTGTTTGCTGCCCAGGTAACCGATCTGCACCGAGGTCAGCGCGCCCAGGTCTTCATATTCGAACACTTGCCATTGCGCCGTGTTCAGCGCCAGCAATTGATCGCTGTTGAGCGCCGTCATCTGCAGCGTGGTGAGCGTGATGACCTGGTCATTGCTCAGCGATGCGATGTGCTGGGTATTGAGCGCGTTGATCTGGTTGGTTTTCAGCACCGCGAAGTCGTCGAGCTCCATCGCCGCCAGCTGTTCCGTGGTCAGCGACGATACTTGCAGCGTGTTCAGCGCGCGGATCTGCGCCGAGGTCAGCGCAATGATCTGGTTGGTGGTCAGCGCGGTGAACTGGGTATTGTTCAACAGCGTCAGTTGCAGCGAGGTCAGCGCCTGCACCTGCGTATCTTGCAGCGACACCAGTTGCAGGCTGGACAGGGCGCCCAGCTGGTTGGCGCGCAGGCTGGCCAGGTCGGCGTCTTCCATCACGCGCAACTGGTCGGTGGTCAGCGCGGCAATGTGATCGGTGGTCAGGGCGCCGATCTGCAGGCTGGTCAGCGTGATGACCTGGTCATTGGTCAGCGCGCGCACCTGCGCCGTGGTCAGGTACGACAGCGGGCCGACCTTGATGACGGCCAGGTCTTCCAGTTCGATGGCGGCAATGCCGGCGGTCGACAGCGCCGACAACTGGGTGCTGGTCAGCGAGGCCACCTGCAGCGTGGTCAGCGCCTGCACGTGCGCGGTATCGAGGTTTTGCGCCTGGTCGCTGGTCAGCGCCATGACTTGCGACGCCTTCAGGCTGGCGAAGTCGCCCAGTTCCATGGCGGCCAGCTGGTAGCTCGACAGCGAAGCTACCTGCGTATTTGCCAGGCTCGACACTTGCAGCGTGGTCAGCGCCACGATCTGGTCGGAATTAAAGCCCGGCAATTGCGTGCTGTTAAAGGCCGTCAATTGCGAAGCCTTCAAATTCTGCACCTGGTCCGTGGTCAGCGCGCCGATCTGCTCGGTGGTCAGGGTGGCCAGCTGCACGGTCTTCAGCGCACCCAGGTCGTCGGTCTCGATGGCGGCGATTTGCAGCGTATTGAGCACGCTGATCTGTTTGGTCGTCAGCGCGGCGGCCTGCGCCGTGTTGATGGCGGCAATGTGGGCGGTATCCAGGCCCGACATTTGCAGCGTGGTCAGCGCGGCGATTTGCGTGACTTTCAGGCGCGAGAACGATGCGGTGGACAGGCTGTCCAGCTGGTCGGTGGTCAAGCCGATGATTTGCGCGGTGCTCAGCGCCATCAATTGCACCGAGTTCAGCAAGCCCAGCTGTTCCGTGGTCAGCGCCGAGAATTGCAGGCTGTTCAGGGCCGCCATCTGGACCGACGTCATGGCCAGCAACTGGTCCGTGGTCAGCGATGCGATATGGTCGGTCGCCAGGCCCGCCAGTTGCGTGGATTTCAGGGCCGCCACGTCGCTGGTTTCCAGCGCGCGGATCTGGTCGGTGTTGAGTACGGAAATCTGCAGCGTCGACAGCGCGCCCACCTGTTGCGTGGTCAGCGCGGCCAGCAGGCTGGCCGACAGGGTGCCGGCCTGGTACGTGGTCAGCGCGGCAATCTGGTTGGTGCGCAGCGCGGCAAAGTCGCTGGTTTCCAGCGCGCCCAGCAAGTCCGTGGTCAGCGCGGCCAGCTGGCTGGTGCGCAGGTTCGCCACTTGTGCGGTGGACAATTCGGCGATGTTGGCGGCCGTGATGGCGTTCAGTTGCGCACTGGTCAGCGCGGCAATCTGCAGGGTCGTGATGGCGCGTACCTGGCCGGTGCTCAGCGCGGTGATGCTGTCCGAGCCCAGCGCCGCCACCTGGCTGGTCTTCAGCGCGGCCAGGTCGTTGCTTTCCAGCGCCTGCGTCTGGTCGGACGACAGGGTGGCGATTTGCTGCGTGGTCAGCGCGCCCACTTGCAAGGTGGTCAGCGCGGCCACCAGCGCGGTCGGCAGTTTCGCGATCTGGTCGGTGGTCAGCGCGGCAGCCTGGTGGGTCTTGAAGGCGGCGAAGTCCTGCGCCTCCAGCACGGCCAGCTGGTCGGACGTCAGCGACGCGACCTGGCGCGTGTTCAGGTTGGCCGCTTGCAGCGTGGTCAGCGCCACCACCTGGTCCACCGTCAGGGTTTGCACTTGCGACGAGGTCAGGCCGGCCAGTTGCAGCGTGGTCAAGACCTGGAATTGCGCGGTCGGCAAGCCCGACAGCGCATCGGTGCCCAGCACGGCCACCTGGTTCGAGCGCAGCGCCAGCAAGTCCGTGGTTTCCATCGCGGCCAGCTGGTCGCTGTTGAGGGCGGCCACCTGGCGCGTGCCGAGGCCGGCGAATTGCAGCGTGGTCATGCCGGCGATTTGCGACGTCGTGATCTCGCCCATCTGCAGCGAATTCAGGGCGTTCAGCTGGCTGGTCTTCAGCAGCGCGAAGGTGGCGGTCGGCAATACTTCCAGCTGCACATTTTGCAGCGCCGCCATTTGCGCGGTGCTCAGCGCGGCGATTTGCGTCGAGCGCAGGCTCAGCACCTGGTCGGTCGACAGCGCCGCCACTTGCGAAGTGCTCAGTTGCGTCACTTGCAGCGTGCCCATGGCGGCCACTTGCGTGGTCGGGATCAGGGCAATCGAATCGCTGGTCAGCGCGGCCAGCTGGTGCGACTTCAGCGCGGCAAAATCATTGCTTTCCATGGCCGCCAGCTGGTCGGTGGTCAGCAGCGACACCTGCTTCGTGGTCAGCACCCCGACTTGCTGCGTGGTCAGCGCGGCCACCAGCTGGGTGGCCAGCGCGCCGACCTGCACGGTGTTCAGCGCCAGCACCTGGTTGGTCTTCAGCGATGCGAAGTCGTTGGTTTCCAGCGCATTGATCTGGTCCGACGACAGCGACGACAGTTGGCGCGTATTGAGCGTCGAGGCTTGCAGCGTGGTCAGCGCGGCAATCTGGTCGGACGTCAGCACCGACAATTGCAGCGTGCTGAGCGCGGCCAGTTGCAGCGAATTGAGCTGCGTGATCTGCATGGTCGACAGCGACGCGATATTGTCGGTCGACAGGGAGGCAATCTGGTTGGTCTTCAGCGCCGCCAGTCCGCTGCTGGCAAACGCCGCCAGCTGGGCGGTGTCGAAGGCGCTCAATTGCAGCGTGGTCAGCGCGGCGGCCTGGATCGAGGTCAGGCTGGCGATCTGGCTGCTGGCCAGGCCCTGCATCTGCGCCGTGGTCAGTACCGCGATCTGGTTGGTCTTCAGGCTGCGCAAGTCCACGCTTTCCAGCGCGTTGAGCTGGTCGGTCGTCAGCGCCTGCATCTGGCGCGTGGTCAGCGCGCCGGCCTGCAGCGTATTCAGGGCCACCACCTGGTCGGTGCTGAGGGTATTGACTTGCTGGGTGGTCAGCGCGGCCAGCAATTGCGACTGCAGGCGCGTGAAGTCCGCGCTTTCTAGCGCATTCAACTGGTCCGAGGTCAGCACGGCGATCAGGCGCGTGCCCAGCGCATTGGCTTGCAGGCTATTCAGCGCAATGATCTGGTCGGTGGTCAGCGCGCGCGCCTGCAGCGATGTCAGCGCGGCCAGTTGCAGGGTGGTCAGCGCGGCGGCCTGGGTGGCGCCCATGCCGGCAATGGCGTCGGTCGACAGCGCGGCGGACTGGTTGGTTTTCAGCGCGGCCAGCACGCTGGTGGCCAGGGCGCCGACCTGGTCGCTGGACAGTGCGCGGATCTGTTTGGTGTCCAGGCCCGGGGTTTGCGTGGATTTCAGCGTGGCGATGTACGACGTGTCCAGCACCGACAATTGCGGCGTGGTCAGCGCGGCCAACTGGGTCGACTTCAATACCGCGAAGTCGGTGGTTTCCATTGCCACCATCTGGCTGGTCAGCAGGGTCGCCAGCTGGCGCGTGGTCAGGTTGGCCACTTGCAGCGTATTCAGGGCCGCCACCTGGGTCCCGTCCAGCGCCTGGGTCTGGCGCGTGGTCATGGCCTGCAATTGCGCCGTGTTCAGCAGTGCCAACTGGTCGGTGTTCAAGGTGCTGACCGTGGTGGTGGTCAGCGCGGCGATTTGCTGGGTTTTCAGCGCGGAAAACGCCAGGGTGTTCAGGGCGGCCAGTTGCGTCGAGCTCATGCGCGCAATCTGCTGCGTGGTGAGCGACGTCGATTGCAGCGAATTGAACGCCGCCATTTGCGTGGCGCTCAGCGCCTCGACCTGGGTGGAGTTCAGCACCGCCATTTGCACCGACGTCAGCGCCGCCAGGTCCGCGGTTTCCAGCGCATCGACCTGCTCGCTGGTCAGCGCGAACAACTGGTTGGTGGCCAGCGCACGCGTCTGCAGGGTGGACAGCGCGGCAACGTGGCTATCGTCCAGGTTGCGCATCTGTACCACGGTCAGCCCGCCCAGCGCCACCGTATTGATGGCGCCAAAGTCTTCCGTTTCCATGGCGTTCAATTGCGCCGTGGTCAGCGCCGCGACCTGGCGCGACGACAGCGCCGCCGCCTGCAGCGTGGTCAGGCCCGCCAGGTTGGCGTCGCTGATGGCGGCCAATTGCTTGGTGGTCAGCGCATTGATCTGGCGCGTGCCGAAGCCGGCAATGTCGGTCGCGTCGAGCTGGGAAACCTGGTACGTGGACAGCGCGCCGATCTGGGTCGAGGTCAGCGCGTTCAACTGGGCGCTGTCGAAGCCTTCGGTGAACTGGCTGGGCGACAGCGCGGCAATCTGGTTGGTGCCCAGGTTCGCCATCTGTGTCGACGACAGGCCGCCAAGCTGCGTGGTGCTCAGCGTCTGGATGCCCGCGGTGGTCATCGCGCGCAAG
Source organism: uncultured Pseudoduganella sp. (assembly GCA_966211685.1). Taxonomy (GTDB): domain Bacteria; phylum Pseudomonadota; class Gammaproteobacteria; order Burkholderiales; family Burkholderiaceae_D; genus Rugamonas. The sequence continues at coordinate 49,563 of CBIHOX010000015.1, forward strand.
GTGGTGACGTTAATGGCCCGCAATTGTGCTGTGTTCAGCACTTGCACCTGATCCGTTGTCAATGCCGCAATGTCCTGCGTGCCCCAGATGGCAGTCTGGGCCGTGGTCAGGGCGGCAATTTGGGTAGTGGTAAATGTGGTGACGATCGAGGCCATTTTTATCTCCTAGCAGCAATATATCTTACCTGCAATTGGAGTGAATTTGAGAAAAGGGTGAAAAAACTACGTTAAATCTTGGTATGGAAACAATGACTTAGCGCGTATTTATTAACAATCCAAATAGAAGTCGGGTTATGCTTGGATTAATGTTTTTTTAAAAATACTTACCATGCTGAAAACCCCAAAATCCTTTGAACCAACCATCAAAAACCCGCCCCACATAGGGGAAACCCTGATCTTCCTGTTCCACGGCAGCCGGCTTTTGTTGCGTACGTCGGACTTGTCATTGCCTGGCCCCGATACCGGTTTGTCAATTGATCCGGAGGCAATTCATCCTGTTGGTGTATGGCAACAAAAAGTGTACCAGACTTCCTGGACGAATAGTGACGACGTGCAACATCCGGATTATTCGTGGCACAACCTGCGTTCCCTGCTGGGCGTGCTCGACGGCGACTTCCTGGGGGTGGCGGGCCGCGCTTACCAGTTGGCGGAGTGGGCCCGCACGCACCGCTATTGCGGCGCCTGCGCCACCCCGATGCAACTGGGCGCGGCCGACCGTAGTTTTGTTTGTCCCGCGTGCGGCATGACTGCCTATCCGCGCATTTCCCCCGCGATGATGGTGTTGATCCGCAAGGGCGACCAGGTCTTGATGGCCCTGCACGCCAATGCCCCCTATAAACGGTTTACGGCACTGGCAGGATTTCTTGAGGCCGGCGAGTCGGTGGAAGAAGCGATTCATCGCGAAGTGTATGAAGAAGTCGGCTTGAAAGTGCATAACCTGCAATATTTCGGCAGCCAGTCCTGGCCTTTCCCGCATTCGCTGATGCTGGCGTTCACGGCCGATTACCTGGAAGGGGAGATCCGCGTCGATCCAGCGGAAATTGCCGAAGCGCGCTGGTTCGGCCCGGACGATGAATGGCCGGAACGGCCGGCCGACGGCGCCATGGTGTCGATTGCCGCCGCGCTGATCAATGCGCACCGGCCGCCCGGCCGCTGATCGTGATGCCGACCCGGCGCCGCTGGCCGTGTCGCCACCCCCGTGCCGCTGACCCTGCCAACGACCCGGGTGCCGCTGGCCCCGGCTGTAGGGCGGATCGCGATCCGCCATGCCTGCGGGCCGCCGGCGCCTGCCGCTGACGCTGCGCCAGCCAGCCAACCAGCTTGGCGGACGTTGCCTGCGGCAACACTTTGAGGGCCGCCGGTGCCGCTGCGCTGTTTTCTATATACTGGCGGCAAGCGCATTTTTTAAGATTTTGGAATATGACAGCATTTAATGAAGACGACTGGCGCCGCCTGCTGGCCAGCCTGGGGGAAGACCCTAACCGCCCTGGCCTGCTGGAGACGCCGCACCGTGTATCGAAAGCGTGGAAGCAATGGACCGCCGGCTATGGACAGGACCCGGCCGAGCTGTTGAAGGTGTTCGAGGATGGCGCCGAACAATACAATGAATTGATCGTGGTGAAAGGCATTCCCGTCTACAGCCATTGCGAACACCACCTGGCGCCATTCTTTGGCAAGGCTACCGTCGGCTATGTCCCGAATGGCAAGATTGTCGGTTTGTCCAAGCTGACCCGCCTGGTGGATTGCTTTGCGCGCCGCCTGCAAGTGCAGGAACGCATGACGCAGCAAATCGCCAATGCCCTGATGGATGCGCTGGAACCGAAAGCCGTGGGCGTGGTGGTGAAGTGCCGCCACCTGTGCATGGAAAGCCGCGGCATCCGTACCCCCGGCGAAGAAACCGTGACTTCGGCCATGCTGGGCGAATTGCAGCCCAACCTGGCGCTGCGCACGGAATTCCTGGCCCTGGCGCGCGAGGCTTGACGTATGGGCGGCGCGGCGATCGAGTGGCAAAGCGGCGATTTGAGTGCCGCCTTCAAACTGGCGGCCGGCAACGGCCGTCCCCTGTTCCTGTACTGGGGCGCGGGCTGGTGTCCGCCGTGCAACCGCGTCAAGGCGGATATTTTCAGCCGGCCGGACTTTGCGCAGCGCATGCGCAACCTGCTGCCTTTCTGGCTCGATGGCGATGCGCCCGGTGCGCAGGCGCTGGCTGCGCAATACCGCTTGCGCAGCTATCCGACCCTGGTCCTGTTCAACCCGGACGGCCGTGAAATCACGCGCCTGCCGTGCGAGCTCGATGGCGAGCGTTTCATCGCCGCGCTCGACGTGGCGTTGGCGGCCCGGCATACCGCCACGGAATCGCTGCAGGCGCTGTTGACGGGCGCGCGGCCGCTGGACGAAGCCGAGTGGTCTTTGCTGAGCCTGTATGCGTGGGATACCGACGAAGGCAAGCTGTCGACCGCGGCTGAGCAGCCCGCGGTGTTGAACCGCCTGGCGGCGTCCTGCCCGCCGGGCGACGCTTGCGCCCGTTTGCACTTGCATGCGCAAGTGGCGGCGGCGGGGCGCATTGCCACCGGCGGCCCGGCCGGCAATGCCTCGGCCAGCGCGGCCCAGGCCGCGGCCGCGATTGCCGCGGCGGCCGACCGCTTGCTGGCCGTGTTTGGCGATGCGCGCCTGGCGCGCGCCAACATGGATATCCTCGTCAACAGCGGCGCCAACCTGGTCAAGTGGTCGGGCGCCCGCCAGACCGAGCTGGTGCAGGCGCTGGGCCAGGCCGCGCGCGATTTCGCGGCCGACGCCACCCTGCCGGCCGGCGACCGCCTGATGGCGGTGCGCCTGCAAATGCGCCTGGTGCGCCTCGGCGCCCCGGCCGAGGGCATGGTGGAGCTGGTGCGGCGGACCGTGCAACAGACACTGGAGCAGGCAACCGACCCGTATGCGCGCCATACGCTGGTCAATACGGCAGTGAGCGCGCTGAATGACGCCGGCTTGCCGGATCAGGCTGAAGCGTTGCTGGAAGCGGAGCTGGCGACGTCGCAGTGGCCGTATTACTTCATGCTGAGCCTGGCGTCGGCGGCGCGCCGCCGCCGCGCCCCGCCCCCCCCCCCGCGCGGGGGTGGAAAGGCCGGGGCCGCCCCCCCACGCCGCGCCACCCGGCTGCAGTGGGGCACCACGTACCTGACCAGCGTGATCGACCTGTCGCCGCAAGACTTGCCGCGCATCGAAGCGGCCGCCAGTGCGCTGGCCAGTGAAATTGCCGGCAATCCGGACGCGTACCAGCAGCGCAACCGCACCCAGCTGCAACGCCTGGCCAGCAAGCTGGCCCTGCTGACAGTCCCCGGCCCCCACGCCGGCGCCCTGCAGCGCACGCTGACAGCCAACCTGTAACCGCGGCGCCTGACATACCGCAAACTTGTCACCCCCTGGGGTCAGGCACCGGGGTGTGACATGTCTGACAAAGCGCAAACTTGTCACCCCTTGGGGTCAGGCACCGGGGTGTGACATGTTTGACAAAGCGCAAACTTGTCACCCCCTGGGGTCAGGCACCGGGGTGTGACGTTATTTCGATGGGGCGGCTTCGCGGATGGATTTGAATTCGGCGCCGGCCTTCCATTGCGGCGCGCTGCTGTCCTGCGCTGCGCGGTAGCCGGCCTGGAACAGCAATTCCGCATCCTGCGCCGCGCCCGCCATGTCCCAGTCCGGCTGCACCACGTCGTTGACGGTGTGGTAATCGCGCGCCGTGTATTGCGCCACCTTGGCGGCCTGGCCCGGCGGCTTGCCGATGTAGTCGGCGCCGCCCTGCGTAAAGATCACCGGCACGCCGGCGCGCGCGAATTCGAACTGGTCGCCGCGGTAAAACATGCCTGATTCCGCATGCAGTTCCGGCTTCACCACGCACCCCTGCGCCTTGGCCGCCGCCATGACCAGGTCGTCGGCAGCGGATTTGCCGTGGCCGGCAAGCACCACGTCGCGTGTCTTGCCCCACACATTCATGCCGTCGAGATTGATGCTGACCACGGTCTTGGCCAGCGGCGCCACCGGGTGGCGCGTGTAATATTGCGCGCCCAGCAAGCCGCGTTCTTCGCCGGTGGTCAGCACGAACAGTACCGTGCGCCGCGGCGCCTGCGCGGCCGGCAGCGCTTTATACGCGCGCGCGATTTCCAGCAGCGCGGCGACGCCGGTGGCGTTGTCCAGCGCGCCGTGGAAGATCTGCCTGGAACGCGGGCCGGGCAGGGTGTCGTCGATGCCGAAATGGTCCCAGTGCGCCGTGTACACCACTGCTTCATCCTTCAACTTCGGATCGGCGCCCTCGATCTTGCCCACCACGTTGTGCGACGCCATGTCGCCCCACGCATTGGCGACCGCCATGCTGGCGGTCACGCCCAGCGGCACCGGCTTGAAGTCGCGCGACAGCGCGGCTTTTTTCAGCGCATCGAAATCATGCCCGCCCGCCTTGAACAATTCGCGCGCCCGGGGCAGCGCCAGCCAGCCCGGCACCGGCGGCAAATCCGGCGTATCGCCCTTGACCTTGATGCCGTAATTGCCGCGCCCGAAGCTGTTGCGCACCACGTCGAACGGATAGCCGGCCGGTTTGGTCTCATGCACGATCAGCGCGCCGGCCGCGCCAAGCCTGGCCGCCATCGCGAACTTGTACGACCAGCGGCCGTAATACGTCATTGCCGCGCCGCCAAACATGGCATCGTCCAGCCGGGTCTTCTTTTTCGGGTCCGGCAGCGGCGGATCGTTGATCAGCATGACCAGGGTCTTGCCCTTCAAATCCACGCCCTTGTAGTCGTCCCACTGGAATTCCGGCGCCGTCACGCCATAGCCGACGAACACCAGCTCGGAATTGGCGACGCTGACCTTGCGCTCGGCGCGCATCGACCAGGCCACGAAATCGTCGGGAAACGCCAGGTTCACGGTCTTGCCGCCGACCGCCGCATACGACAGCGTGGGCGTCGACTGCATGTACATCATCGGCACGTTTTGCAGGTAGCCGCCATCGGGCATGGCCGGCGCAATCCCGGCTTTTTTCAGCACGTCCTGCAGGTAATTGATGGTGACGGTCTCGCCGCGCGAACCCGGGGCGCGGCCTTCGAATTCATCGGACGCCAGCGCCTGCACGTGGCGCAGCAGGGCGGCGCCATCGATTTTCACGGCAGGCTGGTCCGGGCGCGCGTCGGGACGGGCGGCCGCGCGCTGCGGATGCGCGGCCGGCGCGGCGGCCAGGGCCGGTGCGGACAGGGCCAGCAAGAGTGCCAGGGCCGGGCGGGACGGTGTGGTCATTGGAAAAAATGTTGCCTAAAGTATCTATTGTGTCACAGTTATTCCAGTTGCATCACGTGCGCCAGCCAGTCCACGAAGACCCGCACCCGCGGCGACAGGTGCCGGTTATGCGAGTACACGATGGAAATCGGCAGCGGCGCCGGCTTCCATTGCGGCAGCACTTCCTCCAGCTCGCCCGAGGCCAGCAGCGCATCGAGCCCGGTGCGCGGCAGCTGGATCAACCCCAGGCCGGCGCGGCACGCGGTGAGGTACGCTTCGGTACTGCTGACGGACACCCGGCTGCGCAGCGCCAGGGTTTTCACGGCGCCATGCTCATCGACGTATTCCCACGGCAAATCGCGCCCGCTCATGCTGGAAAAGAAATTCACGGCCTGGTGGCCGGCCAGGTCGGCCGGCGTCTGCGGACGGCCATGCGTTTCCAGGTACGCGCGCGACGCCACGTTGATCTGTTCCAGTTCCCCCAGGCGCCGCGCGATCAGCGTGGAATCGCGCAACACGCCGCCGCGGATGGCGCAATCGATGCCTTCGCCCACGAGGTCGGCAATGCGGTCGCTGGAACCGAGGCGCACGTCGATCTCGGGATATTGGCGCAAAAACTCCGGCAATGCAGGAATCACTGTGCGGTGCGCGGTGCGTTCCGGTAAATCCACGCGGATGGTGCCGGACGGACGCCGGCCGTCGCCGAGGAACAGCGCATTGACGTCTTCCAGTTCGCTCAGCAGGGCGGTGCAGCGGTCCAGGTAAATCATGCCTTCCACGGTGAGGCTGACCTTGCGCGTGGTGCGCTGCAACAGCCGCACCCCCAGCTTTTGCTCGATGGCCTGCACGGCGTTGGTCACGGTCGGGCGCGGCAAATCCAGCTGTTCGGCCGCCTGCGTGAAACTGCGGGCGTCGGCCACGGCTTTAAAGATTTGCATGACGCGGAACTGGTCCATTGTTAATCCTGGCCGAATAAAGTTGTATAGAAGCTGATATTTATTAGCAAATCGCACCATAGCACAATGGCTCCATCGCAACCACATACAGGAGTTCACCATGCAGCAACGCCAACTTGGCCGTACCGGTCCCGTCGCCGCCCAGCTGGGGCTGGGTTTGATGGGCATGTCGGATTTGTATGGACCGGCCGACCGCACGGAAAGCATCGCCACCATCCATGCCGCGCTGGACGCCGGCATCACGCTGCTCGACACCGGCGATTTTTATGGCGCCGGACACAACGAAATGCTGTTGCGCGAAGCGCTGGCCGGGCACGCGGCGCGCGAGCGCGCCATCATCAGCGTGAAATTCGGCGCGTTGCGCGACCCGGCCGGCAACTGGGCCGGCAATGACAACCGCCCGGTGGCGGTGAAAAATTACGCCGCGTATTCGCTCAAGCGGCTGGGCGTGGACACGATCGACATTTACCGTCCCGCGCGGCTGGACCCGGACGTGCCGATCGAAGACACGGTGGGCGCCATCGCCGACCTGGTGCAAGCAGGCTACGTGAAGCATATCGGCCTGTCCGAAGTCGGCGCCGACACGCTGCGCCGCGCCCATGCGGTGCACCCGATCAGCGACCTGCAAATCGAGTATTCAATGATTTCACGCGGCATTGAAAACGGCATCCTGCAGACCGCGCGCGAACTGGGGATCGGCATCACCGCCTATGGCGTGCTGTCGCGCGGGCTGATCAGTGGGCACTGGAGCGCGGCGCGCGCCGGCGAAGCCGATTTTCGCGGCCTGGCCAGCCCCCGCTTCCAGGGCGACAACCTGCGCCACAACCTGGCGCTGGTGGACAACCTGCGCGCCATTGCCGACCGGTTGCAGGCAACGGTGGCGCAGGTGGCGATTGCCTGGGTGCTGGCGCAGGGCGGCGATATCGTGCCGCTGGTGGGCGCGCGCACCCGCCAGCGCCTGGATGAAGCGCTCGGCGCCAATGCCCTGCAATTGTCGTCCGCCGACCTGGCGGCGCTGGAAGAAGCCCTGCCGCCCGGCGCGGTGGCGGGCAGCCGCTACAACGCGCAGCAAATGGCGCACCTCGACAGTGAAGCGGCCCATGGATGACCGGTAATTATCGGATTATTGAATAATTATGTGCGGAAATTTGCGCTTTTTTATCGGTTAATTCAATCCTATGATGGCTCCATCACCAATACTTCTCGAGGGAGAACATCATGAAAGCCAAATTCTTCGCGACTGCCACCCTGCTGCTGGCCACCGGCGCCGCCTTTGCCCAGTCCGACCTGGACCTCTATGTGCACCAGGCCCAGCAGCAGAAATCCACGTTGACCCGTGAACAGGTGAAAGCCGAAGTCGTGCGCGCCCGCGCCGCCGGCGAGCTGGAAGCCAATGAATATAACTATCCGCCGGTACAGCCGGTGGCGTCGACCCTGACCCGGGCCCAGGTGAAAGCGGAAGTCATCGCGGCCCGCGCCAGCGGCGAGCTCGATGCGCAGGAAGCGCAATACAACGGATATTTCGACAGCCGCATCAGCCCGCGCACGCAAGCGGCCATGACGGCCAAGGTCAAATCGAACACCGTGGGCCGCTGAGCGCGGCAACCGGCCATTGCTGCGCATGCAGCGCGGATGACGCCGGACTCGGCGTCCCCCGCATCATCGGTCGGCATCCGGCTGTCACTGTCTGCCGCATGAGCCGGCCAATGCCAACCAATCCGCCCCGGGACTGTACGACCGGCACTCGGGGCCGTTGCAATGCACGCAGGGAGGATGACACCAGACTCGGCGCCCCCCGCATCATCCGTCTGGCGTCCGGCTGTCACTGCAGGCCGCATGAGCCGCCAATCCGGCCCGGGCTGTACGACCGGCATTCCTGCCGGAGCGCCTCGGGAGCGCTGTGTCATCCAGCCAGGCGCTTGAGTGGCCGCGCCATGTCCCGAGGCCGGGCCTGTCACTGCGCGGCCGGCGCCGGCGCAGGAGCGGGCGCCGGTCCCGCTGCCGCCGGCGCTGCTTCAAACACCAGCTTGTTCTTGGCGTCCACCTTGAACGCACCCACCTTGTCGCCCGCCGCCGGACCGCCTTCGCCGACCAGCGCGCAGGTTTGCGTCTCGACTTGCCATACCTGGTTGCCGGAGCGCAGGCTCCAATGGTTTTCCGGCTGGGCAAACACTTCGATATCCACTTCATCGACCAGCATGTCCCCCAGCGGGATCTGGCGCTGGCAATCGGGCATGCGGGTGGCCACCAGGATCACGCGCACGTTATCGTTCCAGAAGTAATCCTGCTGGCGCCGCAGCGACAGCGTGTGCTGGTTGCTGCCCGGGTCGACGTAATACGTGGCGCTGTCGCGTGCGCAGGCGGTCAGCAGCAGGGGGAGCAGGGCAATCAGCGGAGTGGTCAGGGCGCGGCGCATGGCGGGCAGGCAAAGTTGGCGTTCGGTCCATTATAGCGACGCCCATCCGGCAGCGGTACAGCGGCAGCACGATTGGCCGCGCCAGCGACGGTAAACGTTGCTTTCAGATAAACTTACTTTTCCAGTCCACGACTCCACACGCTATCCCATATCCCATCATGACCGGTGCATCCCCGCAGGACGACCGCAGTTTCCGGCGTATCCTCAACCGCAATATCACGCTGCCCCTGGTGGCCGGCGTCGTCAACGTCGCCGTCTTCATCAGCTTGCTGCTGTACCTGCTCAACGTGCTGTCGTGGGTGGAACGCTCGGAACGCACCATCGGCCACGCCAATGAAATCGGCAAGTTGATGGTGGACATGGAAACAGGCATGCGCGGCTTCCTGCTGACAGGCGACGAACCGTTCCTGGCGTCGTTCCAGCTGGCCCGGCCGCGCCTGCAGACGGCGCTGGCCGAGCTGAAGAAACTCGTGGAAGACAATCCCGTGCAGGTCACGCGCGTGACCAACATCGCGGCGCAGCAGCAACAATGGGAGCGCTTCGCGCAAATGGTGATTGAATTGCGGCGCGGCGGCGGCGATTACCTGGGACCGGTCAAGGCCGGGCGGGGCAAGCTGGAATTCGATGAAGTGCGGGCGCAATTGCAGCAATTCCTGGCGATGGAGCAGCGCCTGCTGGCCGAGCGCAATGACGATGCGCGCACCGTCACCAACTGGTCGGTGGCGGCGTTCCTGATCGTCAGCCTGCTGGTGGGCGGCATACTGGCCATGAGCGGGCGGCGCGACATGAACCGCTTGTCGGAACTGTTTGGCGCCGCCCTGCGCGAACAAAGCGAACATGCGGAGCGCCTGCAGGAACAAAGCTGGCTGCGCGGCGGCCAGACCCAGCTCGCGGAAAAAGGCATCGGCCAGATGACGCTGCCGGAATTGTCCGATGTGCTGCTGCGCTTCCTGTCCGAATACGTCGGGGTGGCGGTGGGCGCGCTGTACGTGCGCGAAGCCGACGGCACGCTGCGCCGCGCCGCGGCCTATGGCTATGGCCGCGACGATATGGAGCGCGATCCACTGGTGCTGGCCGGCGAAGGGCAGATCTGGCAGGCGGCCGAGCAGCGCCGCCTGATCCGGCTCGACCAGGTGCCGGACGATTACGTGAAGATCAATTCCGCGCTGGGCGCGGCCAAACCGCGCCACGTGCTGCTGGCGCCGGTCGACAGCAATGGCGTGGTCAATGGCGTGGTGGAGCTGGGCTTCCTGCAGGAACCGCTGCCGCGCCATATCGATTTCCTGAAACTGGCGGCGGGCAATATCGGCTCCGCCATCGAAGCCACGCTGGCGCGCCAGCGCATTGCCGAAGTACTGGCGGAAACCCAGCAATTGAACGAGGAATTGCAGGTGCAGCAGGAAGAGCTGCGCACCGCCAACGAGGAACTCGAAGAACAGTCGCGGGTGCTGGAAGAATCGCAGGCCAGCCTGGAAAACCAGAAGGCGGAACTGGAACAGACCAATGAACAGTTGTCGGAACAGGCGCTGATCCTGGACCAGCGCAATACCGCGCTGGCCGATACCCGGCGCGAACTGGAACAGCGTGCGCGCGAGCTGGAGCGGGCCAGCCAGTACAAGTCGCAATTCCTGGCCAACATGTCGCATGAATTGCGCACGCCCCTGAACAGTTCACTAATCCTGGCCAAGCTGTTGTCCGACAATGCGCGCGGCAACCTGACGGAAGAGCAGGTGCGCTTCGCGCAAACCATCCTGTCGGCCGGCAATGATTTGCTGAACCTGATCAACGATATCCTCGACATTTCCAAGGTCGAAGCCGGCAAGCTGGAATTGGCGCCGGAACAGATCGACGTGCGCCACGTGGCCGACAGCCTGGCGCACATTTTCGACCCGCTGGCGCGCAACCGGCGCCTGCAATTCAAGGTCGAGCTGGCGCCGGACGTGCCGGCCGCGATGTTTACCGACCGCCAGCGGCTGGAACAGATCCTGAAAAACCTGCTGGCCAACGCCATCAAGTTCACCGACCACGGCAGCGTGACCCTGCGCATCGCTGCCGGCAGCCAGGGTTGCCTGTGCTTTGCCGTCAGCGATACCGGCATCGGCATCGCGGCCGACCAGCATGAAACCATCTTCGGCGCCTTCCAGCAGGCCGACGGCAGCACCAGCCGCCGCTATGGCGGCAGCGGGCTGGGACTGGCGATCTCGCGCGATCTGGCCCGCCTGTTGGGCGGCAACATCACGCTGGCCAGCGCGCCGGGCGAAGGCAGCACCTTCACGCTGACCTTGCCGGTCTGGTATGTGCCGCCGCAACAGGGCGGTGCAGGACAGGTGGCGGCCCATACGACCGGTACTGCCGCCATGGCGGCCGGCGCCGCCGCTGCCGGGACGGGCGGTGCGGCCGGCACAACCGGTGATGCGGGGGCCGCGGGTATGGCGGCTGCCGCCGCTATGAGCGGTCCCGCCGGTTTGACGGCCGCTGGCAGCGTTGCCGGCGTCAACGGTCCCGCCGGCGGCACCTCTCCGGCCCGCGCCGCGCTGGCCGCCACGCCGGCGCCCTCATCGGCGCCGCGTCCGTTTGAAGATGACCGCAACCTGGCGCCGCCGCCCGACCGGCTGGTGCTGGTGATCGAGGATGAACCGGCGTTTGCCCGCATCCTGTACGACCTGGCGCACGACATGCGCTACCGCTGCCTGGTCGCGTTCGCGGCGGACGAAGGCTTGCAACTGGCCGCGCAATACAAGCCCGATGCGATCCTGCTCGATATCCGCCTGCCGGACCGTTCCGGCCTGTCGGTGCTGCAGCAATTGAAGGACAACCCGGAAACGCGGCACATCCCGGTGCACGTGGTGTCGGCCGCCGACAACGAGGAAGCCGCGCTGCACATGGGCGCGGTCGGCTATGCATTGAAACCCACCACGCGCGACCAACTGGAAGCGGTGTTCCAGCGCCTGGAACAAAAGTTCACGCAAAAAATCAAGCGCCTGCTGCTGGTGGAAGACGATGCGCGCCAGCGCGACAGCATGGTGCAACTGATCGCCGACGACGACATCGACATCACGGCGGTGGAGTCGGGCGAAGCGGCGCTGGCGCAGTTGCGCAGCACGATCTTCGATTGCATGATCATCGATTTGAAATTGCCGGACATGCAGGGCAATGAATTGTTGCAGCGCATGTCGCAGGAAGAGATCGCATCGTTCCCGCCCGTGATCGTCTATACCGGGCGCAACCTGACGCGCGCCGAGGAAGCGGACCTGCACAAATATTCGCGCTCCATCATCATCAAGGGCGCGCGTTCGCCGGAACGCCTGCTCGATGAAGTCACGCTGTTCCTGCACAAGGTGGAATCGGAACTGTCGAGCGAGCGGCAAAGCATGCTCAAGACCGTGCGCAGCCGCGACCGCGTGTTCGATGGCCGCCGCATCCTGCTGGTCGATGACGACGTGCGCAACATCTTCGCGCTCACCAGCGCGCTGGAGCAAAAGGGCGCCTTGGTGGAAATCGCCCGCAACGGCGTGGAAGCGCTGGACAAGGTCAAGGCCGTGGCGGACATCGACCTGGTGCTGATGGATGTCATGATGCCGGTGATGGATGGCCTGGAAGCGACGCGCCGCATCCGCGAGGACGCCCGCTTCGCGCGCCTGCCGATCATCGCCATCACGGCCAAGGCCATGAAGGATGACCAGGAACAATGTCTGGCCGCCGGCGCCAACGATTACCTGGCCAAGCCGATCGACCTGTCGCGCCTGTACTCGCTGCTGCGGGTCTGGATGCCGGGCGCCGGCGGCCTGTGAGGAGCGCCATGTCCCGCAGTCACCAGCCGCCGCCCACCAGCACCGACATCGAACTGGCGATGCTGATGGAAGCGATTTACCAGCGGTACAGCTATGATTTCCGCGACTATACGCTGGCGTCGCAAAAGCGGCGCGTGCTGCACGCCATGCGTGAAATGGCATGCGATACCGTGTCGATGCTGCAGTCGCGCGTGCTGCACGAACCGGCCGCGTTTTCCCAACTGCTGCAATTCCTCACCATCCCGGTCACGGAAATGTTCCGCGACCCGCCGTACTACGCGGCGCTGCGCGAACACGTGCTGCCGGTGCTGTCGACCTACCCGTCGTTGAAAATCTGGGTAGCCGGGTGCTCGACCGGGGAGGAAGTGTATTCATTGGCGATCCTGCTGCATGAGGAAGGCTTGCTGGAGCGCTCGCTGATCTATGCCACCGACATCAATCCGGAATCGCTGGAAAAAGCCCGCAAGGGCGTATTCCCGCTCGAGGCCATGCGCGGCTACACGGCCAATTACCAGGCGGCCGGCGGCCGGCGCGCATTTTCCGACTATTACACGGCCGCCTACAACGCCGCGCTGTTCGACCGCTCGCTCAGCGAAAACGTCACGTTCGCCGACCACAGCCTGGCCACCGACAGCGTGTTCGCGGAAACGCATCTGATCAGTTGCCGCAACGTGCTGATCTACTTTAAAAAGCCGCTGCAGGAGCGGGCCTTCGGCCTGTTCCGCGAATCGCTGTGCCACCGTGGCTTCCTTGGCCTGGGCAGCAAGGAAACCCTGGATTTTTCCACCTATGCCTCGCGCTTCGAAGCGGTTTCGCGGCGCGAGCGGGTCTACCGGAAACTGTCATGACGACGACGGCGCCGGCGCCATCGGACCCCTGGCTGGACGCGCTGCTGCGGCAGCGCCCTTTCGAGGCGGCCGTGATCGGCGCGTCGGCCGGCGGCGTGGCGGCGCTGATGGATATCCTGCCCGGCCTGCCGCCGGACGTGCCGGTGCCGGTGGTGGTGGTGGTGCACATGCTGCGCGGGCGCGCCAGCCAGCTGGCCGACCTGTTCGCGTCGCGCCTGCAGGCGCCGGTGCGAGAAGCCGCCGACAAGGCCGACGTGGCCCCCGGCGCCGTGTATTTCGCGCCGGCCGACTACCACCTGTCGGTGGAAAACGACGCCACCTTTTCATTGAGTAACGAGCCACTGCACATTTTTCCCCGCCCCGCCATCGATTTCGCGATGCAGTCGGCTGCCGATGCGTACGGGCCCGCCGTGGTGGGCATCCTGCTGACCGGCGCCAGCCATGACGGCGCGGCCGGATTGGCGGCGATCGGCGCGGCGGGCGGCCTGACGGTGGTGCAAGACCCGCAAGAAGCGCAATCGCCGCTGATGCCGAAGGAAGCGATCCGGCTGCGGGCGCCGGACCTGGTGTTGACGTTGAAACAGATACGGGCGCTGCTGGCCGCGCTGCGATAAATCGCGGCCTGGCCCGGATACGCGGATCCGTAGGCCGGATTGGCGCGCGAGCGCGTAATCCGGCACTGCCGGCGTCCCGGTCACGCCGGCATGGCGGATTACGTCGCTGCGCGCCTGATCCGCCCTACATGACTACATGACGCGCCAGCAGTGGCTGGCTGCGGCTTAAAACTCTTCCCACTCATCCTGCTGCGCGGCAGGCTTGGCGGCCGGTTTGGCGGCTGTTTTGGCTGCGGGCTTGTTCGCTGCCTTACCTGCGGCCGGCCTGCCGGCCGCGCGCGCCGGCTTGGGCGCCACCACCACGGCGCGCGACGGGGCCGCCGGGGCGGTCAGGGCCGCGGTCCTGGCCTGGCCGCCGGTCGAGAAGAAGCCCACCACGTGCGCCAGCTTGTCGGCCTGCTGTTGCATGCTTTGCGAGGCGGCGGCGGCCTGTTCCACCAGCGCCGCGTTCTGCTGCGTGCCCTGGTCCATTTGCGCGATGGCCTGGTTGATCTGTTCGATGCCGAGCGTCTGTTCCTGGCTGGCCGACGTGATTTCACCCATGATGTCGGCCACGCGCTGGATGCTGTCGACGATGTCGCCCATGGTCTGGCCGGCATCGTTGACCAGGCGCGAACCGGCGTCCACGTTGGCCACCGATGCGTCGATCAATTCCTTGATTTCCTTGGCCGCCGCCGCCGAGCGCTGCGCCAGCGAGCGCACTTCGGACGCCACCACGGCAAAGCCGCGGCCCTGTTCGCCGGCGCGCGCGGCTTCGACCGCCGCGTTCAGCGCCAGGATATTGGTCTGGAAGGCAATGCCGTCGATCACGCCGATGATGTCGGCGATCTTGCCGGACGAGGCATTGATGGCGCCCATGGTATCGACCACCTGCGACACGATGGCGCCGCCGCGCGACGCCACGTCCGACGCCGATTGCGCCAAGGTGTTGGCCTGGCGCGCATTGTCGGCGTTCTGGCGCACGGTGGAAGTCAGCTGTTCCATCGACGACACCGTCTGTTCCAGCGAACTGGCCTGCTGCTCGGTACGCGCCGACAAATCCATGTTGCCGGCCGCGATTTCATGCGACGCCGTGTTGATGGCTTCCGTGCCTTCGCGCACCTGGTCCACCACGCCCAGCAGTGCGTCGTTCATTTTCTTCAGCGCCTGCAGCAGACGGCCCATTTCATCCTTGCCGTCGATATCGATGCGCGACGACAGGTCGCCCGACGCCACGGTTTCCGCCACCGCCACGGCGCGGTTCAGCGGCACCGTGATGGAGCGCGTGATGAACCACGCCACGCTGACGCCCATCGCCATGGCGAGCGTACCCAGCGCCAGTTGCAGGATGCGGGCATTGCTGTACACCTCTTGCACGTCGGCGCCGGCTTCATCCATTTTTTTGGTTTCATAGGTGAAGACATCGTTGAGCGCCGCCAGCGCCCTGGTCTGTACCGGACCGGTTTCCTTCAACAGGTAGTTGACGGCTTCCTCGGTGGCGCCTTCCTTGCGCAGCTTGATCAGCTGGTTGTTCTTTTCCGCGCCGGACTTGAGCGCTTCATCGACGGCGGCCAGCAGGGTTTTTTCCTGGTCTTCCGTCATCATCGCGGCCAGCTTGTCGCGTGCTTCGCGGTAGCGCTTGCGGGCTTCGTCGACCTTGGCCAGTTCCGCATTGACTTGTTCCGGGGCGGTGACCACGGTCATCGTGGTCAGCGCCAGCGTGATGGTGCGCACG
>CBIHOX010000016.1:0-63997 GCA_966211685.1 uncultured Pseudoduganella sp.
AGCCGAGGCGGTCGATCTGCGCTTCCTTCAGGAAGTCCAGCAGGTATTCGAATTCGGCTTCGGTTTCGCCCGGGAAGCCGGCAATGAAGGTCGAGCGGATCGTCAAGTCCGGATTCATCGCGCGCCATGCCTGGATGCGGTCCAGGTTTTTCTCGCCGCTGGCCGGGCGCTTCATCCGCTTCAACACATCGGGGTGCGCGTGCTGCAGCGGGATGTCCAGGTAAGGCAGCAGGTTTTCGCCCATCAGCGGGATCACCTGGTCCACGTGCGGGTAAGGGTACACGTAGTGCATGCGCACCCACGCGCCATACTGCTTGGCCAGTTGCGACAGCGCTTCGGCCAGTTGCGTCATGTGGGTCTTGATCGGGCGGCCGTTCCAGAAACCGGAGCGGAATTTCACGTCCACGCCATAGGCCGAGGTATCCTGCGAAATCACCAGCAATTCCTTGACGCCGGACTTGAACAGGTTCTCCGCTTCCAGCATCAGTTCGCCGATCGGGCGCGATACCAGGTCGCCGCGCATCGACGGGATGATGCAGAAACTGCAGCGGTGGTTGCAGCCTTCGGAAATCTTCAGGTAGGCATAGTGTTTCGGCGTCAGCTTGACGCCCTGCGGCGGCACCAGGTCGATGAACGGCTCATGCGGCTTCGGCAAATGGTGGTGCACTTCCTGCATGACTTCACCAAGCGCGTGCGGGCCAGTCACGGCCAACACTTTCGGGTGGATGGACTTGATCAAGTCATTGCCGTCGCCATCCTTTTTCGCACCGAGGCAGCCGGTCACGATGACCTTGCCGTTTTCCGCCAGCGCTTCGCCAATCGCATCGAGCGATTCCTGCACGGCCGCATCGATGAAACCGCAGGTATTGACGATCACCAGGTCGGCGCCGTCATACGATTTCGCCGTCTCGTAACCTTCGGCGCGCAGCTGGGTCAGGATTTGTTCGGAATCGACCAGCGCCTTGGGGCAGCCGAGCGAAACAAAGCCGACTTTCGGCGCGGCGCCGCCAGCGGTAGCCGGGGCGGCAGCTTGTTTATCCTTGGGAATGCGGGAAATTTCGTGCATGGTCAATCACTATGGAAAATTGGAGCGAATCGGCCATTATAGCGCATCGACCTACCCTCACCACGAACAGCGGAGGTCGACTTGTTACTCTAAGTAATTGCTTTCGGTAAAGCTTATATGTTATATAACCACGGTGTTATATTTTTGGTTACTTAACAATAAAAGGCTAATAATGAGCAATGTAAAAAAATGTTCGGCGGAATTCCTCGGCACCTTCTGGCTGACCCTGGGCGGCTGCGGCAGCGCCGTACTGGCGGCTGCGTTTCCGCAAGTCGGCATTGGCCTGCTGGGCGTGTCGCTGGCGTTCGGCCTGACGGTCCTGACCGGCGCTTATGCGCTGGGCCCGGTCTCGGGCGGCCACTTCAACCCCGCAGTCTCGATCGGCCTGGTGGTCGGCAAGCGGTTCAACGCGGCTGAATTGCCGGGTTATATCGTGTCGCAGGTATTGGGCGCGATCGCCGCAGCCGCGGTGCTGTTCCTGATAGTCTCCGGCAAGACCGGCTTCAGCGGCGTGGGCGGCTTCGCCTCGAACGGCTATGGCGCGAATTCGCCCGGCGGCTTCAGCATGGTGTCGGTACTGGTGTGCGAAGTGGTGATGACGGCGATTTTCCTGATGGTGATCCTCGGCGCCACTGCCAGGCGCGCAGCCGGCGGCTTTGGCGGCCTGGCTATCGGCCTGTGCCTGACCCTGATCCACCTGGTCTCGATCCCGGTATCCAACACGTCCGTCAACCCGGCCCGCAGCACCGGCCCCGCCCTGTTCGCGCAAACCGGCGCGCTGGGCGACCTGTGGCTGTTCTGGGTCGCCCCGATCGTGGGCGCCATCCTGGGCGCGGTGATTTATAACGTGTTGCTCGATAACGAGTAAGCCGTTACGCGCTACTCGCGAGGGCGCCTGAGGCGCCTTCGCACAGCTTTCAATCTTCGAACATGGTATCACCCAAACATTTGCAATTCTTTCGCCGGTTATTCATCACCCAAGCCGGGATTTCCGGCATGTCCACCAAAGTGGATCTGGCAGGTTTGTCCGGTAGCGGAAGCAGTTGCGCGTCTGTCGGGCGTTCATGGCTTTTACCGATAAGCCGCCTGGCCGGGCGGCCGCCCTGCTCCCTGCGTAAAATGAAGGCCGGTTTCGGCCGCGGCTCCCCTGGCAAGCGCACGGTGAGGTCTCGCCAGGCATTGCGTGTGCTTTCGCTGGCCAGCGCTGCATACTGGTTGGGCGACATCGGCACCCCCTTATAGACGAATTGGCCGCCAACAATGTGGGCAAACCCAAGGCTGCTGGCCTTGCCGACAAATTGAATGCGCGTTCCATTTGGCAGGAACACGTTTTTCCAGAAGTAGCCGTCCGGCTCCTGGTCTTTATCCATCAAGACTTTGCGGCGCATGTCGTCAAGCCAGGCACGGATTGCTTGCGCCGCCGCTTCTGAAGGGTCCAGATCGCTGTTCTGACTATGCAGGAAGTTGAGCAACTCGCGCAGGATGGGTGTGGGGATCTGCAGCCCCGTATACGTATTCATTCGCAAACTCCTGTCTTAAACTATCGGAAAGGCCGGGTTCTCTGTCTTAAATCACCGGAACGGGCGCCGCGTCGGCGAGCACCTGTGAATTCGACAATTTAAGACGGCAGGAGTTCCATTTCCGGCGGTTTAAGACACTGCTTTCCGGTGAATTGCGTATACACGTCTGGGACAGGCAATGCCCCTCGTCCTGTCACGACGATACTCGTACGCTAGGTAAGCGTACAGCCGCCCCACGGCAGGGGACAGATTAGTTTTCCTGGGAAGATGCCAGTGGCAGCAACGAGTCGATCTGGCTATTCGGGCAGTCCGCAGTTCAGTTAGCGGGTCTGTTGCATTCCACGATAGGCCAGCGTTTGACGGCATGGTCAAACGCGTCGCCTATTTTGCTGCCTTTGGCTCCGGCCTTCTTGGTGGCCAGAAGCCAGTCATGCAGTTCGGCCAGTACCGGTTTGGATTGCAGCTGGCGTAATTGCAGGTGCGGGCCTCGGCCGGGAGGTCGCGGCCTTCCTGCTCGATCGGTTGGGCGGCGTCGAAATCGTTGGAGCGATAGGCCCATAAAAACGCTTGTTTGGTTTTGCCTGCGCCGGAATCCTGCTGATATCGGCTGGTGTGGTGACCAGTCAGATCGCATCACTTGACTTACTACGCAAGTAACTGAAAATACACACCGATGCAAAAATGTATCAGAGTGTTGCAACTGCTTGGTGTACAATTAACGCAAGCCAAGATTTTCCTAAGGGAAAAAGTACCTTGCTCAGCATGCACACAAACCACGCCTCGCTTGCCGCCATTAACGCGGCCGGCCACGCACAGCGCTCGCTGAGCGTGGCGAACGAGCGACTCGCGACTGGTTACCGGATCAACTCAGGCCAGGACGATGCCGCCGGCCTGCAAATTGCCACGCGCCTGCACGCACAAAATGCAGGCATGAAAATGGCAATGCGGAACACGCAAAACAGCATTTCCAAGTTGCAGAGCATGGACGCCGTGCTGGAAGGCTTGAACCGTTCCATGTTCCGCATGCAGGAACTCGCCACGCAAGCCGCGGACGCCAGCTATACCGACGCCGACCGGCAAGCCATGCAAACCGAATACGATGAACTGGGCAAGCAGAACGAACGCCTGGTCAAGGAAGATTTGCTGTATGGCGAAAACGGCTTATTGACCGGGAAAGCCGCCAATGACTTTTTGACGCGCTTCCAGTTCGGCGCCACTGCCGAGGAAAGCACGCAATACCAGTTTGAAACGCTGTACAACAATGCGCTCGATGCGACGCGCAATACGTCCGGCGTGAATGTGCCCTACCAGGTGGTTTTGCCCGGCAATATCATTGAAACCCGCGTCACCGATACCGGCGCGGAATTGCTGAGTTCCGGCGGCGCCAATGCGGTGATCGGCCGCATTTCCACCGCCATCAACCTGGTGGCGCAATCGCGTTCGGAACTCGGCGCGCTGATCAACCGGCTCGACCACACGTTCAACAACCTGCAGACCGCCGTGGAAAATGGCCTGTCCGCTGAGGGCCGCTATATGGATGCGGATTTTGCCGATGAAACCGCCAACGCCACCGTGCAATTGATGCTGCTGCAATCGAGCACCGCGATGATGCGCAAGAGTAACGTCACGCCGGCGCTGGTTATCTCGCTGCTGCAATAATCCAAGGCAGTACGCCGATAAAAAAAAGCCGGGTTGCGACCCGGCTTTTTATTGGCGACGTCGTTATTTCTTGTCGGTCGACGGCGGCACCGGATTCATGAACGGAAACGCGCTGAACAGCGACTTGCTCTGGTTTTGCATCTGTTCCTGCATTTGCACGAACAGGGTTTTGCTCTGGTCGATGTAATTGTTCATCATGCCCTGCATGATCGGGCCCTGCACATTCATGAACTGAGTCCACATTTCCGGGCTGAATGGCTTGCCATCGAGCGTGGCGCTGGTGAATTTGCGCTGGATATCGGTGAACGCTTCGACATTCTTTTCCAGGTAAGAGCCCATCATCCCCTGCATCGCGTGGCCGTAATAACGGATGATTTGCGCCAGCACGCCGGTCGAAAACATCGGGACGCCGCTGGCTTCCTCTTCCAGGATGATTTGCAGCAGAATGCTGCGGGTCAGGTCTTCATTGGATTTCGCATCGACCACCGTGAACTCTTCATTGTCGAGCACGAGTTGCTTCACATCGGTCAGCGTGATGTAGGAACTGGTTTGCGTATCGTATAAACGGCGATTCGGATATTTCTTGATCAAGCGTTCCGCGTTTTTCTTTACACTACTCATCACAAGTTCCAATTTTTGCGCCGCAGCGCTTTCCCGGTTATTTTGAAAAAAAAGCGGACCAAGGTCCGCTTTTTGCATTTGCCTCTTGCGCCTATTATAGAGTGAAAAAACGCGCCGGGCACTGGTTTTCGCGTGGCGTCGCGGCGGGGACCGCAATGCAACAGCCGGGTTGCCGGTTTCAGTCGGCGCGGGTTTTCACGTAACGGCCGGGCGCGGCTTCGATCGGCAAGTATTTCTTACTGCCATGCATTTTCGGCGCCGGTACATCCTTGCCGCCATGTTCGGCCAGGAACGCCGCCCATTCCGGCCACCAGCTGCCTTTGTGCTCGGTGGCGTTGTCAAACCAGGTTTGCGCATCGGGGCGTTTTGCGCCCTTTTTCAGCGCCGCATCGTTGGTCCAATAGCTGCGCTTGTTTTTCGACGCCGGATTGATGACGCCCGCGATATGGCCGGACGCCCCCAGGACAAAGCGGTTGTTTTTCGGCTTTTTCGGATTCAGGATATCGTTCGACGCATAGGCCGACATCCACGGCACGATGTGGTCTTCGCGCGATCCATAAATGAAGGCCGGCGCGTCGATGGCGCCCAGGTCGACTTTTTCACCCGCCACCGTCAATTTGCCCGGGTCTTTCAAGCTGTTTTCCAGGTAGGTATTGCGCAGGTACCAGCAGAACATCGGGCCCGGCAGGTTGGTGCTGTCGGAATTCCAGTACAACAAATCGAATGGCGGCGGTTCATTGCCCTTCAGGTAATTCGATTGCACGTAATTCCACACCAGGTCATTCGGGCGCAGGCTGGAGAAGGTGGTGGCCAGGTCGCGGCCCGGCATCAGGCCGCCTGCCTTCAAGGTTTGCTCGCGCAACTGCACCTGCGCCTCGTCGACAAATACGCTCAGCACGCCGGTATCGCTGAAATCCAGGAACGTGGTCAACAGCGTGACGCTGGCGGCCGGCTGTTCGCCGCGCGCGGCCAGCACCGCCAGCGACGTGCCGGTCAGGGTGCCGCCGACGCAGAATCCCAGGACATTGAGCTTGTCCTGGCCGGAAATTTCCTGCACCAGGTGGATCGCATTGATCACGCCGCGCTCGACGTAATCGTCCCACGTGGTTTTCGCCATCGACTGGTCCGGGTTGCGCCACGACACCAGGAACACGGTATTGCCCTGCTCCACCGCGTAGCGCACGAGCGAATTTTCAGGTTGCAGGTCGAGGATGTAAAACTTGTTGATGCACGGCGGCACCAGCAGCAAGGGACGCTCATGCACGGTTTCCGTGGTGGGCGTGTACTGGATCAGCTGGAACAGGTCATTTTCATACACCACCTGGCCGGGCGTGTTGGCCAGGTTTTTCCCGACTTCGAATGCCGACTCGTCGGACAACGAAATATGGCCCTTGTTCATGTCGGCCAGCATGTTGGCCAAGCCCTTGGTCAGGCTTTCACCCTTGGTTTCCACGAGTTTTTGTTGTGCTTCCGGATTCGTGGCCAGGAAGTTGGCGGGGGACATCGCATCCACCACCTGTTGCACCGCGAAGCTGATACGCTGTTTTTGCTGCGGCGCCGCATCGATCGCCTCCGCCATCGCGGTCAGGAATTTTGCGTTCAGCAGGTATGATGCGGCATTGAATGCCGTGACGGGATTGCTTTGCCACGCGGGCGACGAAAAGCGGCGGTCCGACACCACGGGCGCCTTGCCGGCCATGAAATCCTGCCACAGCGCGGAAAACTCGGCGATATAGTCGTTTTTCAGTTGCTCGATCACGTCAGGCTTGATGGCGGCGCCGGCGTCGCGCAGGATGGACGAGACCGGGTTCGACTGTCCCTCGGGCACCATGTTGAACCAGGATTGCCACTGGTTGGGGTCGCTGAATTGCGACATCCAGGCGTTGGCAAAGGCTTGAGGATCAGGCAATTTCATGTTTAAGTCCATTGGATGAGTGTTAACCGAGACTGCTTATGTTGCTGATTGCTGTTGCTTGGATTTACGTGGTCGCGCTGATGGCGTTGACCGAGCCGACGTTTATTGCCGGCATTATGACGTTTTTAATGTACTGTGTCTTGCCATTAGGAATACTTATTTATATAACGGGCGGAGGCCGGCGGCGCCGGCGGCGCGCCGCCCTGGAACAAATGCATGTTGCATCGCAGCATACATCAAAACCGGACGCCGTGCCTAGTGCGCACCAGGACAGTGCGCCGGAGTAACAGAATATCTACTTCGATCAACTTGGTTCTTTGATCCAGATCAAACTGGCCTGCCTGCCGGTGACACCATCGCGGCGATAGGAATAAAAACGGCCGGAATTCATGACCGTGCAATATTCGCCACCTGCAATGCGTGTCACACCGATGGCGTTGAGCAGGCAGCGCGCCAACTTATAAATATCGGCCAGGTATTTACCCGGCTTGCCCGCGACCGGCACGAACGCCGAGCGCAAGGTCTGCCCCATGGCGTCATCGGCGGCGCGCGCAGCGAAGGCGCTCAATACTTCCTCGCCGACTTCAAACCTGGCCGGACCGATGGCCGCGCCCAGCCACGCCAGGATTTCCCCGGCGCCCTCCTTGCGCATGGCCTGCACAGTCTGTTCAAGCACGCCGCCGGCCAGCCCGCGCCAGCCGGCATGGGCCGCACCGACGATGGCGCCGGCGCTGTCGCAAAACAGGACAGGCAGGCAATCGGCGGTCATGACCGCGCACACGGCGCCCGGACGCCGCGCCACCGCCGCGTCGGCTTCCGGCACGCTGCCGTCGGCGACCTGGTCGGCATCGGCAACCGCCACGCCGTGGACCTGGTTCAGCCATACAGGCTGTTCCGGCAACACCGCCGACAGCGCGGCGCGGTTGGCCGCCACGCATTCCGGGGCGTCGCCCACGTGGATACCAAGGTTCAGGCCGCCCCCACCCTGGCCGTCATCGTAGGGCGCCAGGCTGACGCCGCCGCGGCGCATCGTCATCAGCGCGCCGACGTTGGCAGGCAAGTCCGGCCAGTCGGCCGCCGCCCAGCCTGGCGTGTCCGGCAACTTATTGGCGGATGATTTCAACTTCGTGCTCGTCATCGTCGTCATCATCGCCGAAATCGAATTCCAGCGGCGCATCGTCGTCTTCGGCGCCGACGTCGTTCAAGCCCGGGTTTTCAATGCCGCACGCTTCCAGCAACTCCGCGAAGTCGTCCGCCAGCGGCACGCGCCATTCGACGGCCTCGCCGGTGGCGGGATGGTTCAGTCCCAGGCGGCGCGCCTGCAGGGCCTGGCGTGGGAAGAAGTGCGTCAAATGCTGCTTGCCATAGACCTGGTCGCCGATCAGCGGGAAACCGATGTGCGACAGGTGTACGCGGATCTGGTGGGTACGGCCGGTTTCCAGCCGGCACTGAACCAGGCTGACCGGGCGGTCTTCCAGGGTGCCCGACTCGATGCGCTCATAGCGCGTGATGGCGGGTTTCGAACCCATCGTGGTCGACACCGCCATTTTCACGCGGTCGCGCGGGTGGCGGCCCATCGACAGGTTGATGGTGCCGGTGCGCTGCGGCGTGCCCCATACCAGGCACCAGTATTCGCGCTTCACGGTGCGCGCCTGCAGTTGCCGGACCAGTTCGGTCTGCGCGGCCAGCGTCTTGCCGACCACCATCAGGCCCGACGTATCCTTGTCCAGCCGGTGCACGATGCCGGCGCGCGGCACGCCGCGCAAACCCGGGCAGTGGTGCAGCAGGCCGTTCAGCAGCGTACCCGACCAGTTTCCGGAGCCCGGATGCACGACCAGGCCGGCCGGTTTGTTGACCACGATCAGGTGGTCGTCTTCATACACGATGTCGAGCTCCATGGCTTCGGCCTTGAAGGCTTCCGCTTCCTGGTCCGGCTGCGGCAGGATCACGACTTTTTCATCTCCGTACACGGTGGCGCGGGTCTTGGTGGGCTTGCCGTCGACCGTGACGAAGCCATCCTCGATCCACATTTGCAGGCGTCCGCGCGAAAATTGCGGCACCAGCCTGGAAATCACTTTGTCGAGGCGTTCCCCGCAGACTTCAGGCCCCAGCTGCAGTTCGATGGGCGCCAGCGGATCTCCGGCCTCGTCATCGGCCAGGAAGTCATCGGTGTCGGCGTCTAATTCGTTATTGTTTAAAGTCACAGCATTCCCATCGGCTATAATCAGCCAGTTGTATCAAATTTGGTTAAACGTTCTTGCGAAACAACATGCAAAAAAAATTATCGGTAATTGCAGCAACGGTAGTACTGCTAGGCTTATCCGCGTGTAGTTTGCTGCCGGAAAAGGCAGATGAGACCAAAGGCTGGTCCGCGACGAAATTATACTCGGAGGCCATGGATGAATTGAACGGCGGCCACTACGAGCGGGCCGTGCAACTGTTCGAAAGGCTGGAATCGAGCTACCCGTTCGGTACCTATGCCCAGCAGGCGCAAATGAATATCGCCTACGCCCAGTACAAAGCGCAAGACCAGGCCCAGGCGCTGGCCGCCGTCGAACGCTTCATCAAGCTGCACCCGAACCACGCAAACGTTGATTATATGTATTACTTGCGGGGCCTGATCAATTTTAATGACCAGATCAGCTTCCTGAATTTCATTTACGAGCAAGATCCGACCGAACGCGATCCCAAAGCCACGCGCGAAGCGTTTGCCGCATTCAAGGCCCTGGTGGAAAAATTCCCCAACAGCCAGTATACGCCGGACGCGCTGGACCGCATGAAATACCTGATCAATGCGATGGCCTCGTATGAAGTGCACGTGGCGCGCTATTACTACCGCCGCGGCGCCTACCTGGCCGCCATCAACCGCGCACAGGGCGTGATTGCCGATTACCGCGATTCCCCTTCCATCGAGGAAGCGCTGTACATCATGATCCGCGGCTACGACAAGATGGGCAACAAGGCGCTGCACGACGATGCGCTGCGTGTATTCAAGCAAAACTATCCGGACAGTAAATTCCTCAAGGAAGGCACCGACAAGGATAAAGCCTGGTGGAAATTCTGGGGCTGACGCCCCGCGCGGCCGGGGAGCGGATGCCGCACTCCGGTCCGCCCCGCCCGTGCGCCTTTCCCGTGTTTTCTCCGCGCGTTTCCCTTTATGCCGCCAGCCGGCGCCGGAATATCCAGTTGCGCTCGTCCGACGCGTCCGGCACGAAGGCATAGCCGTCGGTATCGAATGATTTCAATTGCTGTGGATCATCGATGCGGTTGACCGCCGCGTAACGCGCCAGCAAGCCGCGCGCGCGCTTCGCGTAAAACGAAATGATCTTGTACTTGCCGTTTTTCCAATCCTCGAACACCGGCGTGACCACCGGCACCTTGAGCTTGGCCTTGCGCACCGATTTGAAATATTCTTCGGAAGCCAGGTTCACCAGCACCCCGGCGCCCTGTTCGTCGGCGCACTGGTTCAGCGCGTGCGTAATGGTATCGCCCCAGAATGCATATAAGTCCTTGCCGCGCGGATTGGCCAGGCGGGTGCCCATTTCCAGCCGGTGCGGATGGATCACATCGAGCGGGCGCAGCATGCCGTACAGGCCCGACAGGATGCGTACGCGCGATTGCGTGTACGCGAGCTGCTCGGGCGTCAGGGTGCGCGCGGCCAGGCCGTCGTAGACGTCGCCGTTGAAGGTCATGACGGCCGGGCGCGCCTCGGTGGTATCGGTGGTCCACGATGCATAGCGCGCCACGTTGAGCGCCGACAGGGCATCGGAAATATCCATCAGCTTGCCGATTTCCGCCGGCGCGAACTGGCGCAGGCGCTCGATCAGCTGGGACGAGTGGTCAAGGAAACGCGGTTCGGTGCGCAGGCTGGTGGTGGGCGGGGTTTCGAGGTCCAGGCTTTTTGCGGGCGACAGTACTATCAGCATACAATCAAAAAACTTACTCAGAATCAAAATGACCGACATCATACCCGTTCCACCGAATCCGCCCAAACGCCTGGTGCTGGATACCAATGTCTGTCTCGACCTGTTCGTGTTCAACGATCCGCGCCGCGCGGCCCTGCTGGCCGCGCTGGAATCGGGCGCGGTGCAGGCCATCACGCGCGCCGACTGCCGCGAAGAATACCTGGTGGTCTTGCACTACCCGCACCTGCCGCTGAACGACGAGACCCGCCCGGCCTGCGCGGCGCGTTTCGACCAGTTGATTACCGTGGTGGCGCCGCCCGTTTCAGGCACCCGCCTGCCGGCTTGCAGCGACCGCGACGACCAGAAATTCCTCGAACTGGCGCGCGACGCCGGCGCCGACATCCTCATCACCAAGGACAAGGCGCTGCTGAAGCTGGCGCGCAAGCTCGCCAAGGCCGGCATGTTCCAGATCATCGCTCCCGACGCATGGCGCCCCGAGGCCTAGGCGTGCATTAAAATATACGCAACAGTATCCTGCACACACCATCCATGAACAGCCCACACCATCCAAGCACCACTCCAGCGGCCGCCGATATGTTCCGCCCCCCTGCAATGGCCACCCGCCTGCCGGCGGTCGGCACCACGGTTTTCACGCGCATGTCGGCGCTGGCGCAGGAACACGGCGCGGTCAACCTGGGCCAGGGATTCCCGGATTTCGCGTGCGACCCGGCCCTGGCCGACATGGTCACAGACGCCATGCGCGCCGGCTTCAACCAATACCCGATGATGAGCGGCGCCCCCGTGCTGCGCCACGCGGTGGCCGCCAAGGTGGCCGCCATCTACGGCTGCAACTACCATGCCGATACGGAAATCACGGTCACGGCCGGCGCCACGCAGGCCATCACCACGGCCATCCTGTGCGCCGTGCATCCGGGCGATGAAGTCATCGTCATCGAGCCGGCCTACGATGCCTACCTGCCCGCCATCGAACTGGCCGGCGGCATCCCCGTCACGGTGCAGATGACATTGGGCGACGAAGGCTATGCGGTGCCGTGGGACCGCGTGCAGGCCGCCGTAACCGCCAAGACGCGCATGATCGTGATCAATACGCCGCACAATCCCACGGGCGCGGTGCTGCGCGCGGCCGACCTGCAGGCGCTGGCCGATATCGTGCGCGGCACCGGCGTGCTGGTGCTGTCCGACGAAGTCTATGAACACATGGTGTATGACGGCGCCCGCCATGAATCCGTGTGCCGCCACCCGGAACTGGCCGCGCGCGCGTTCGTGGTGTCCAGCTTTGGCAAGACCTACCACGTCACGGGCTGGAAAATCGGTTACGTGGCCGCGCCCGCCCCGCTGATGGTGGAATTCCGCAAGGTGCACCAATACAACGTTTTCAGCGTGAATACACCGATGCAGCACGGTGTCGCCGCGTACATGGCCGACCCCGCGCCATACCTCGAGTTGCCGGCGTTTTACCAGCGCAAGCGCGACCTTTTCCGCAACGGTTTACAGGGCAGCCGCTTCACGTTGTTGCCCGCGGACGGCACTTATTTCCAGTGTGTGCGTTATGATGGGATATCGGGCATGCGGGAAGCGGAATTCGCCGAATGGCTGACCACGGAAATCAAGGTCGCAGCCATTCCGGTGTCCGCGTTTTACCGGCAAGGCAGGGAATCGGGCATCGTGCGGTTCTGCTTTGCCAAGAAAGACGACACGCTGGCCCTTGCCCTCGAGCGGCTGGCGCGCATCTGAAAAAGCAGCCGCCACGGGCAGGCTGCGCTGGCAGTGGTGGGGACGATCATGAATCAATACATCAGCAGCTTGAAAGACCTTGTCATGGGTGACGCCCATGCGCCCAAGGCGGCGCCTTCGGTGCTGCATGAATTGAATGCGGCAAACCGCCGGCTGGAGAAACTGCTGGCGGACTTGCGCAGCGAGCGCAATGCGGAAAGCGAATTGCGCGCCATCGCGCGCGACGTGATCCGCGCGGTGGACATCAATCCCGACATCGCGCTGGCGTGCATCTTTCTGAACCAGATCAACGGCACCTATGCCGTGCGCCATTGCCTGGAAACCGCGATCGTCGCCATCGTGGTTGCGCGTGGCTTGCGCAAGGCGGAAGGCGAACTGCTCACCATCACCGCGGCGGCGCTGACCATGAACGTCGGCATGCTGCGCTACCAGAACACGTTCCACCGCGCCTCCGCGCTGACCAGCGAGGAAATGTCGATCGTACGCCGCCATCCGCTGGAAAGCGTGGACTTGCTGCGCGATGCGGGCGTCAGCGACGAAGACTGGATCGCGTGCGTGCTGCAGCACCACGAAAACGACGACGGCAGCGGCTATCCGGTCGGCTGCTCCGGCGTGGAAATCCAGCAGAATGCCCGCCTGATCAGCCTGGCGGACCGCTATTGCGCGCAAGTGTCGGCCCGCAACTACCGCTCCTCGATCCCGCCGGACAGGGCGCTGGCCAGCATCATCGGCGATGAGGCGAAATTTGCCGACACGGCGCTGTGCGCGCAATTTGCCGCCCGTCTCGGCAAGTTCCCGCCCGGCACCCTGGTGCGGCTGGAAAATGCGGAAATCGGCGTGGTGACGCAGCGCGACGGCGACGGTGACGTGCAGGTGCAATGCCTGCGCGACGCGGCCGGCAAGCCGCTGCGCGACGCCACGGGCATCATCCATGTGCTGCGCCGCTCCAGCGAACCCGATTGCGCCATCAGCGAAGCCCTCAGCGAAGACCAGGCCGACGTGCGCTTTTCCATGAAACAGATCTGGG
The DNA here is from genome assembly GCA_966211685.1 of uncultured Pseudoduganella sp. Lineage (GTDB taxonomy): Bacteria > Pseudomonadota > Gammaproteobacteria > Burkholderiales > Burkholderiaceae_D > Rugamonas. Next base: position 13,469 of record CBIHOX010000016.1, read on the forward strand.
GCGAACAGGCCAGCCTGTAGCGTCAGCCGGCCTGAGGGCGCCCGCCTGCGGCCGGCGGGACGAGCCAGTCCTCCAGCGCGCGCGTTGCCCGGACGCCTGCGCGTCCGGGCGCCATGCCCTCAGCGCGCCAGCTGTGCGAGCCTGCGCTCCACGTAGGAAGCCAGTTCCGGCGACAGGCTGCCGCCGGCCTTGGCCCGGTTGTAGGCATCGATGGCTTCGGCGTTGCGTTTGTCCGCCTGCAGGGAAATGCCCATCCCCATCCACCAGACCCCGTTTTGCGGCATCAGGCGCAGCGCGGCCTGGTACTGTTCCACCGCTTCGCGGTGACGCTGCGCCTTTTGCAGCGCGCCCGCCAGGAAAGCCAGGTAATCGGGATTGTTGCCGGCATGAGGCAAGGTGCGCATCAGCGTTTCCACGGCGGGGCCGCCGCGTTCGATCTGCAGCCGCGCCAGCAACATCGCCATCTGCTGCTGTTTCGGGTCGAGACCCAGGCCCAGCTGCAAGTGCCGCATGGCTTCGTCGTGGCGGCGCGCTTCCAGCAACAGGCCCACCAGCGCCTGGCGCGCCGCGTCATGGCGCGGATAGGCATAGACGGCCTGTTCCAGGTTGGCCATCGCATCCTGCACGCGGCCATCCTGCAGCGCCCCCAGCGCGCGCTTGTAGGCATTGTCGGCTTGCTGCTGCGACGTCACCGTGACGCCGGCCGCTTCGGGCTCGCGCTGCCGCGGCGGCGCGGCCTGCGGCTGCGCCCGCGCAACCCGGGCCGGCGCCGCGCCGGCTTCCGCGTTCGCACCCCGCGCTGCTTTCGCGTCCGCCGCGCCCGCATGGGACGCGGCCAGCGCCTTCGCCTCGGCCCTTGCATCGCGCGCCTTGCGCCGCGCCTCTTCCAGTTGCGCGGCCAGGTCGGCCGGCGCCTGCTGCGCCGCCGCTTCACGCTGGTGGCGCGCCGCGATCCGCTCGGCCCGCTCCGCCCGGCTTTCCGCCAGCGCCGCGTTCATTGATGTCGTGGGAGCCACGCCCGCCGGGGCGGCACCTTGTCCGGCGCGCTGCGGCTCGCCAGCGGGGCCCGCGCCCGGCGCGGCACTGGACGGACCAGCCGCCGGGGCACCGGCGCCGCCCTGCGCACCCGCCGCCGCACCCGCCGCCGCAACGGGAGCGCCCGACACAGCGGCGCCACCAGCAGCAACACCGCCGGCGCCGCTTGCCTTGGCCGCAGCCGGACCGGCCGGCGCCGGAGCATGCCCCTTGCGCCACTCGCTCCAGCCATACCAGAGCGCCAGCGCCAGCGCCGTCAGCGCCACGCCGGTGCGCAGCGCCATCACGGCGCGCGACTGGCCGCCCGCAGCCGCCACGGGCCGTACGGCTTCCCCGCCGGCCCTGGCGCCGGCGCCGCCCCGCGCATCGAGGTCTTGCAGCATCTTGTTGATCAAGCTCATAGGCCGCCGCTCACTTAACCAGCGCCCACGCCAGGCCGCCGCCTGCCGCCAGCAAAGCGGCGGCCGCCGCCGCGATCCACGGCCACCGCGCGCCCGCGCGGCGTCCCCCCACGGTATCGGCGGCGGCAGCCTGGACGTGCTGCTTGTCGACCTGCCGCCGCCCGGCCCCATATGCCAGCATCATGGCCTTGTGCGCCATGATGTTGACCAGGCGCGGAATGCCGCCGGTGGCGGCATACAGCTTGCGCACGGCCGCCACGGTGAACAGGCGCCCGCCCGCATAACCGGCCACGCGCAGGCGGTGCGCCAGGTAATAATCGAGGTCGTCGCGCGACAGCGCACCCAGGTGATAGTGGAACGTGATGCGCTGCGCGAGTTGGCGGATGGTGGGGCTTTCCAGGTGCGCGTTGAGTTCCGGCTGCCCGAACAGCACGATCTGCAGCAATTTGCGTTTCTCCGTTTCCAGGTTGGTCAGCAGGCGCAGCGCTTCCAGGCTTTCAATCGGAATGGCTTGCGCTTCGTCCAGGCACAGCAGCACCTGCTTGCCCTGCCCCGCCAGTTCCAGCAGGCGGAACGTAATCGACTTGAGCATCTGGTGCTGGTCGACGTCGCGCGCCAGCGTCAATTCCAGTTCATCGGCCAGCGCCAGCATCAGCGTGCGCGGCTCGAGATAGGGGTTGGGGATGTAGGCCGTGACGAATTCCTCGCCGAGGGTGGCCAGGAATTTGCGGCACAGCAGCGTCTTGCCGGTGCCGACTTCACCGGTGATCTTGATGAAGCCTTCACCGGTGCGGGCCGCCACCAGCAGCGTATTGAGCGCCTCCTGCGAGTGCGGACTGGTGAAGAAATAACTGGTGTCCGGCGTGATGGAAAACGGCACTTCACGCAGGCCGAAATGCGATTCATACATGGCGGCCCCTCAATTGCGCCCGTTGGCGCGGCGCGGATCGAGCTGTTCGATCCTGCGCGCCGCCTCTTCCGCATCCTGGCTCCATGCGCCGGGGCCGTCGACGATGGTCGGCTTGATCAGCACCACCAGTTCGCGCTTCTGGGTTTTCTGGTCGGTGTTGCGGAACAGGTTGCCCAGCAGCGGCACCTTGTCCGCGCCCGGCACCTGCGACGCGTCGTTGGTGGTGGATTGGCGCATCAAGCCGCCGATGGCGACGATCTGGCCATCCTGGCCGCGCACCATGCTGTCCATTTCCGACGTGCTCGACGCCGCCAGCGGCAGGTTCAGCGAACCGGCGCTGCCCAGGTTGACGGTCTTGTTGACCGTGGTGACCTGGCTGACCGACGGGTGCACGTGCAGCATGATGCCGCCTTCGTCATCGATCTGCGGCGTCACGTCCAGCACCACGCCGGAAAAGAATGGCTGCAAGGTCACGTTCGGGCTGGTGGTGTTGCCGGCCGCGGTATTGTTGGTGGTGGTGCTGACGCCGGTCACATAGAATTCGTCGGTGCCGATTTTCAGCACGGCTTTCTGGTTGTTGATGGCGGTGATGCGAGGGCTCGACAGCACATGCACCGAACCTTGCGATTCGAGGAACGAAATCATGGCGGCGAAGTTACTGGTCTGGAAGGCCAGGCCGAACAGGGAACCGGCATTGGCTGCCGCATTGGCGATATTGAACCCGGTGCTGGCGGAAATGCCGGCCGTGCCGCCGCTGGTCATGGTGGGCGGCTGGCCGCCGGCAAACGGCAGCGGCGCCAGCGACGTGCCGGGCGCCAGGAAACCGGTCGAGGCGCGGTTGTCATGGCCGGTCTTGAACGAGGCGAACGAGGCCCAGTTGATGCCGGTCTGGTAACCGCTGTTCAATTGCACTTCGAGGATCTTCGCTTCCAGGATCACTTGCCGTTCCACCGCAAGCCGGGTGGCTTTCAGGTACTGGTCCACGGACCGCAACTGGTCCGGCATGGCGCGCACCACGATCACGCCCGATTGCGGCGAGATCACCACGCTGCGGCCTTCGCCCTGGCCGCCGACCAGCGCATCGAGCGCGGTCTTCAAGTCTTTCCAGAAATCCGATTCCATCGACGTGGTGACGTTGCTGGCGTCCTGCGCGCCCTGCTGGCCCGGCAACCCCGGCTGGCCGGGCTGGTTCAGCGGCTGTTGCTGGTTCTGGCCGCCCAGGCCGGACGCGTTGCCACTGTTGCCCGACGTCTGCGCGCCCACCGAACCCACCGACGTCGACGACACGCGCACGTTGGACGTGCCCTTGCGCGTGGCGGTCAGGTAATTGACCTTGAACATGCGGGTCTGCATGGTCAGCGGCCGGATGTAGATGCGGGTGCCTTCGACCTTGTAGTCATAGCCATACAGTTCCCGGATCGCATCGAGCGCTTCCATCAACGTCACATCCTTCAGGTGCGCGGTGATGTTGCCGGTGACGTCCGGATGGATCAGCATGTTGTAGCGGGTGCCGGCCACGATGGAATTGAAGAATTGCTGCACCGGCACGTTGTTGAACGACACATTGAAGCGCTCATCGAGCACCGGACGGGCCTTGGGCAATTGCGACGCCAGCGTCGGCAGCGGCGGCAGCAGCGCCGCCTCCACCGCATCGGGCGCGGTAGCGGCCGGGGCTTTCGCGGCCGCGGTGCGCATTTCCTTGCTGATCGCGTCCATGGTGTCGCGCTGGGATGGCGCCTGGCAGCCCGCCAGCGCCAGCAGCGCGCCCAGCGCACAGGCCGCCGTGGTCAGTTTTTGCATGTTGATACCGTTTCGCATGAATTATTTTCCCGTCCTGGCCGCGCCGGCGCTGGCTGGAAACAGCCGCAGGGTTTGCTTATTTTTTCCTCGACGCAACACCACGCTGGATTCCCCCACGCTTTCCACCACGGCGTCGCCGATTTTAGCGCCCGCGCGCACGACTTCGCCATTGATCACGGCGATGCGGCGCCCACCCGCCTCGCGCGAGACCAGGATCGATTGCAGCTGCAGCGCGGCAGGTTCGGCAGGATCGGCGGCGTGAACCGCGGCCGCCGATCCAGGCGCGGCCAGCACGGCCGGCGGCTGGGTCGGATCGCCAAGCGCCTGTCCGGCGGCGGCGGCCGGGAAGGCGGCAAACGCGGCAAACGTGGCAACCACGGCGGCGGCCGGCGCCAGCGCCGGCCATGGCAGCGGCGCGCCCACGCGCCCCCCCTGGCGTAGCAGGTGTAACTGGCGCCTCAGGCGTAGGCAGCGCATCACAGGGCCATCCATTTTTGATCCAGACTCAGCGTATACAAGGTCAGCGACAGCGTGGCTTTCGGGTATTGCTGCGCATTGAGCGTGGCCTTGCCCCAGAACAGTTGTTCCGGCATGGCTTCCAGCGCCTGCATGTAGGCCACCATGTCCAGGTAACTGCCCTCCACCACGATCTGCACGCCGTGCCGGTACAGCAATTCTTCCTGCTTCGGCGGTTTCGGCGGGGGCGCGGCGCCCTGCGGAGCCGGCCCGCCGGGTGGCGTCAGTTGCAACGAGGGCAACTGCACCATGGCCGGCGCCGGAGACGGGGCCACGGCAGCCGCAGGTTCCGGCTCGGAGAAGCGGCCATCGCTCATGCCGCGCGCCGGCAGTGTCTTGAGCGACACCAGCTTCAAGCGGCTGTTGCCCAGCAGTTGTTGCAGCAGCACGCCCATGCGCTCGGGCGCCACCAGGCCTTTTTGCATGGTGCGCAGTGCTTCGCGCATGCGCTGGTTGTCCAGCGTCAGTTGCGCCAGGCGTTCCTTGGCGTCCTTGTCCGGGTCGGTGCGCGCCGCCAGGTCGCGCTGGATGACATCCAGGCTCATGTTCGATATTGCCGTGCGCTGCTGCATGATCACGCTCTTCAACGCTTTTTCCTTGGCCAGCGCCGGTTCGATCACCAGGCTGTTGATGACGAACACGATGCCGGCCACCACGGCGCCGCCCACCATCAGGCGCTCGCGCATGGACATGGCGTCGAATTTCGCCGACCACTGTTTCCAGCGCTGTTTCATTTCGCCTCCGCCCTGGCCATGGCGCCGCTGTCCTGGTGCGCCTGCAGGCTGAATTCCACGAAGGCCGGCGCGGCGGCCGGTGGTGCGGACGCGGCCCCCGCCGCGGGCGCGGCGCCGCCCTGGTTCATCTCCAGTTGGCCAAACGCCTTGCCTTTCAAGACCGGTTCGCGCGCCAGCCCGTTCAGGTAGCCCGGCAACAGCGCGGCCTGCACCGCGCGGCCCTGCAAGCCGATTTCATTGCCGGCGCCGACGATCTGCACGCCGGTCAGCCACAAGCCCTGCACGCGCGAGCGGGCAAAGGCGCTGAAATAAGCCGAATAACCGCGCGTATTGCCCAGTTCCCCCTGCTCCAGGATATTCGACACTTCGCGCAGCGCACGGTTGTCCGATTCGGCCTGCGCGAGCTGGTCCGCCACCAGCGGATTCTTTTGCGGCGGCGCCTTGGCGCCGATTGCTTTCTGCACCTGCTCCATCTGGCTGAACTGGTGCTGCACGCGCGCCGCCTCGGCCTGCACGGCCGCGACGCGCTGCTGCACCAGCAGGGCGGACGCCAGCATTGCCACCATCACCCCGCCAGCCAGGGCGGCCAGCGCGCTCAGGGTCACATAATTGGTTTTCTTGCGGAAGCGCGGATTGTAGAGGTTGATCTGCTGGCTCAAGACGCGCGCTCCTCATCGCGCAGCGCCGCGCCCAGGGTCATGAAGTAGCGCGCCTGCTGCGCCGGGTCTTTCAATTCCGGCACCTTGTCCAGGTCGAGCACGGTATCGAGGTCCAGCATCTCGACCGGCAGGTACAGGTTGCTCTTCAAATACGTGAACAGGTTGCTGCCCCCGGTGGGCGCCAGCACCAGCTTGGACACCGCCACGAACTGGAACTGGCGCTCGAAGTGGTCGAGCGAACGCTGCAGCTCCAGGGTGATGCGGTCGTAATGCTGCTGCTTCTTGTCGTCATCGTCGCCGAGCAATTGCGTCAGGGTGACATCCATGCGCCGCGCCAGGTACAGCTCGCCGCCAAACGACACGGTCAGCAAGCCGCCGTCCAGGTCGAACGACAGCATGGCCACGCCGCGTCCTTCGGGCTCCAGCATGGCGGAGACATTACGCTGCGCCATTTCCGGGATATCGATGGCGGACAACCGCACTTTGCCGGCCGTAAAAAGATTCTGGTGCGGCTCGATCACGCTGTTGCGCGCCGCCACCGCAAACACTTGCTTGTTGTGGGCCGGACCGTTTTTAGCGGGCGGTATCTGCGCCACGTCGACCGTGGCCTCGGCCACCGGGAAGTCGATCATGTCTTTCAGCCGCCAGGTCACGGCAGTCTTCATTTCATCGGCCGGCACGTTGGGCGCCTCGATCATCAACAGCTGGTAATCGCCCAGGTTCAGCAGGCTGGAGCAGCGGTACTGGTCGGTGTGCATGTCCTTGTGCAGGCGCGCGAGGATGGGGCCGGCCAGCTGCTTTTCACCGGGATAGAACATGGCGGCCTGCACGGACGGCCTGGCGTCGCGGCGGCGATGCACCACGGCAGCCAGCACGCCGTCCGCCACTATCGTAATGGCGAGCCAGCCATCCTTCTTTTTAGTTTTTCCCCAAAAACCCATGCATCGTGTCTCGTTGATAGGCCGGCACGTTCAGAAAGACGTGCAGACGCTTGATTATATTCAAGAATCAGTGGCTTTCAGGGGCAAATTCACGGTCAGGCGAGAAAAACCGGCCGATTTTGTCTACGACGAGACAAAATATCGTGATTTCATCAATTTTTCGTGCGACCGTGGCACGATACGCGCTGTCAACTTGACATATTCCTCTACAGCATGATCTGATGGCATGCATACGCCGCTTGCCTGTCTTTTTCACCGGTTTCATCCAGCCCATGACGCACACCCCGCAGGTCGATCCCGGCCCCCGCCGCCTGTTGACGACCCTGCGGGCGACCGGGCTCTGGCTCGTCGCCGCCCTGCTGCTGTGGTCCACGCCGCCTGCCCGCGCCATCACGTTCACCACGTCGTACACACTGCCCGCCGCGCTGACGTCCGCCCCGTTCAATTGTGTCATGGCGACCGCCACCATCTACGATTGCAGCGGCAGCATCAGCCTGGACAAGGACGCCGAGCTTTACCTCACGTCCAACCTCACTTTACGCGTGGGCGGCAACTTCACGTCGCAAAAAAACCTCACCACCAACAACAATGGCTATACATTCCAGTTGACCGTGGGCGGCAGCGTGTCGATGCAAAAAGATACCGACGTCGACATCAACATCACGGCGGGCGGCAACATTGCGTTTGCCAAGAATGCGCGCGTCGATGGCAATCTGCAGTCCGGCGGCAGCCTCACGCTGTCCAAGGATTCGACAGTGAACGGCAACGTGACGGTGGGCGCCAACCTGACCGGCGCCAAGAACGTCATCATCAACGGCAGTTGCACCGTGACGGGTTCCAAGATCAATATCACCTGCACCGGCGGCGCCACGGCGCTGCACCACGTGCGGGCCACGTACGCACCGAGCACCACCACCTGCGCCGGCACATCGGTCACCGTCACGGCCTGCAATTCGGCCGACAGCAGCGGCAGCTGCACGGCATATACCGGCGGCGTCAGCGGCACGCTGACGGCCGATGCCATCGACGATACCGACCTGGGCAGCGTGGCGTTCTCCATTCCCTCGGGCAGCAGCTCCGCCACGGTCACACTGCCGGCGATTACCGCCGAACAGACCGCCTACCTGTCGTTCGACAATCTCAGCAAGACTACCACCACCAAGGGCACGTGCTGGAATGGCAGCGACAACCTGTGCGAACTGGTGGTGGGCAGTTGCGGCGTACACCACGTCCGGCTCGACCACGGCGGCGCCGGTGTAACGTGCGTGCCGGCCTCCGTCACGGTCAATGCGTGCAGCGGGGCCGACACGGGCGGGTCGTGCACGCTCAATACCAGCGGCATCAGCGGCAACGTGCAGGCAAAAACTGCCGGCGGCGCGGTATTGGCCACCGTGCCGTTCACGATTGCCGCCGGCCAGAGCAGCGCCACCGTGTCGGTGCCGGTCACCACGGCGCAGACCGCGACGTTCAGCACCTCCGCGCTGTCGAGCACCCCGACGTCCGGCACCACGTGCTGGAACGGCAGCGCCGCCAGCTGCAACTACACCTATGCCGATTCAGGGTTCGTCTTCGATATCCCCGACCACCGCGCCGGCGTCAGCCAGACAGTGACGTTCAAGGCCGTGAAGAAAGCCGACAACAGCAGCGCCTGCGTGCCGACGTTGCCGGACGGGACCAACAACGTGTATTTTTCGTGCAGCTACTCCGATCCGTCCAGCGGCACCAAATCACTGTCGGTCGCCCACGGCGGCACCAGCAAATCCATCGCCTGCAATGCAGGCGCCGCCGTGTCACTGCCCATGGCATTTTCGAACGGCGCGTCGCAGCTGGTGGCCAGTTATCCGGACGCCGGCGAAGTGATGGTCACTGCCGCCTACGCCTCCGGCAGTACCGCCATCATTACCGGCAACGACACGTTCATTGCCGCGCCCACGTCGTTCGTCATCGGCACCACCACTACGGCGCTGCAGGCCGACGTGGGCTTTTCCGCCACCGTCACGGCCGTCAACGCCAGCGGCGCCGCGATGCCCAACTTCGGCAGGGAATCCAACGGCCACCGCGCATCGGTCACGTTCAGCCGCTGCGGCGGCGTGACCGCCGGCGTGTTCAGCGGAGGACTCAGCAGCGCCGGCCTGGTCAACATGCCGGCCTTTACCAATGGTGTCAGCACCGCCACGGGCTTGAAGTACAGCGAAGTGGGCACGCTGGACGCCAGCGTTGCAATGACCAGCAGCGGCTATACCACCCCGAGCACGTACATGAGCACGGGCCTGGCGGTGACCGGCACGACCAATACGGGCGGCTCCAGCTGTTCCGGTTCATTTGGAGCGGCCACCGCCACCGGCGGCAAGTTCGGGCCGGCGTACCTGCAGGTGGACTTGAACCCGACCACCACGAAGTTTGCGTATTCCGGCGTACCGTTCAATATCCGCGTGACGGCAAAAAATGGCAGCGGCGGCACCACGAAGAATTACTATTCGCCGACCTATGCGCGCGATATCGCATTGTCGGCGGTGACTTCCACAGGTACCGCCGTGGCAGGCACGGTCGGCACGCTGAACACCACCAGCATTTCCGCCAGCGCCTTTGGCACGCTGGTGTCCAGCAACAATAACCCGGCCGGCTACGCCGACCAGGCGGTAACGTTCACTTTCCCCGCCGTCACCGGCGGCGCCACGGCCACCCTGCTGCGTCCGCAAACCATTTACCTGCGCGCCGCCGAAGCCAGCCCGGGTACCGCGACATCGGCCAGCGGCGCCAGCCCGTCGCTGTATGACGCCAAGGTGGAAATGCGCTATGGCCGCTTGCGCCTGTTCAACGCCTACGCCAGCTCGCTGTCGTCGCTGCGCATGCCGGTGCAGGCCGAGTACTGGAACGGCTCGGTATGGGTCGTCAATGGCGATGATTCCACCACGATCATCAAACCGGCGTCGGTCGGATTTTACGGCGCGCAAAACGTGACGCCCGCGGGGCCCGCATCCGATACGAAACTGGACGCGGGCAAAGGCACGCTCACCATCAGTAACACACAGTCCCCGAAGGTCAAGGGATGGACTTACGTCACCACCAACCTCGGCAACAGTACCGGCGACAACGCCTTTTGCATCGGCGCCACCAAGACCCCCGTGGGCGGCACGGCGGCCAACAGCCTGCCCGGCCTGCGCTCCTACTATGGCTGCGAAAACGGCGCGTATATCTCCGACCCTGCCGCCCGCGCGGTATTCGGCGTCCAGTCGCAGGAAACCAAAGGCATCGTGCACGTGCGCGAGGTGTTCAATTGACCCGCCCCCACGGCTACACCATGGTGGAACTGGTGACGGTAATGGTGGTCATCGGCGTGCTGGCGGCGGTGGCCCTGCCGCGCCTGACCGGCAAGGAATTTTCCGGCCCGGCGTTCCGCGCCGAAGTGGTCAGCGCGCTGCGCTATGCGCAAAAGACGTCGGTCAGCCACCGCCGCCTGGTGTGCGCGGCCCTTTCCGCCAATGCGGTTTCGCTGTCGATCGCTTCGGGCGGCAATGCCAGCGCCTGCGACACGGCCCTGGCGCTGCCCGACGGCAGTGCCAGCTACACCAGCACCGATACGTCGGTGGTGCTGGGCGCCGCGTTCAGTACGCTGTACTTCCGGCCATCGGGCACCATCACCAGCGACGGCGCGGGCAACAACACGGTGGCCACCTCCGTCACCGTGACGAACCAGACGGCCATCGCGATCCAGGGAGCGACCGGCTATGTCCAGTAAGCGCATGCCCGGCAGCAGGCAAGCCGGCACCACGCTGGTCGAACTCATCATCGCGATGGTCATCATCGGCGTCGCCGTGGCCGGCGTGATGCAGGTGTTTAACGTGACGGCCATCGCCAGCGCGGATCCCATCGTGCAAAAACAGTTGCGCGCCGTGGCCGAAAGCATGATGGATGAAGTACAGCGCCAGCCTTTTTCTGCCACAGCCAACAGCGCGGCGTCCGGGTGCGCGCGCGATACCTACAACGACATCATGGACTATAACGGCTACACGTCGAGCCAGATTTGCCAGGTCACCGGCACGCCGGTGACCGCGCTGGCGGGAATGTCGATCAGTGTTGCCGTTGTTGCCACTTCGCTGCAGGGCATACCCAACGCCGACGCGTACCAGATCACGGTCACCACGCAGCGCGGCGCGAACAGCTTCAGGCTGACCGGCTGGCGATCCAACTATGCGCGCGGGGTTTCGGAATGAAGCGCGCGCATGGCTTTACGCTGGTGGAACTGATTGTCGTGATGGTGGTCATCGGCGTGCTGGCGGGCACCGTGACCGTGTATTTCGGTCCCGCGATCCAGAGCTACCTGGACACGCAGCGGCGCGCCAACCTGACCGACCTGGCCGACGGCGCGGTGCGCACCATGTCGCGCGACATCCGCTCGGCGGTGGCCAATTCCATCAACGTGCCCGGCGCCGCCTGCTTCGAACTGGTGCCGACATCCGCCGGCGGGCGTTACCGAACGGCTTCCGATACCGTGTATGACGCGGCCAATCCGGGCAACCCGACGCGTTGGGTCAATCCCGTGGCGCCCACCACCACGCAGTTCGACGTGCTGGCCATCACGCCGCAAAATACCGTGCCGGCCGTGGGCGATTTCGTGGTCATCAATAACCAGGTCTCAACCGATGTGTACACGAACCCTGCCAGTCCGTCGCGCACCGTGATCAGCGCAGTACAGGCCCTCAACGCGGCCGACCAGATCGGGGCGTATCGACTGACGGTGGCGGCGCTCAGCATCGACCCCGCCTACAACAATGCCCGCTTTTCGATTGTCCCGGCGGCGCAGCAGGCCGTATTTTACGCTTGCAACAATGCCGGCGTGGACGCCAGCGGCAACGGCACCGGCACCTTGTACCGCTTCAGCGGCTATGGCTTCAGCATCAACAACACCTGCCCCGTGCCGAGCGCCAACACGCCCATCGTGGCGACGAATGTGGAATCCTGCACCTTCACCTACGATCCCAACGCCGGCACCGCGGGCCTGAACACAGGCTATATGCAAATCCAGCTGCGGCTGACGCAAAACAACCAGTCGGTGCAAATCCTGGTCGGCACACACACCGACAACACGCCATGACGCCCCATCTCCGCCAGCCGCCCGCGGGCTTTGCCTACATCGCCGCCGTGATCCTGCTGGTGGTGCTGGCCACGCTCGGCATCACGGCCACCCGCCTGTCCAATACCCAGCAAACCACGGCCGCCGAAGACGCCATGCAAGCCTACGCGCTGCAGGCGGCGCGGGCCGGCACCGAATGGGGCTTGTACCAGGCGCTGCAGAACGCAGCCTGCGCCAACAGCACCACCATCGACCTGCGCGCCACCAGCGGCTTCGCGGTCACCGTGGAATGCAGGGTCAACCAGATGCGGGAAGGTATGCAGTCGGATGGCGTCTCGGTGCGAACCATCAATATCTACAGGATTACCGCCACCGCCTGCAATGCCGCCAGTTGCCCGGATAATGGCGCGGCGACCAGGCTGGGGTACGTGGAACGAAAACGCGAGGTGACGTTATGCGCGACAGGGGTGCAGGCGCCGTGCTGAGGCCGGGTTGGAAAAGGTGTCCCGGCAGCGCATGGCAGCCGTGCGGATGAAGCAACTATTTAACGATGCATGCGCTATTCATCCAAAGTAAAAAGCCCGGCTTTCGCACCGGGCTCTCAATTGCAAACACGACGACATTACTGGCATTTCGCTTCGGGAGCGCTCACAACGACCACCCCGGTTGCCTCGGTATAAGTGACCTTGCAATCCACATGGTTTGCATCCGCAGCAAAGACGCCCCCGCCAACATCGTGATAATCGGCCATGCCACCCGCCGCAATCTTGATGCCGGCCTCAGTGGGATAGCCGGTACCATTTACTGCGACGGTATCATAGGTGTCGCCAGCCGAAGGCGACCCGGCCGCCAGCCACCTGCCGTGGTACATTGCGGCGGCGCCGCGAATCGCCCCTGCGGCAGCGTTCATTTTTGCAATTCGCGCATCCGCACCCAAATTGGCAAACTTCGGCAATGCAGTGGCCGCCAAAATCCCGAGAATCACGATCACAACGATCAGTTCAATCAACGTAAAGCCAGCCTGTGCACTACGTCGCAGCGAGCCCACTTGTTTAATTTGCATTTGTTAAATCTCCGAGGTGTCAGAAAGGGTGTGACGAGCAGGATGAAAGTATCATGAAACATTTATCCTGAGTCAACTTGGACCAAGGTGACGCCCGGCTCAGCCTGGGACGGTTCAACCTGCTTGGCGTTGTTTGAGGGCAAGCGGTTGAATTCTACCTTGAAAAACCAGCGATCAAATGAATCTCCTAGAAAACTTTTTTTACTGCTGAACACATATACAAGCATGTGGGTCGAGACATCGAAATACCAGCACCCCGGCGACAGGCTATCCTTTGCAGATTTAACAATTTCGCCCCGATAATTTCCTGGGGGAGATTGCAACCATGTCATCGGGTTTTCCAACGCGATAGCCTCGTCATTCAACTTTTGACCGGACAGGATTGCCTGGTAACGCTTGCTGTTGAGCGCTGCACGCATATTCGCGATCAACTGGTATACCGCAGCCTGTTCGGCCTTTCCTTGATAGTAATAAATACTCTCAAATAAAGTGCCAACCAATACACAAAAAATAATGAGTACGACGACCACCTCAAGCAGCGTGATACCGCCCTGCCGACGGCGTTGTGCTGGAACCACATTTTGTCGGTTCCGGCTCATCCGTGAACCGCCGCCTTCCCCAAATTCCAGATCGGCAAAAAGATCCCCAGCGCCAGCACCAGCACCATCGCACCGAGGAAGGTAATCATGATCGGCTCGATCTGCGCCGACAGGGTTTTCAATTCGTAATCGACTTCGCGCTCATACATGGCGGCGATTTCATCCATCAAGTCATCGAGCGCACCGGACTCCTCGCCCACCGCGATCATCTGCAGCACGATGGGCGTGAAAATCCCCGCCGTGACCGAGGTACGCAAAATGCTGTCGCCGCGCTCCACGCTGTCGCGCATGATTTCAATGCGGTGGCTCAAATGCGCGTTGTCGACCGTTTGCGACACCACGGTCAGCGCATGCACGATCGGCACGCCGCTGCGGCTGGACAGCGCAAAACTGCGGGCAAAGCGCGCCATCGTGGCTTTATGGATGATCTTGCCGGCAATCGGGAATTTCAGCTTGTAGCGGTCCCATTTCATCAGCCCGTCCGGGGTTTTGGTCCAGGCCTTGAAACCAAAGAATCCACCTACCGTACCGGCCGCCAGCAAGTACCAGTATTCAATCGTGAAACGCGAACTGGCGATCAATATCCGCGTCATTAAAGGCAATTCCGCCTTAAAACTTTCAAATACTTTAACGAATTGCGGAATGACAAATACATTGACAATGATCATGGCCAATACCATGGCAATAATCACGAAAGTCGGATAACGGGTCGCGCTTTTCACCCGGTTCTTCATTTCCCGTTCAAATTCCAGGTGGTCGAACAGGCGCAGCATCACTTCATCCAGGCGGCCCGTCATTTCCCCCACGCGCACCATGGACAGGTAAAAGTTATCGAATACGCCTGGGTGCCTGGTCATGGCGGCCGATAATTCGCGGCCCGCGTCCAGCGATTCCCGCAAGTCGGCGATCACGCGCCCAAATACCTTGTTGATGGCCGATTCCTGCAGGCCCGCCAGCCCTTTCATGATCGGCACGCCGGATTTCAGCAAGGTATACAACTGGCGGCTGAACAATTGCACGTCCATCGAGGTCGGCTTTTTTTCCGTCAGCTTCGCCAGCCAGTCGTCATCGCCGGATTTGGCGCCGGACTTGCCGGCCCGGGTCGGCGTAATCGACACCGGCGTGACGCCGGAACCCATCAACTGGTTGGCCACCGCGTTTTCATCGGCCGCCTCCAGCACGCCCTGCATCAGGTCGCCGCCGCTGCTGCGGCCTTTGTAGGCATAAAACGGCACCGCTTATTCCTCGAGCTGGTTGCTGATGCGCATGGCTTCGGCTATCGTGGTGCGGCCCTGGATCACCAGGTGCACCGCATGCCGGCGCAGGGTTTCGCCGCGCATTTGCGCGTGCGCGACCTTCAGGAAATAGTTCGGGTCCGGATTGTTCGACGCGTCCACCACGGCCTGGGTCACTTCCAGCAATTCGTACACGCCGGTACGGCCCCGGTAGCCCATGCCGTTGCAGTGCGAGCACCCCTTGCCGTGGAAGTAGCGGGCCATGTTGACCTTGTCCTTCAGTTCCAGCTTCAGCCATTCATATTCGGCCGGCGTCGGCGTGTACTGGGTGTTGCAGCTTTCACAGATCACCCGCACCAGGCGCTGCGCCAGGACCGCCTGCAGGGCGCTGCCCACCATGTAGCGCGGCACGCCCATGTCCATCAGGCGCAGCGGGGTGCTGGCGGCGTCGTTGGTGTGCAAGGTCGACAGCACAAGGTGGCCCGTCATGGCGGCGCGCAGGCCGATCTGCGCGGTTTCCTGGTCGCGCATCTCGCCCACCAGCACAATGTCCGGGTCTTGCCGCAGCGCGGCGCGCAACACCCGTGCAAACGACAGTTCGATCTTGTCGTTCACCTGCACCTGGTTGATGCCGGGCAGCCGGTATTCCACCGGGTCTTCCACGGTGATGAGCTTTTTTTCAACGGAATTGAGTTCGGCCAGCGCGCTGTACAAGGTGGTGGTCTTGCCGGACCCCGTGGGACCGGTCACCAGCACGAGGCCGTTCGGGCGCTGCACGATGGCGCGGAAGCGCTCCACCAGGCTGCGCGGCATGCCGATCGCGTCGAGCTTCAGGTTGGTGTTGCTCTGGTTGAGCAGACGCATGACCACCGATTCGCCATATTGCGTCGGCATGGTGGAAATACGCACGTCGATGCGCTGGTTTTTCACCCGCACCACGAAGCGGCCGTCCTGCGGCAGGCGTTTTTCCGAAATATCGAGGTCCGACATCAGTTTCAGGCGCAGCGCCAGCGCCGGGGCGATCTTGATGTCGGCCTCGGTCTGGAGGTGCAGCACGCCGTCGATGCGGAAGCGGATCTGCAGGCGCGATTCCTGCGGCTCGATGTGGATGTCCGAGGCGCGCACCTGCGTCGCATCGTCGAACACCGATTGCAGCAGCTTGACGATGGGCGCTTCTTCCAGCCCCGGATTGGCGGCCAGCGCCCCGAAGTCGACCGACACGTCGCCCAGGTCCTGCTCCAGTTCGCGGGCCAGGTCGGAAATGTCTTCCGTGCGGCGGTAGGTGCGGTCGATGACGCCCAGCACCTCGGTCTCGTTGACCACCGCCAGTTCGATGGTCTGCTTGACCAGGCGGGTGATCTCGTCATACGCGAACAGGTCGGTCGGGTCGGAAATGCCGACCAGCATCGAGCCGCGCCGGTCTTCCAGCACGATCGCGCGGAAGCGGCGCGCCTGGGTCTCCGGCAGCAGCCGCACCAGTTCCGGATTGATGTTGTAAAACTTGAGGTTGATATAGGGAATGTTCAACTGGCGCGCCAGCGCGCCGGAAATCTGTTCTTCCGTGACGAAACCGCTGTCGATGAAGACCCGCCCCAGCTTGCGGCCGCTGCGTTTTTGTTCAGCCAGGGCCTGACCCAGTTGCTCTTCCGTCAGCAGCTTTTGCTGCACCAGGATTTCGCCTAATCGGACCTTTTCCGGCCTAGCCATAAACCTTCTCCATGATTTCTCCACATTTCCTGGCGGCCATTGTATTCCAGGAGGCATCATTTCTCCGAATATAGTTGCCCAGGCTGGCCGAGTCAGTCCGATATTTGCTACAGTGGTGGGCATTGTTGCCGCCTTGTGTATTCATCTTGTCCACCGCATCCATTCCTGCCATCAGTTTTACCCGCGTCGCCAGGCGCCACGGGGGGCGCGACGTGTTGTCCGGCGTCACGCTGGACGTGCGGCCGGGTGAACTGTTCGGCCTGGTAGGTGTCAACGGCGCCGGCAAGACCACGCTGCTGCGCTGCCTGCTGGACTTTTGCGCGCCGGACGAGGGCCGGATCGCGCTGTTCGGCATCGACAGCCGGGACAGCCGGGCCCGCGCACCGCTGGCCTTCCTGCCGGAACGCTTCGAACCGCCGCCGTTTTTGACCGGCGCGGAATTCCTTGCCTACATGCTGCAATTGCAGGGCCAGCGCTATGACCCGGCCCGCGCCGCGGACGTCGTGGCGGCGCTCGACCTGGCGCCGCAGGCATTGGCGCAACGCGTGCGCGACTATTCGAAGGGCATGACGCAAAAGCTGGGCCTGGCGGCGATATTGATTTCCGAAAAGAAACTTTACATCCTCGATGAGCCTTGCAGCGGGCTCGACCCCAAGGCCCATGCGCTGTTCAGGCGCTTGCTGCTGGGCTTGCGCGAGCGCGGCGCCACTGTGCTGCTGACCTCGCATACGCTGGCCGACGTCGATGCGCTGTGCGACAGGCTGGCCATCCTGCATGGGGGCCGTCTGCAATTTGTCGGCACACCGGACGAATGCCGGCGCCATTACCAAGCCGATACGCTGGAACAGGCGTTCCTGGCCAGCGTGGGGTGAACATGGAACAGCCGGATTGCCTGCGCCACTTCGGCCTGCGGCGCGCGCCGTTTGACGCCGAGCCCAACGCCGCGCCCGACGCCGCCATGTTCCATGCCCAGGGTGCGCGCCAGGAATTGCTGGGCGCGCTGGCCTACGCCGTCACGCACGGCGACGGCATCATCAAGGTCACCGGCGAGGCCGGCAGCGGCCTGACCCTGCTGTGCCACGCGCTGGCCAGCCGGCTGGCCGGCCAGGCCGTGATCATCCACATGGAACCCGGCAGCGTGGGTCCGCTGGGCGTGATCCACGCCGCCGCGCTGGCGCTGGGACTGGACCCCGACGGCCAGCGCAGCGATGAAGTGCTGCGCCATCTGCACGGCCGCCTGGCCGCGCTGCGCGCCGGCGGCAGGCGCGCGGTGCTGATGGCCGACCATGCCGACCGGCTGCCGGCGCAGGCACTGGAAGAAATCCGACTCTTGACCAACCTGACCGGCGCGGACAGCGCGAACGGCGAGCACGGCGCACTGCTGCAAGTCGTGCTGCTGGGCCAGCCCGCGCTGAACACCAGCCTGCGCCACCATGCCTTGCGCCAGTTCCGCGAACGCATCGCGCTGAGCTTCGTGATGCCGCCGCTGGCGGCCGACGAAGTGCCGGCCTTGCTGGCGCACCGGCTGCAGGCCGCCGGCTATGCCGGGCTTGAATTGTTCCCGCCGGCCGCCGCCCGCGCGCTGGCGGCGCAATCAAAGGGAGATCTTCGGCGACTGGTGCGCCTGGCGCATGACACCCTGGCGGCGGCCGCCAGCGAAGGCGCCGTCGCGGCGCTGCCGCGCCACGTGCAGGCCGCCATCGGTGGGCGGCTGCCCGCATGGCGCCGGCCTGGCGGTGGGCGCGTGCTCGCAGCAGGCGCGGTGGCGGCGCTGGTGGCGGCCGGCGCGGGCGCTGTGCTGTGGCTGCAACCGGCCCAGCGCGGCGCCGCGCGTGCGCCTGCGCTGTCCGGCGTGGTCAAACCACCGCCGGTGCAAAACGCCGCGCGGGGCCCCACGCCGACCGCCGTCGCGGTTGCGCCGCATCCGGAAGCATCGCAAGCCATCTCTCCGGCTGGGTCGCCGGCTGGGTCGCTGGCTGTATCGCCAGCTGCGTCGCTGGCCGTGTCCCGACCTGTTGCTCAGCCGGCCGTCCCGTCCGCCGGCGCAGCGACTGCCCTGCCTGCCGTACAAGCGGCAGCGGTCGCGGCGCCGCCTGCGAAAGCAGCGCCCTCACCCACGGATCGGATTGACGGGTACGCTGCCGCCGCGGTTACCGCACAGCCTGCGGTACTCGCCGCTGCCAGCGCCCCGGCGCAGTTGCTGCCCACGGCCGCCGCCGGCACCGTGAATACCTCCAATACCGCCAACACCGCCAATGCCGCCGAAGCCGGCAATTCGCCCCGCCGCGGCGCCGATGGCACCGGCGGCGGCCTGTTGCAGCAAGTCCTGCATGCCGGGAAAACCTGGCTGCGCAACGAACACGACAGCCGCTACAGCATCAAGATCGAGGATTTCCCGGCGCGCGAACAGGCGCGCGCCGAAGCCTTCCTGGCGCAGGTGCGCGACGTGGTCGGCCTGGACGCGGTGCACGCCTACCCCACGCTGAACAAAGGCGAACACCGCATCGGCATCGCCTATGGCAGCTATGCGACGGAGCAGCAGGCCCGGCAGGCGATGGCGGCAGTGGCTGGCCGCTGGGCCTATGCGCCCAAGGTGCGCAACGTCGGCGCGATCCGCGCCGCGGCGGCGCGCGCCACCCGCGCCCAGCCGCGCGCTCAGCAATAACAAATTCCGCTACGCTGTGTTCACGCGTGCACCCTGCGGTGCACCGGTGCCGTTGATCCCTTGTTCCTCGACTGCTGACTAGAGAAGGGCCTTGCCGATGAACACTTTCCCTGTTTTGGGCATGGATAGCGCACAGATCCATGCATTTGAAATCGAACATCCGTACATCACCACGCACGCCATCGCGCAACTGCTGGCGGAAACCGAAGGCGTTACCGATATCCGCTGCCGCAAGCTCGAACGCGACATCAAAATAGAATTCACGTACCGCTCGCTGCCCTATGTGGTGTGGGAACCCTATGGACGCGAAGGCCGCTACTGGATCGGGCCCGACGCCGAGGCGCCGCTGGGCGCCGACGTGGCCGCGCTGCGCACGACTTTCGAACGCTACCGTCCCTCGCTGTTGCGCATGCTATACGGCAGTTTCCTGCTGTCATGGCTGTTTACACGCCCATTCAAACGGCGCACGAACCGCCGCCCGTCCCCGCTGCGGATTTCTTAAAAACAATGTTGAAAAGTAATCGTGCGCCCCGGTTGCTGTTTTTAGTAGATGATGTGCGAATAATTTCATAAACACAACATTTCTTGAGCTTGCCAGCTGGGGCGCCGCCATGAAGAAACAATTTGCCGCACCCTTGATACCGGTGGCTTGCGCACTGCTGACCGGTTGCGCCGCACCGCAATTCCCGATGTCGTCCGCGCATATCGGCGCGGAAGCGCCATTGCCGGGCGCCATACCGGAACCGGTGCGCCAGAGCGCCCAATTGCCGCCGCCCCGTCCGGCCCCGAAAGTCGAAACCTACAGCGTCACCGTGCATAAAGTGCCGGTGCAATCGCTGCTGTTCGCGCTGGCGCGCGACGCCGGCCTCAATGTCGACATCCATCCCGGCATCGAAGGCCTGGTCACCCTCAACGCGCTGGACCAGACTCTGCCCCAGCTGTTGCGCCGCATCGCGCGCCAGGTCGACATGCGCTATGAAATTTCCGGCACCACGCTGATCGTGCAGCCCGACACGCCGGAATGGCGCAACTACAAGATCGACTACGTCAACATCGCGCGCAGCACCAGCAGCAACGTCAATATCGCCACGCAGATTTCCACCACGGGCGGCGGCGCGAACGCCAGCAACCCGGTGGCGGCCGCCGTGGCGCAGACCGCCGGCACGCCGGCGCAGCCGGCCGGCAATGGCAACAACAATTCCACCACCTCGGTGACGAACCGTTCGGACAACAATTTCTGGTACAGCATAGAAAAAAACATCCGCGACATGCTGCGCGCCTCGACATTGGCCGATACGCCGCAAGACCCGCTGGCCGCGCTGGCGCAAACCCAAGCCGCGCAGCCCGGCGCAGGCTACACGCCGCAGCAGCCGGGCCAGGTGCCGCCCGGATCCACGCAATACGGCCAGGCGCCGGGCGGCGCCATGCCGCCGATGACGGCCCCGCCGCTGTTGCAGGACGCGTCGCTGGCCGGGCCCTTGCAGCCGTCGAACCGCAACCGCAACCGCTACGACCCGTCCATCGTGGTCAACGCCGAAGGCGGCCTGATTGCCGTGCGCGCCACAGCGCGCCAGCACGAAAAAATCCAGGAATTCCTCGACCTGGTGCTGGCCAGCGTGAAGCGGCAAGTGCTGATCGAGGCCACCATCATCGAAGTGCGCCTGGGCGACCAGTACCAGCAAGGTATCAACTGGTCGCGCCTGGGCAGCCGCCTGAATATCTCGCAGGGCAGGATCGGGACCGAACCGTTGCCGTCCGGCGTCTTGCCGAACACCTCCCCCGGCATGTTCCTGCTCAATTACGTCAATCCCGGCAACCTGGCCGCCACCATCCAGTTGCTCGAATCGTTCGGCAAGGTGAAGGTGCTGTCCAGCCCGAAGATCAGCGTCCTGAATAACCAGACCGCCATGCTGAAAGTCGTCGACAACAACGTATTTTTCACCATCAAGGTGACGCCGGCCGTGCTCAATTCCACCGGCACGGTTACCGCGCCCGCCACGTATGAATCCAGCCTGCAGACCGTGCCGGTGGGCTTCGTCATGAGCGTCACGCCGCAAATCGCCGACAGCGACGAAGTCACGCTCAATGTGCGCCCCACCATCACGCGCATCGTCGGCTACGTGGAAGACCCCAACCCCGCGCTGGCCGCCGGCAAGGTGGTTTCGAAGGTGCCGGTGATCCAGGCGCGCGAACTGGAATCGGTCATGAAGGTCAACAGCGGCCAGATTGCCGTCATGGGCGGCCTGATGCAGGATTCCGTCGACAACAACAAGGATGGCGTGCCGGTGCTCAGCTCGCTGCCAGTGGTGGGCAACCTGTTTTCGTACCGGAATGAAAACGCGGTCAAGACCGAGCTGGTGATCTTCATGCGCCCGGTGGTGGTCAAGGACGCCAGCGTCGAAGGCGATTACCGCGATTTCCGCTACCTGTTGCCCGACACGGCGGCCGCCCCCGAAGCACCCTATGCACGCGGGAGCGGGCTATGAGTTTGCTGATGCAGGCGCTGAAAAAGGCCGAACGCAACAAACCCGATGCGCTGCCCGATGACGAAGACCTGGTCGTGCCGCACGAAGCATTCGACGGCGTGCTGGCGCTGACGCCGGACGACGTGCTGGCCGGCCGCCTGCCGCCCGTGGCGCCCGCGCTGGCGCTGGCGCCGCTGGAGGGCAGCCACGCCGGCGCCCCTGCCGGCAGCGTCAGCGAACAGACGCCGGCGCTGCAGCCGGCCATTCCCGCCCCGCACGACCCGACGCCGCCCCAGGCGCGCAGGCATGCCGCGCCGCCGTCGCACGGCCTGCATTTCGAACCGGCGCTGCCGATGGCGCCGCTGGACCAGCCGCTGGCGTGGCCTGGCCGCGATGACACGCCGCATGCCCACCCGGGCACGGCCCCGGCCGCCGCGCAAACTCCGTCCGCCACCGATGCGGCCGGCGCCACCGCGCCGCCACCGCTGGTGCCGATCCGCGAACTGACACTGGAAGACGTGCTGCCGGCCATGCAGTCTCAACCGCCCTTCCCCGGCGAGGCCGAACCGCTGGCGGAACTTGCGCCGGCCCTGCCCACCAGCCCGATCGCCGCCACGCCCGCCGTCGAACAGGCGGCGCTGTCGCTGGCGCCGCACGATAAGCTGCAGGACAGGCCGGCAGCCGGCGCAACGGGCGCGCTGGCTGGCACGGCTGCAAACGAGGGCGGGGTCACGGCCCGCGACACGGGCAGGTCACCCGGCGCCCATGCAGCCGGCACAACGGCCGGCGCCGCTGCCGGCAACGGTGCAGGAACGGCGCGTGAGCCGGCTGCAGGCGTCCTTTCCGGCGCTGCGGACGGCAGCGCCGCGCAAACCGGCAAGCGCCAGCCCGCCGCCCAGGCGCGCACCGCAGGGACCGGCGCGGCCGGGCAATCGGCGCCACCAGCGGCGTCCGCTTCCCCGTCCGCTTCCCCGTCCGCTTCCCCGTCCGCCTCCGCACACGCTCCGCTGCCGCCAAGCCCGGCCGCCGCAGGCCGCGCCAGCGGCACTGCGGCGCGCGCCCGCGCCGCGGCCCAGGCCGCGGCGGAGCAGGACTTGCCGCGCCGCGATCCGGCGCGGGTGCGCCTGGCCGTGCTGGGCGCCGTGCTGGCGCTGGTGGCCGGCACCCTGGGCGGCGTGTATTGGTATGCATTGACGGCGCCCGGACCCGGGGCCCACCTGCCGCCAGTGCCGATGCCGCCACCCGGCGCCACCGGCGGTCCCGCGGTGGTGGCCGTGCCGCCGCCGGGTGGCCAGTCCGACATTGCCGCCGGCGGCGCGGCAGACAGCGCGCCTATCCTGCCCGCGCCCGGCGCGGCCAGCTCCCTGCCTGGCGCCGGCGCAGCGGAAACGCTGCAGCCGGCCGCCGGCCATACCGGCCTGCCGCAGGCGCGGCCCGCCGCGCCGCCCGCGCACGGCGGCAGCCGCATGCCGTCCGACGACGACCTGCAGCATGCGCTGCAACAGCAAACGTCCACCGCCACGACGATTCCCACGCCCGCCAGCGCGGCCGGCCTGGCCCCGGCGGCGCCCGCCGCCGCCTCCCCCCTCGGCGCGGCCACGCCGGTCCCGGCCGGCGCGGCGACGGCGGCCGATATCCATGTGCAGCGCAGCGCGGCGCCGCAGCGCGTCAATGCGGCCCTGCAGGACGGCTACCAGGCGTTCCTGGCCGGCGACTATACGGCCGCGGCGCAGCAATACGCGCTGGCGCTGCGCCAGGATCCGAACAACCGCGATGCGCTGCTCGGCAACGCCGCCATCGCCGCGCGGCGCAACGACGTCAATGCCGCCACGTCCGGCTACATGCGGCTGCTGGAATTGAATCCGCTGGACGCCGATGCGCAGGCCGGCCTGATGGCGCTGCGTCCCGGCGACCTGGGACAGAGCGAATCGCGGCTGAAGGAGTTGCTGCGGCGCGATCCCGGCGCCGGTCCGCTGGAATTCGCACTCGGCAACCTGTACGCGCAACAGGGCCGCTGGCCGGACGCGCAACAGGCGTATTTCCGCGCTTATTCCGCCATGCCGGACAACGCCGATTACGCTTTCAACCTGGCCGTCGGCCTGGACCGCCTCAGCCAGCGCAAGCTGGCGCTGACGTATTACCAGCGCGCGCTGGACCTGTCGCGCACCAGCCCCGCCGCCTTCGACCGCGCCGCCGCGCGCCGCCGCGCCGACCAGCTGGCCGGCGCCGCCGGCAGCCAGGGCGCCGCGGCGCCCGGCGCGGCCCCGGTATCGCCCGCCACCGCATCCGTCCCGGCAACGGCCACGCCGGCGGCGCCGGCTGACGCGGCGGCAGCCACCGGACAACAGCCATGAACGCCTTGCGCCAGCCGGGCAATGCGCCCGCCATCCCGCTTGGCAAGTTGCTGGTGCGCCAGGGCGTGATCAGCGAAGACCAGTTGCGCATTGCCCTGATCGAGCAAAAGCGCGGCGCCGAGCCGCTGGGCAGGCTGCTGATTTCACTGGGCTTCGTGACCGAAGCCACGATGCGCGAAGCGCTCAGTGAAAAGCTGCAAACACCGGCCGCAGACCTGAACAGCCTGGTGGTGGATGCGGTCGCCCTGAAACTGATCCCGAAGGACGTGGCCAAGCGCTACCGCGTCTTCCCCATCGTGTATGAGCGCGACAGGGACAACCTGGTGCTGGCCATGGCCGACACCAGCAACATCGTCGCGCTGGACCAGATCAGCGCCATGCTGGTGCAGGGCATCACCATCACGCCGGTGCTGGTCAATGAATCGGACATCAGCCGCGCCATCGACCAGTATTACGGCTTCGAACTGTCGATCGACGGCATCCTGCATGAAATCGAAACCGGCGAAGTCAATTACGCCAGCATGAAGGCCGATACCGACGAATACAGCCACCCGATGGTGCGCCTGATCGATGCGCTGCTGGCCGACGCCGTGCAGAATGGCGCCTCCGACATCCACTTCGAACCGGAACAGGGCTTCCTGCGCATCCGCTACCGGATCGACGGCATCCTGCGCCAGATCCGCAGCCTGCACAAATCGTACTGGCCGGCGATGGCGGTGCGCCTGAAGGTCATCAGCAGCATGAATATCGCGGAAACGCGCGCGCCGCAGGATGGCCGCATTTCCATCCGTTTTTCCGGCCGCCAGATCGATTTCCGCGCGTCCAGCCAGCCCACCACGCACGGCGAGAACATCGTGCTGCGCGTGCTGGACCGCCAGCAGGGCATCGTCCCGCTCGACGGCCTCGGGCTGGCCGATCCGGAACTGACGCTGCTCAAGCTCATGATCGCGCGTCCGCACGGCGTGATCCTCGTGACCGGCCCGACCGGCAGCGGCAAGACCACCACGCTGTATTCCATCCTCAACCACATCAATACCGAAAGCGTCAACATCATGACGCTGGAAGACCCGGTGGAATACCCGATGAACATGATCCGCCAGACCTCCGTCAACGAGGCCGCGCGCATCGGTTTCGCCGACGGCATCCGCTCGATGATGCGGCAAGATCCCGACATCATCCTCGTCGGCGAGATCCGCGACCGCGAAACCGCGGAAATGGCCTTTGCCGCCGCCATGACAGGGCACCAGGTGTATTCCACGCTGCACACCAATTCGGCCATCGGCTCGCTGCCACGCCTGCTCGACATCGGTATTGTGCCGGACATCATGGCCGGCAACATCATCGGCATCGTGGCGCAGCGGCTGGTGCGCAGGCTGTGCCCCCATTGCCGCGCGCAATCCGAGGCGGACGCGATCGAGCGCCGCCTGCTCGGCCTCGCGCCCGATTCGCCGCCCGCCATCATTTACCGCGCGGTCGGCTGCCAGCGCTGCGGCCACCAGGGCTACAAGGGACGGCTCGCCATCATGGAAGTGCTGAAGATGAACGGCGAACTCGATGAACTGGTGGCGCGCCGCGCCTCGGCCCGCGAGTTGCGCGCCGCCGCCGAACGGGCCGGCTTCCGCACGCTGGTGGACGACGGCATGCGGCGCGTGCTCGACGGCGTGACCACGCTGGAGGAAGTGGCGCGCGTGGCGGACTTGACGGACAGGCTGCAGTGATGCCCCATTACCTGTACAAAGCCATGGATGCGGCCGGGGAACTGGTGCCCGGCAACATGGAAGCGGCCAACGTGCCGGACCTGGAATTGCGGCTGGGCCGCATGGGCCTGGACCTGGTCGACTACACGGTCACCCGCACCCGCACGCTGGCGCTGGGCCGGCGCAAGGTCACGCGCGCCGACATTATCAATTTCTGCTTCCACATGGAGCAGATGACCGGGGCCGGCGTGCCGATACTGGAAGGCCTGGGCGACCTGCGCGACAGCATGGAACAGCATCCGCGCTTCCGCGAAATCATCACGTCGCTGATCGAATCGATCGAAGCGGGCCGCCAGTTGTCCGAGGCGCTGCAAGCCCACCCCGAAGTATTCGACCGCACCTTCACCAGCCTGGTGCATGCGGGGGAACAGAGCGGTCGCATCACCGACGTGTTCAGGAACCTTGCCGACAGCCTGAAATGGCAGGACGAACTGGCGGCGCGCACGCGCAAGATCGTCACCTATCCCGCCGTGGTGGCGGTGGTGGTGCTGGCCGTGACGTTCTTCCTGATGATATACCTGGTGCCGCAGCTGACCGCCTTCATCCGCAACATGGGCAACGAATTGCCGGCCCATACCCGCGCGCTGATCTTCGTGTCCGGCGTGTTCATCCGGTGGTGGCACCTGATCCTGGCCGCGCCGGTGCTGGCCTGGCTGGTGCTGCGCTGGCGGCTGCGCAGCAGCGCCACGGCGCGGCGGCGCTGGGATGCCCTGCTGCTGCGGGCCTGGCTGGTGGGGCCGGTGCTGCACAAGATCATCCTGGCGCGCTTTGCCACGTATTTCGCGCTGATGTACGCGGCCGGCATCCCGGTGCTGGAATGCCTGCGGCTGTCCGAAGGCATCGCCGGCAACCGCGCCGTGGCCGAAGGGTTCCGGCGCGCCGCGCAACTGATCGCCGAGGGGGCCAGCGTGGCATCGGCGTTCCAGCACACCGGGATATTCCCGCCGCTGGTGGTGCGCATGCTGAAAGTCGGCGAGACCACTGGCGCGCTGGACCGGGCGCTGCGCAACGTCAGCTATTTCTATGACCGCGAGGTCAGGGACTTGACGGACCGCGCGCAAGCCATGATGGAGCCGGCCATGACCGTGATCCTGGGCCTGCTGCTGGGCTGGATCATGCTGTCGGTGCTGGGCCCCGTGTACGACACCATCGGGAACATCCGCCTGTGAGGACCGCGTGAAGACCATCCTCGGATCGACCGTCCACCTCGCGTACCTGTGCAGCGGCAGGCTCGAGACCTGGCGCTGGCGGCGCGGCGCGCTGGAGCCGGGACCGGTATTCCTGCCCGACCGCGCCGGCATCGACGCCTTCGCCGACCACGTGGTGGCGCTGGGACGCCCACCCATCCACCTGCTGGCGGACCTGGTGGAGGAAGACTTCCACCGCCTGCTGTTGCCGCACGTGCGCGGCCGCGCCGGACGCAACCTGCTGGCCCGCCGCCTGCAGCAGCACTACCGCGAAACGCCCTACCGGCGCGCCGTGCGGCAGGGCCGCGAAACGGGCGGCAGCGACGGTGACGCAGGCGCCCCCGGCGCGCGGCGGCGCGACGATATCGTCCTCATGTCCGCGCTCACCAACCCGGCCGCCGTGCAGCAGTGGACCGAGGCGCTGACGCTGGTGGAAGCGCCGCTGGCAGGCATCTGGTCGGCGGCCATGCTGTATGCTCCGCTGCCGCCCCTGCTGGGCCATGTGCAGCCGCACATCCTGCTGGTGACGTGGCAGAGCTGCGGCATGCGCCAGACCTATTTCCAGGACGGGCAGCTGAAATTTTCCCGGCTGGCGCCGGCCCAGGCCGACTGCGCGGCTGAAACGGCGCGCACGCGCCAGTTCCTGGTCAGCGCGCACCTGCTGGAGCCGGGAGACACCCTGCACACCCTGGTGGTCACGCACGATGAAGCGATCGGGCCTTTGTCCGAACAATGCGCCGCCGGCGGCGCCGCCATCACGTATCACTTCGTGCCGCTGGCCATTGCCTTCGAACGCTGCGGCGTGCCCGCCGGCGGCGCGCCGCTGCCGGCCGACGCCATGTTGCTGCACCTGCTGGCGCGCGGCCTGCCGCGCAGCCACTACCCGTCCGGCCCGGATGGCCGGTATTTCCGCCTGTGGCGGGCGCGCGTGTCGCTGTATGCATCGGCGCTGGCGGTGGCGGCCTGCGCGCTGGCCTGGTCCGCTTTCAACCTGTGGGCGTACGCCGAGGCCAATGTCGCCGCCGCGACCTTGGCCGAGGAAACCCGCCACTTCGATGCGCGCTACCGCGGCGCGATGGCGCCGCTGGGCCCGACCGCCGCGCCCACGGCCGACATGCGCGCGGCCGTGCTGGTGGACCGCCTGCTGGCCGACCAGGGGCCGGCCCCGCTCGACATGCTGGCCATGGTCAGCGCGGCGCTGGACCGCACGCCGCAAGTGCAGCTGGTATCGCTCGACTGGCAAGTGGAGCCGCCCGACGGCGGTGGCGGCAAGACGGGCGGCGCGGGGCGCGCCCCTGGGGATGCGGGAGGACAACTCCAGCGCGACGCAGCAGGACGAAGCAGCGCCGGCGGCAGTGGCGGTGCGGGCGCGCAGCCTGGCGGCAGCGCTGCCCAGGCCGGCGGCATGGCCATCGCCGGCGCGGGCACGCCGCCCGGCGTCGCGTATGCGCAGCCCGGACAGGCCGAACCCGGCGCGGTACCGTCGGCGCTGCTCGGCATTCCGGTGCGGCCGCGCCAGTTGTTGCGGGTGGAAGCCGAGGTGCGGCTGGCGCGCGCCGATGCGCGCGGCGCGGTCGAGAGCATGCAGGCGTTCGCGCGCGACCTGGCGCGCAACCCGAGGCTGGCCGTCGCCATCGAGCAGCCCGTGCTCGACGTGCGGCCCGACGTGAAGCTCAGCGGGCGCGCCGCCGGCGACACCGCCCCGCCGGCGCCATTCATCCTGCGGCTGGAGCTGACGCCATGAACCGCTCGGCCAACCCGTCCGCCAGCCCTTCCACCAGCCCGGTTTCCGCAGCCGCCACCGCGCGCGCCGCGCCGTGGTGGCTGCGCGATGCGCGCCACTGGCGCCTGGCGGCGCTGGCCTTTGCCGTGGCGGCCGCCTGTTCCATCGGCGCCGTGGCCTGGACGCGCGCGCTGTGGCACGATGCGCGCGACCGGCAAGTGCAGGCGGCGCAGGCGCGCGACCTGGCGCGCCGCCAGTTCCAGCAGGTCGAGCAGGAAAAGCGCGACATTGCGCTGTTCCAGCCGATCTACCGCGAATTGCTGGCCCGCCGGCTGGTGGGACTGGAAAACCGGCTGGACTGGATCGATGCGCTGCGCCAGCTGCAGGACCGGTTCGGCCTTGCCGCGATCGCCTACGATATCGCCCCGCGCCAGCCGGTGGTGGTGTCGCCCGCGATGGACCTGGGCCGCTACCGGCTGTACACCACGCGCATGCGGCTGCAAATGGACTTGCTGCACGAGGGCGACCTGGTGGCGCTGCTGTCCGGCCTGCGCGCGCTCGGCCACAGCACGGTGCAGGATTGCACGCTGAAACGCCCGACGTCCGCCCCGGCCACGCCGCTGGCGCCCACGGTCACGGCATCGTGCACGCTGAACTGGGTGACCCTGGCCGGCGGACCGCCGCAGGATGCCGGACATGCCGGCGGCGCCCTGGCAAGCCTGTCCGGCGGCTGGCGCCACGGTATGACGGCGCCAACACCAGCACCAGCACCGGTGCTGGCTGCGACGGGGCCCAACCTTGCGCCGCCTGGAGCGCAGCCATGAGCCCGCGCCGCGACAGCCCAGCCGCCTTCAAGGCCGTGAAGGCCGCGAAGGGCCGCCACGAACTGCTGGCGGCAGCCGCCGTGGCGCCGGCTGTATGGCTGGCGACCGTCCTGGCGCTGGCCGTGCCACCCGCCACGGCCGCCGAGCCGCCCACGCTGGGCCGCCTGTTCAACACGCCGGAGCAGCGCGCCCAGCTCGATGCGCAGCGCTACGGCGCCACGCAGCCGCCGCCCGTGGCCCAGCCGGCGCCGCCGGCCGCGGCGCCGGTTCCCCCACCGCCGCCGGCGCCGCTGGTGTTGAATGGCGTAGTGCGCCCCTCGCGCGGCAAGGCCACCGTGTGGCTCAACCAGGAACCGGTGGCGGATGGCCGGCGCATTGTCGGGCGTGACGGCAGGGTCACGTTGATCCTGCCGTCCGGCCAGCGCGTCACGCTCAAGCCCGGCCAGCGCTATGACGAAACCACCGGGGAGGTGCGCGATGACGGCCAGTGACCGCGTTGGCGCCCCTTCCGCCGCAACGAAGCGGGCGGCGCGCCTGGTTGCGCGCCGCCGCCAGCGTGGCGCGGTGCTGCTGATCCTCCTGGCCATCGTGGCGCTGGCCGGGTCATCGCTGCTGATGTCGGCCTTCGGCGGCACGGGCCTGCAGGCGCGGCGCGAACAGCAGACCATGCGGGTGCTGGCGCAGGCCAAGGATGCGCTGGCCGGTTTTGCCGCCGCCAACGGGCGCCTGCCCCTGCCCGCCGTATCGGCCTTCGATGGCTTGGAACGCCCCACGCCGTGCACCAGTGACGCCGACTGCACCGGCTTCCTGCCGTGGGCGGCGCTCGGCATCGAAGGAACCGATGCCTGGGGCCAGCGGCTGCGCTACAGCGTCACGCCGGCGCTGACCACCTATGCCTATGCCGCCTCGACCGCGGTGGCCAACCGCACCGTGCAGGGGCGCGATGCCGACGGCCGCCTGGTCTACCTGGGCGGCGGGCCGGCGTGCTCGGTGCAGGCGCAGTGCCTGCCGTTCGTGGTGCTGTCGCATGGCCGCTACCACCTCGGCGTCAGCGAAGCGGGCATCGCACGCGCCAACGGCGCAGCGGACAACGACGATGAACAGGCCAACGCCGGCGAGGCGCTGCACTTCATCAGCCGTCCGGCCACGGCCGACGCCAGCCGGCCCGGGGGCGCATTCGACGACATCGTCGCGTGGCTGCCGCTGGACCTGCTCTACCAGCGCATGCGCGCGGCGCGCACTTTACCGAATTGACCATGAACAGAAGCCAACACCGCCAACCACAAGGACCGTCGCGGCAGGCTGGTTTCAGCCTGGTGGAAATCGCCATCGTGCTGGCCATCGTCGGCCTGATGATAGGCGGCCTGCTCACGCCGCTGACGGTGCAGATGGAACAGCGCCGCGCCGCCGACACGCGCCGCATGCTCGACGACGCGCGCGAAGCGCTGGTCGGCTATGCGGTGCGCCACGGCCACCTGCCCTGCCCGGCCATCTCCGCCACCAACGGCGAGGAAGACCGCACCGGCTACCGCTGCACCGACGAGCGGCGCGACGGCTTCCTGCCATGGGCCACGCTGGGCCTGCCCAGGCTCGATGCGTGGAATCACCTGTACCGCTACAGCGTGACGCCGGCATTCGCCGACAGCGGGCAACGCTTCAAGATCATCACGCCGCGCGACATCACGGTTTATACGCGCGACGCCACCGGCGCGCTGGCCTATGCCGCGCCGGCGCAGGACGTGCCGGCCGTGATCGTGTCGCACGGGGCCAACGGCGCCGGCGCCTACAGCGAACTGGGCGTGCCGGTGGCCAGCACCGTGCGCGGCAACGAGGATGAGCGCAACAATGCGCAATCGGATGTGAATTTCGTGGCGCGCCCGCCCAGCGGCAACCGCGCGCAGCAGGGCGGCGAGTTCGACGACATCGTGGCGTGGGTATCGCCCAACATCCTGTTCAACCGCATGGTGGCGGCGCAGGTGCTGCCATGAACGCGGCCGGCGCCATGTCCGCTGTTTCCGCGATGGCCCGCTGCACCGTGCTGGAGGCATGGCGCGGGCGCCTGCCGCGCGTCATGGCGGTGCTGGGCGCGGCCGCCGTCGGGCTGGCCGGCTTCGCGCGCCAGCTGGCGCTGGTCGAAGGCGACCTGGTACAGACAGGATTGCTGGGCGCGCTGCTGCGGCTGGGCGCGGCCGGCGGCATCGCCACCTTTGCCGTCCTGTCGGTGATGCGGGAAACGCAGGGCCGCGCGCTGCAGGTGGTGATGGCCATGGCGCTGCCGCGCGGAGCCTACGTGGCCGGGAAGTTCGCCGGCCTGGCGCTGCTGGCGGCGCCGGTGGCGGCCGCGTGCGGCCTGCTGCTGGCCGCCTGCGCCACGCCGGCGCAGGCGCTGCTGTGGAGCGTGTCGCTGCTGTGCGAACTGTGGCTGGCGGCGGGCGTCGCGCTGGTGTGTGCGCTGGCGCTGGCGCATCCGCTGCCGGCGCTGGCGGCGTCGCTCGGATTTTACGTCCTGGCCCGTGCGGCCGCCGCGCTGCAGCTGGCGGCTCACCACAGCTTGCAGCCCGGCGACTCCTGGCGCCGGCCGCTGGCGCTGGGCTTCGATGCGGTGGCCGCGCTGCTGCCCCGGCTCGACCTGTACACGCGCGCCAGTTGGCTGATGTACGGCGACGGCAACTGGGCCGCGCTGGCCGCGATTGCCGGCCAGACCGTCATTTACCTGGCGCTGCTGAGCGCCGTGGCGCTGTTCGACCTGCGCCGCAGGGAGCTGTGATGAGCCGGCACTGCGCCCCCTTGCGCAGCCGCCGGCCGCACCTGCTGGTGGCGGCCATGCTGGCTGCGCACCTGCTGTATGCGCCGTGGCTGCCGCGTCCGGCCGCCGCCCCGGCGGCGCTGCCGGCCGCGCCGCCGGCAGGCTGGCTGCGCGTGGCCAGCCTGGGGGAGCCGGAAGCGGCGGCGCGCCTGCTGATGCTGCACGTACAGACGCTGGACGATGGCCAGCGCTGGCGCGACATGGATTACGCGGTGCTGGCAGGATGGCTGGACCGCGTGCTGGAGCTGGACCCGCGCGGGCAGGCGCCGCTGCTGGCGGCGGCCGACGTCTATGGCGCCGTGCGCGACCCGGCCCGGGTGCGCATCATGCTGGACTGGATCGCGCGCCGCTATGGCGAAGACCCAAACCGGCGCTGGCCGTGGATGGCGCACGCCGCGCTGCTGGCGCGCCACCGCCTGCACGACGGCGCGCTGGCGCAGCGCTTTGCCGAAGCGATCCGCCTGCACGCGACCGGGCCCGGCGTGCCGCCGTGGGCGCGCGAACTGGCCCCCCTGCTGGCGCAGGCGCCGGAACGCGAAGCTACCCGGGTCATCGCGGGCGGCCTGCTGGCGTCGGGCCAGGTGCGCGACGCCGCGCAATTGCAATGGCTGGAGCGCCGCCTGCAGCGCGCCGGACCATCAACCCTTTCAACTTTGGAGCCGAACCCATGAAATCGAACCGAATCACCGCCCCCAGACGGGGTTTCACGCTGGTGGAAATCGCCATAGTGCTGGTCATCATCGGCCTGTTGCTGGGCGGAGTGCTCAAGGGCCAGGGCCTGATCGACAGCGCCAAGGTGAAGAACATCATCCAGCAATCGAATTCGCTGACGGCCGCCGTCAACGCCTACCAGGACAAGTTCCGCGCCCTGCCGGGCGACGACCCGCTGGCCACCACGCATGTCCCGGGCGCGACCGGCAACGGCAATGGCGACGGCCAGATCGCCGAATACTACCTGGCGCCGCAGCACCTGGCGCTGGGCGGCTTCATCACCGGTTCCTACAACGGCAGCACCGACTTCATGACGAGCGCCCAGGGCGGCGCGGTCTACCTCTACAACGATGTGGTGGGCGGCCGCGGCGGCAACGGCATCCGCTTCGACAACCTGCCCGACACGTTCGCCGAACAGATCGACGCCAAACTCGACGACGGCAAGCCCGGCACCGGCTCGGTCCGCGCCAACACCGCCACCGGCGCCTACACCAGCAGCGGCGCCATCATCCCGCGCACCGCCATCTTTTTCTGACCCCACCACGGTGCCAGGCGTGCATTCGTGCATTCGTTTCCCCCGCCCGCAGGGGAAAACGCGCCGTTAGTCAGGCGTGCCGATCCGGTAGACAGGCTGGATTCGAGGGGGCGGCAGAGGGAAAGAAACGCATCAATGCACGCCTGGCCCCGTTTAAGCATGAGCTCGCCTAAAAACGCACGCACGTTCTATTTTTGCGCTAGAATAAAAAAAACACCATCAGGAGAGGGACGATGTTCGAAGAATTCATGGGCACCAAGGCGGTGTCCGAGCGCCACCAGTTCGACGTGGCGGCGCTCGACGCCTACCTGGCGCGGCATATCGATGGCTACCCGGGCGGCCCGCTGGAAGTCGTGCAGTTCAAGGGCGGGCAATCGAATCCCACCTTCAAGCTGTCCAAGGGCGGCCAGCATTACGTGCTGCGCACCAAGCCGGCGCCGGCCGCGAAACTGCTGCCGTCGGCGCACGCGATCGACCGCGAGTACCGCGTCATGGATGCGCTGAACAAGGCCGGCTTTCCCGCCGCGCGCCAGTACACGCTGTGCCTCGACGAATCGGTGATCGGCCGCGCCTTCTACGTGATGGAATTCGTCGATGGCCGCGTGCTGTGGGACCAGGCCCTGCCCGGCATGACGCCGGCCGAACGGCGCGCCATCTACGACGAGCAAAACCGCGTCATCGCCCTGCTGCACACCATCGATTACGACGCCATCGGCCTGGGCGACTTCGGCAAGCCGGGCAATTACTTCCAGCGCCAGATCGAGCGCTGGTCGAAACAGTACGTGGCGTCGCAAACCGAGACCATCGCCGCCATGGACCAGTTGATGGCGTGGCTGCCGGCCAACATCCCGCCCGGCGACGCGACTTCGATCGTGCATGGCGACTTCCGGCTCGATAACATGATCTTCCATCCGACCGAGCCGCGCGTGCTGGCCGTGCTGGACTGGGAGCTGTCGACCCTGGGCCATCCGTTCGCCGATTTCTCGTACCACGCCATGGGCTGGAACATCGAACCGGGGCAGTTCCGCGGCATCGCAGGGCTGGACCTGGCGGCGCTCGGCATCCCCTCGCAACAGGAATACATCGCGCAATACGCGCAGCGCACCGGCCGCGCGCTGCGCCTGGAGGATTTCAATTTCTATCTCGCCTTCAACATGTTCCGCCTGGCCTCCATCATGCAGGGCATCATGAAGCGCTACGTCGACGGCACCGCCTCCAGCGCCCAGGCGCTGGAATCGGGCAAGATGGCGCGCCCCATGGCGGAACTGGCGTGGGCCTACGCCAACGGCAAACCCATTCAATAAAGGAACCAGCATGGACTTCGAGTACTCCGACCGCTGCAAGGAACTGCAAGGCAAACTGCTGGACTTCATGGACCGCCACGTGTACCCGGTGGAAAACCTGTTTTATGAAGAGGTCGACCGCAACGGCCGCGAAAAAAACAACCGCTGGATTCCCACCGAAATCGTGGAACAATTGAAGCCGCTGGCGCGCGAACAGGGCCTGTGGAACCTGTTCCTGCCGAAATCGCCGCGCGCGCCCGAAGGCCTGTCCAACCTCGATTACGCGCCGCTGTGCGAAATCATGGGCCGCGTGCCGTGGGCGCCGGAAGTGTTCAACTGTTCCGCGCCCGATACCGGCAACATGGAAACGCTGGAACGCTATGGCACCGAACAGCACAAGCAGCAATGGCTGGAACCGCTGCTGCGCGGCGAAATCCGCTCGGCGTTCGCCATGACGGAACCGGCGGTGGCCTCGTCCGACGCCACCAACGTGGAAATGCGCATCGACCGCGACGGCGGCGATTACGTCATCAATGGCCGCAAATGGTGGATTTCCGGCGCCGGCGACCCGCGCTGCAAGCTGTTCATCACCATGGGCAAGACCGATTTCAACGCCGCGCGCCACCAGCAGCAATCGATGATTCTGGTGCCGGCCGACACGCCCGGCATCACCGTCGTGCGCCCGCTGCCGGTGTTCGGCTACGACGACGCGCCGCACGGCCACTGTGAAATCATCTACGACAACGTGCGCGTGCCGGCGGCAAACATCCTGCTGGGCGAAGGGCGCGGCTTCGAAATCGCCCAGGGCCGCCTGGGTCCGGGCCGCATCCACCACTGCATGCGCGCCATCGGCGTGGCCGAGCGCGCGCTGGAGCTGATGTGCAGGCGCCTGAACAGCCGCACCGCCTTCGGCAGGCGCATTTCCGAACAGGGCGTGTGGCGCGAACGCATCGCCGACGCCCGCATCCAGATCGATACCGCGCGCCTCCTGACGCTCAAGGCCGCGTACATGATGGATACGGTAGGCAACAAGGGCGCGCAGGCGGAAATCGCCATGATCAAGGTGCTGGCGCCGAACGTCGCGCAACAGGTGCTGGACTGGGCAATCCAGGCCCATGGCGCGGCCGGCGTCTCCGGCGACTTCCCGCTGGCGTACCAGTGGGCCGGCAACCGCACGCTGCGCCTGGCCGACGGACCCGATGAAGTGCACCGCAACGCGATCGCCAAGCTGGAGCTGGCCAAGCACGCCGCGTTGAAGGAAGATTTGTCGCCGCCGATCACGCGCGGATGACACGTACCCGGGCCGCGCGACGCTGTGATGGCTGTCGCGCGATGGCGCGGCCGCCGCTTCTGTATTGCAAGTAACACATGAGCGTTGCTGTGTAGCACAAAGCTGTTTGCCGAAAGCGCGCGCGCAGGTATGATCCAAGGGCCACCGGACCTACAGGGAGCCCCGCGGTGTCCACCGACCATGTCAAATTGCCCACCATCCGCTCGCAAATCGCGCTGCTGGTGCTGGTATGCGCGCTGCCTTCGGTGGTCGGCCTGGGCGTCATGGTGCAGCATTTTTACCAGCGCGAGACCGTGCAAGTGTCGCGCGATGCGCTGGAAACCGCGCGCGCGGTGGCTGCCGCCATCGAACACGATATCAGCGAAGCGGAAAGCACCGCACTGGCGCTGGCCAGTTCGCCCAGCCTGGCCAACGGCGACCTGGCCGCGTTTGCCGAACAGGCGCGCCGCCAGCTGCGGCCCCATTTTCCCGGCGCGCAATTCATCCTCACCGACGCCGCCGGCCGCGAACACCTTTCAGTTTCGCGGGACGGCGTACACTTGCCACCGCCGGCGCCCTCCCCGTCCGGACAGCGGGCTGCCGCCGCGCGCCTGCGCCCCCTGTTCGAGCGCGGCGCCATCGTGGCCGCCAGCCTGCCCGCCACGGCGCCCGACGGCTTGCGCCGCGTGGCCATCGACGTGCCGGTCGACGCAGGCGGCCGGCGCGCATACGCGCTGACCACGGTCCTGAATACCGACCTGGTTGCCACCCTGCTGGCCGAACAGCATTTGCCCCAACACGTGATCGCGTCGCTGATCGACGCCGACGGCGTCATCCTGGACCGCAACAAGGATCCGCGCCGCTACGCCGGCCAGCCGGTGCCGCCGGCGGTGCAGGATGCGCTGGGCGAATCCGACGAAGGCACCTTGCGCACGCTGTCGATGGAAGGCGTCAAGGTGTACGCGGCGTTCGCCCGGCTGCCGCGCCACGACTGGCGCGTCGCGGTGGCCATGCCGGAAGAACATGCGCTGGACGGCATGATGCCGTCAGTACCGCTGGTCACCGGCGCGGTCACCCTGCTGGTGCTGGCCGGCTTCGCCATGTCGTGGCTGATGGGCGGGCAGATCGGCCGTTCCGTCAGCGCGCTGACCGAGCCGGCCCGCGCGCTGGCCACCGGCGAGCCGATGGTGCTGGCGCAGTCGAACTTCCTGGAAGCCGAGGAAGTGGCCACGGCCCTGCGCCAGGTGGAAGTCGACATCGGGCGCCACCGCCACCAGCTCGAATTGCTGGTGGCCGAACGCACTGCCGAACTGGCCGCCTCCAAGGCGCTGCTGGAAAACGTCTATGCCAGCGCGCCGGTCGGCCTGTCGTTCGTGGATCTCGACCTGCGCATCGTCATGATCAACGAATACCTTGCCGCCATCAACGACAAGCCGGTCAGCGACCATATCGGCCACCCGTTCGGCGACGTGATCCGCGACCCGGAAGTGCGCCTGGAAGTCGAGCGCGACTACCGCCACGTGCTGGCCACCGGCGAGGCGATTTCAGGCATCGAGCTGAAAGGCACCGCTCCGGACGATCCCGACGACGCGCGCTACTGGCTGACCGGCTACTTCCCGGTGCACTCCGCCGAGGGCAGGTTGATCGGCATTACCGGTCTGCTGCTCGATATCACCGAACAAAAACGCACCGAACAGGCGCTGCGCCAGTCCAAGAACCTGTTCAAATCCGTGTTCGAACACGTGCCGGCCAGCCTGTTCGTCAAGCGCGCCAGCGATTTGCGCTACGAAATGCTGAACCGCGAGGGCGAGCTGACGTTCGGCGTGACGCGCGAGGCATTCATCGGCAAATACGATACCGACTTTTTCCCCGCCGAACAGGCCACCGCGTTCAACGCGGCAGACCGCGAAGTCCTGGCGTCCGGCAACATCGCGGAAATCCCGGAAGAGCCGGTCACCAGTTCCGACGGGCAGGTGCGCTACCTGCACACGCGCAAGGTCGCGCTGCACGACGACCATGGCCACCCTACCCATATCATCGGGATGGCCATCGACATCACCGAGCGCAAGCGTGCCGACGAACAGTTGCGCGCCACCACGGCCAGCCTGGAACGCAGCAACGCCTTCATCCGCGCCATTGCCGACAACGTGCCGGGCATGGTGGTGTACTGGGACACGCAGCTGCGCTGCCGTTTCGCGAACCGCTACTTTGCCGATTTCATGGGGCGCCCGCAGGAAGAGCTGCTGGGCGGCCATTATTGCGAAATCCTGGGCGAGCGCCTGTACCGTGAAAACCAGCCGCACTTCGAGGGCGTGCTGGCCGGCCAGCCGCAGAGCTTTTACCAGGACCGCCCGCGCGCCGACGGTGAAATGCGCTATGTGTGGGCCAGCTATTTCCCCGACCTCGACGCGCAAGGCGCGGTACAGGGCTTCTTCGTCATGGTCTCGGATGTGACGGACCTGAAGCGCGGCGAATTGCGCCTGCACGACCTGAACGAACAGCTGGTCAGGGCGCGCGACCGGGCCGAGGCGGCCAGCCGCGCCAAGAGCGAATTCGTGGCCAACATGAGCCATGAAATCCGCACGCCGATGAACGCCATCCTCGGCCTGGCGCGGCTGCTGGAGGAAGCGCCGCTGGAACGGCGCGAGCGCAGCTACGTCGGCAAGATCCAGCTGGCCACCCAGTCGCTGCTGGCGGTGGTCAACGACGTGCTGGACTTTTCCAAGATCGAGGCCGGCCAGCTCAAGCTCGACATCAACCGCTTCAACCTCGACCACATCCTCACCAGCATCGGCGTGGTGATCAGCCAGGCCGCCTGGGACAAGGGCGTGGAACCGATCTTCGCGGTCGGCGCGGACGTACCGATGGAACTGGTGGGCGACGCCATGCGGTTGCAGCAGGTGCTGCTGAACCTGGCCAGCAATGCCGTGAAGTTCACGCGCGAAGGCGAAGTGGTGCTGGCAGTGCGCGAGGCCGGCGGCAACGCCACCCACGTCCACCTGGAATTTTCCGTGCGCGACACCGGCATCGGCATTCCGCACGCCCAGCAGGAACACATGTTCGACGCGTTTTCCCAGGCCGACACCAGCACCAGCCGCCAATATGGCGGCACCGGCCTGGGCCTGGCGATCTGCCGCCGGCTGGTGGACCTGATGGGCTCCACCATCACGGTGCAGAGCGAACCCGGACGCGGCTCGGTATTCCGCTTCACGCTGGCCCTGGAACGCGGCGCGCCCGGCGCGGAGGAGCCGGCGCCGCTGCCCGAGGCGCTGCAGGGACTGAAACTGCTGGTGGTCGACGACAACGCCACCGTGCGCGAGATGCTGGCGCGCCACTGCCTGTCGCTGGGCTGGAGCGTGTGGACCGCCGACAGCGGCGCCGCCGCGCTCACCACGCTGCACAAGCTGGCCCGCGCGGTCGGCCCGCGCCAGCTCGACCTGTTGCTGATCGATGCCCGGCTGCCCGACATGGACGGCATCGGCTTGCTGACCCAGGCCCACACCGACCATGGGCTGCAACTGCCGCCCACCATCATGATGGCGCCGGACCACCTGACCGAGGAAATGCAGGGCCTGGCCGACACGCTGCACATCGCGTCGGTGCTGGCCAAGCCGTGCACGCCGGCGCGCATGGTGGCCGCGGTCGCCGCCGTGCGCACCGGGGCCGCGCAGCCGTCGCCGCTGCCCGCTTCCGTGCCGCTCACGGGACGCCTGGCCGGCGTGCGCGTACTGCTGGTGGAAGACAATGAAATCAACCAGGAAATGGCGCAATACATCCTGCTGCATGCCGGGGCCCGGGTGGAAATCGCCGCCAACGGCCGCATCGCGGTGGACATGCTGGAAGCCGACCGGACCCGCTGCGACGCGGTGCTGATGGACTTGCAGATGCCCGTCATGAATGGCTACGAAGCGACGGCGGCGCTGCGCGCCATGGGCCTGGCCGAATTGCCGATCATCGCCATGACCGCCAACGCGATGGAGGAAGACCGCCGCCTGGCCATCGAGGCCGGTGTCGACGCCCACGTGCCCAAGCCGATCGACGTGGAGGAAATGATCGCGACCCTGCTGCGTTTCACGTCGGTGCGCGGCGACCCGGCGGCCGCCGGCGCCGGCGGCTGGGCGGTCGAGCGCAACGACCGCCCGGCGGAAGTGCCCGGCATCGATCTCGACGCCGCACTGAAGCGCCTGGCCGGCAATTACCCGGCGTTCGTCGGCCTGCTCAAGCGCTTTGAAAATTCCCAGGGCGATACCGTGGCGGACGTGCGCATGTTGTTGGCAACCAACAAACGCGAAGAAGCCGCGAAGTTGCTGCACCGCCTGCGCGGCGTCGCCGCCAACCTGGGCGCGGGCGACATTGCCCGCATCGGCGCCCAGGCGGAAGTTGCATTACATCAAGATAACGATGCGGAACTGGCGTTCATGCTGACGGCGCTGGAACAATCGATCGCCATCGTGACGGCCGCGGCCCGCACGCTGCCGCTGCCGCTGCCGTCCGGGGCGCAGGACGTGGAACAACGTCCCGACCTCGACCTGACGCAAGCGCTGCAGGAACTGGTATCCTTGCTACAGACTAACAATATGAAAGCTTTGACACATTTCCAGTCCGTCCGCCCATCGCTGGAGTCGAGCGGCCACGGTACGGTGCTGGCCCTGGCCAATGCGATCGAAACGCTGGATTTCGCCGCCGCGGAACTGCTGGTGCGCGACCTGTTGAAGCGAAAGGAAAACGCATAATGAGCTGGTCCCATCTTGCCATGAACGGCCGCATCCTGATCGTCGACGATGCGATGGAAAACATCCAGATCCTGCACCATGCGCTGCGCGACGAGCACGACGTGCTGTTCGCGCTCAATGGCGAGAAGGCCCTGCAGATCGCGCACAACCAGTTGCCCGACCTGATCCTGCTCGATGCCGTGATGCCGGGCATGGACGGCTATGAAGTGTGCG
The DNA here is from genome assembly GCA_966211685.1 of uncultured Pseudoduganella sp. GTDB lineage: Bacteria > Pseudomonadota > Gammaproteobacteria > Burkholderiales > Burkholderiaceae_D > Rugamonas. The sequence continues at coordinate 54,669 of CBIHOX010000016.1, forward strand.
CCGCGCTGCGCGCCTCGGCCGCCGTGCGCGACATTCCAGTGATTTTCGTGACCGCCCTGACCCATCCGGAAGACGAGACCCGCGCGCTGGAAGCCGGCGCCGTGGACTTCATCAGCAAGCCGTTCAATTCGGCCGTGGTGCGGGCCCGCGTGCGCACCCAGCTCACCATCAAGCGCCAGGCCGACGCCATGCGCGAACTGACGCTGACCGACGTGCTGACCGGCGTGGCCAACCGACGCAGCTTCAATGAAGCGATGGACAATGAATGGCGCCGCTGCGCGCGGGCCGGTCAGGAACTGGCCGTCATCATGATCGACATCGACCACTTCAAGAATTACAACGACGCCTACGGCCACCAGGCCGGCGACCATTGCCTGCAACAGGTGGCGGCCGCCATGAAGCGCTGCGCGGGCCGCCCGCCCGACCTGCTGGCGCGCTATGGCGGCGAGGAATTCATCATCCTGCTGCCGGCGGTCGGCGCCGACGGCGCCGAAGTGGTGGCCAAGCGCATCCTCGACGAAGTGCGCGGGTTGCAATTGCCGCATTCGGCATCGTCGGTGTCCGACCAGGTGACGGTGTCGATGGGCGTGGCGGCCGTGCAGCCCAGCGACGACAACGACCCCGAGGCACTGATCCGCATGGCCGACGCGCTGCTCTACCGCGCCAAGGAAACCGGCCGCAACCGCTATTGCGTGAACCGCTGACCCGGGCCGGCGCCGGGTACCGCTGCGCCGTTGCCAACGTTATAATGGCGGTTCATCATCGTGTAACCGCCATGCCGACACCCGTTCCACCACAGCAGCCGCCCCAGCAGCCACCCCAGCCGACGCCGCCCTTGTCCGGCGCCAGCCGCCCATCCGCCACTGGCGCGGCCGCCGGCGCCGGCGCCGATAACGCCACGGACAACGCAGCCGACGCCGCGCGTTTCCGGCGGCGGCTGGCCATGCTCGGGGCGATCGCGCTGGCCGGCCTGGCCCTGCTGACGGCCCGCCTGGTCTGGCTGCAGGCGCTGTAACCTTCCTTGGCAATAATCCATTCCGTATGACCCCGTTGCCTTTGTGGCGCCGCGCGCGCCCTTACCTTGCCGTCGATGCGCCGCTGGCGCTGGTGGTCGGCCTGCTGCTGGCCGCCGGCCTGGGCACCCTGTATTCGGCCGCGCTGGATTTTCCCGGCCGCTTCGCGCTGCAGTTGCGTAACGTGCTGGTGGCGCTGTCGCTGATGTGGATCGCCGCCAATATCGCGCCGCAAACCCTGATGCGCTACGCCGCAGCCGTCTATGGCGCGGGCGTGGCGCTGCTGCTGGCGGTGTTCCTGTTCGGGATCAGCCGCAAGGGGTCGACCCGCTGGATCTGGATCGGCTTCGAATTCCAGCCGTCCGAAATCATGAAGATCGCCATGCCGCTGATGCTGGCCTGGCTGTTCCACCAGTTCGGGGCGATGAAGCGCGGCCACCTGTTCGCCGTGGCGGGCGTGCTGCTGGCGGTGCCGGTGGGACTGATCATGAAACAGCCGGACCTTGGCACCGCGCTGCTGGTGCTGGCGGCCGGGCTGTACGTCGTGCTGCTGGCCGGGCTGTCGTGGAAAGCGCTGGCCGGCATGGTGCTGGCTGGCCTGGCCGCGATTCCGCTGGCCTGGCCGCTGCTGCACGATTACCAGCGCAACCGTGTGCTGACCTTGCTGAACCCGGAAGCGGACCCGCTGGGCAAGGGCTTCCAGATCAAGCAGGCCGGCATCGCCATCGGCTCCGGCGGCGTGGCCGGCAAGGGCTGGCTGGAGGGTACCCAGGGCCACCTCGGCTTCGTGCCGGAGCGCTCGACCGACTTCATTTTTTCCGTGTTTGCCGAGGAATTCGGGCTGGCCGGCAACCTCGCCCTGCTGGTCCTGTATGCGCTGCTGATCGTGCGCGGCCTGCAGATCGCGGCCGCCGCGCCCACCACGTTTTCACGCCTGCTGGCCGGCGCCATCACGCTGATCTTCTTCACCTACGCCTTCATCAACCTGGGCATGGTGAGCGGCATGGTGCCGGTGGTGGGCGTGCCGCTGCCCTTCTTCAGCTATGGCGGCACGGCCCTGATGACGCTGGGGACCGGCTGCGGCATGCTGATGAGCATACGCCGCGCCTCCCTGGCCGCGCGTTGAGTGGCTGCGCGCCTTATTGCACGGTCAGGATGACCTTGACGGTATCGTCGACCGCGGATTTCTCGATGTAGCCGATGGCGTTGACGTCGGCCGCCACGGCTTTCTTGACTTCGGCGCTGCTGGCGTATTCCTTGGGCGCGTTGCCCTTGCCGGTAAACACCAGCTTGGACCACGCCGCCTTGACCTGCGAGATATCCTTGCCCAGCACTTTCTGGCTGAACTCGTTGCGCAGCGGTCCCTCGGTGTGTTCGACCGGCGTAAACAGCGACGATTTGCCGACGAAAAATTGCGCCGCCTGTTCGCTGAACATGCGCGTGGCCGGGTTCTTGGGATTGACGATGACGACGATTTCCGCCGCCAGCGCCGGCGCCGCCGCGCCGCAAAGCACCGCGGCGGTGGCGCAGGCCGCCGCGAACGAAGTTGCCGCCCGCCTGGTTAGCTTGGTCATGGACGCCTCCTAGAACACGAAATCGATACCGGCCGCATACACGTTGACCGGCCCCGTGAAGCCCGGCGCGGGCTTGATGAAGGCGCCCGCCCCGTCCTTGGGCGTGATGCGGTCCCATTGCACCTTCAGCGCCATCGAATCGCGGAAGTCCCAGCGCACGCCGACCGCGTTGGATTTCTGGATCGCGGCGCGGATGGCGCCGTTGACGGCCGCCGTCAGCGGCGCGGCCGGGCCGGTGGCCGGCATGCCGGGCATGGTGCGGATGGATTTCTGGTCGATGTTGCCGTGGTAGTAGTACGGCAGCACCTTGCCGAAACGGTAGCCGCCCATCACGTACCAGGAATTGGTCTGCATCACGAGCCGGGTATCGGTGCGCCGCATCGCGTATTCACCCTGCAGCACCACGTTCTTCCAGTCCATGGTGCCGCCGAACGACGTGAAGCTGCCGTCGACGTCGGCCGTGCGGATCTGGTCCGCCACCGCGCCGAAGCCGGACGCGCGCAACGTGTTGCCCAGGCCCGTCAGCGCGGCGCTGCCGGTAATGGAAAACTTGGCGTTGGCGCGCCCGAAGCGCAGCGTGAACGGCCCGTTTTCCGCCACCACGTGCAGCGACAGCACCGGATGGTATTCGATGTAATTGCCGACCAGCTTCTGGCGCGTGTGGCCGCCGCCGAACTGCACCGTCAGCGTGGTGTCGCCGAAGGTCGGCTGCCACACCACGTCGGCGCCGTCGTAATAGTCGCCGCTGACCTGGCGGTACACTTCGGCCGGCGGGCGGATCATGGTGTTGGCGTAACCGACCTGGCGGAAGTCGGAAATCATGTAGACCGGCACACCGATGCGGCCGACGCGGAAATTCAGTTCATCGGTGGCTTTCCATTTGGCGAACGCCCACGCCAGTTCGGCGCCGACGTCGTCGACCGGGTTCTTGCGCACCAGCCCCTGCACCGTGAACGACAGCCGGTCGGTGGCCTTGGCGGTGGCTTGCAGTCCGAAGTTGGAATCGACGCCGGTGCGCCAATCCTTTTTCGCGCCGGCCGCCTGGTTGGGGCGGATGAATTCAGCCTGGTCGGTGTCGGTGCGGGTGGCGGCCAGGGTGCCGAAACCGCTGATGGTGACGGCGGGCCAGTCGGCCGCATGGGCGGGGGTCAAAGCGGCGCCGGCCAGCGCCGCGCTCAGCAAGGTCAGTCGAAATCGCATGCAGTCTCCCTTTCGATGTCCATGGTTGGAGGGCAAGGCGCCCCCTGCCGCCATCGCAGTGCAATCGCGGGCGGCTCCATACCAGTGTGGTCGAGCGATGGAGGATTGTCAGGTGAACCGTGCGCAAATCCGGTAAATTCGATGGATTTGTGGCTGCGAAGCAACGCGGCAATAACAGGCCACCAGCGGGAAAAGGCGGCCGTTCAGCGCCGCGCCTGACGGCCCAGCCACTTCTTCAAGCCCCAGCCGCCCAACGCCAGCAACAGCGCGGTGCCGGCAATGAAGCCCAGGCCCATGCCGGACGGCTGCTTCATGGACGCCAGGATCGATTCCACGAACACCATCATGAACACCGTGCTGGGCGTCATGCCGATGGCCGTGCCCAGCAACAGGTCGCGAAGCCGCAGCTGGCTGGCGCCGGCCACCATGTTCACGATGGGGAATGGCGCCACCGGCACCAGGCGGATCAACACCACGGCCAGCAAGCCGCGCTCGCCCAGGCGCTGGCTGACCAGGTTGATGCGCGGCCCGGCCAGCGCCGCCACCGCGTCGCGCCCGAGCACCCGGCCGGCGCCATAGCTGATGGCCGAGCCCAGCAACGCGCCCGGCAACGCCACCGCGAAGCCTCCCCATGGGCCGAACGCGACGATCGCCACCAGCGTCAAAAACGTCAATGGCACCGCGGTGGCCACCGCCAGCGCGAACCCGGCCATGGCGGCCGGTGCCCCAAACGACTGGCCAAAGCCGCGCAACGCCGCCACGATGGCGTCCAGGTCCAGCATGGATTTCATCGGCGACCAGGCCCAGCACGCCGCCAGCGCCAGCAACAGCGCAATAGCCGCGCCCAGCAGCGCCAGCCGCAGGCGCAGCGCCCGTGCGCCGGGCGGCGCTTCACCCAGGCGCATGGCGCTCGTCCATCACGTTGCCCAGCACCGCGGCCAGTTCGGCGATGTTGTTGGCTTCAAAGATCGATCCGTGCAGGCCCGGCACCCGGTATTCCGACAGCCGCCCTTTCATCAGGCGCCTCCATTTGCCGAAGAACAGCCGGTCCCAATTGGCCAGGCCGGACGAGCGCACCAGCGAAGTCGGCCCGTCGAACGCGTTGGGGTGGAAGCCGCGCAGCGCCATCACTTGCGCCACCAGGCCGGGATCGCCCACCAGGCCGCCCAGGCGGCGGCCATTCATGCTCAATTCCTGGATGCGCAGCGTGCGCACCAGCCAGCCCAGCGCGCGCCACGAGCCGACGCCGCCGACGATCGAGCGCGGATGGATGGTGTCGAGCAGCACCAGCTGGCGCACCGGCACGCCGCTCCCCTTGAGCAGGCGCGCGGTTTCCAGGGCCGCCACGCCGCCGACCGAAAAGCCCGCCATGACGCCGGCTTCCCTGCCCTGCGCCACGATGCAGTTGACGTACAGCTCGGCCAGGCTGCTGACGTCCTTCAACTGGCCGTCCATCGGCGGCTGCAGCATGTAGACATCGTAGGTGTTCGACACCAGCCGCGCCAGTTCCGTGAAGCGCAGCAAGTCGCCATGGCCGGACGCGGCCAGGTACAGCGGCGTGCGGCCGTTTTCCGGCGACAGCGCAATGATCATGTTGGGCGGCGTGATCTTGCGGCCCAGCGCGATCGCGAGGCGTTCGATGGTCGGGTGCTCGGTCAGCGTGTACATCGGCACCTTGACGCCGAGCCGGCTGTCGATGGCCGACAGGATCGCCACCGCGGCCAGCGAATCGCCGCCGATGTCGAAGAAATTGTCGTGCACGCCGATCGGGCGCGCCGACAGCGCGCCTTCCCATATCGACAGCAATTCGCGCTCCAGCGCGGTGCCCGGCGGGCGCGCCGGCTCGGCCAGGGCGCCCGGCTGCTGGGCCGGCAGCGCATCGTAGTCGATCTTGCCGACCGCGCTTTCGGCCAGCCGCGGCAGCACGCAGATGGCGCTCGGGACCATGTAGTCCGGCAGGCGCTGGCGCATCACCGATTGCAGGCGCTGCGCCGTCACGTGGCCGGCCGCGCCCACCCACGCGTGGATCTGCGGCTTGCCGCCCAGTTCCACCAGGCGCGCCGCGGCCTGCGACACGCCATTGACCTGCAGACAGGCCGCTTCGATTTCACCAAGCTCGATCCGGTAGCCGCGCAGCTTGACCTGGCGGTCCAGGCGGCCCACGAAATGCAGGTTGCCTTCCACGCCCAGCCAGCCGCGGTCGCCGGTCTTGTACATGCGCGCGCCCGGCTGGAACGGATCGTCGAGGAATACCGCGGCGTCGAGTTCGGGCCGGTGCAGGTAGCCGCGCGCCAGCGTGTCGCCGCCGATGTAGATTTCACCGGGTATCCCCAGCGGCATCGGGCGCAGTTGCGCGTCGAGCACGTAGATGCGGGTATCGTCGATCGGGCGGCCGATCGGCAGCGCCGTATCGTCGCCGGTCGGCTGGCATTCCCACGCGGTGGCAAAGATCGACGCTTCGGTCGGGCCATAGACGTTGAACAGGCGCGCCCCGGTTTCATTGACGAAGCGGCGCGCGAGCGCCGGCGGCAGCACTTCGCCGCCGCAGCACGCCACGCGCAGCTTCAGGCCCGGCACGCCGGCCGCGCCGTCGAGGTAGCGCTGCAGCGTGGTCGGCACGAAGGCAATGAAAGTCACGCCGTGGCGCGCGGCAAACGCCGGCAACGTTTCCGGCAGCAGCCGGCCCGGCGGCGGCAGCGCCACGCGGCCGCCGTTAATCAAGGGCAGCAACAGTTCGATCAGCGACGGGTCGAACGTGTACTGGGTCGACTGCCCGGAACAGTCGCGCCAGTCCACGCCATAGGCCCGCGACAGCCACGCCAGGCGGCGCGACAGCACGGCGTGCTCCACCATCACCCCTTTCGGGCGGCCGGTGGAGCCCGACGTGAACAGCACGTAGGCCAGGTCGCGCGGCGCTGGCTTGGCCAGCGGCGGCAAGCCCTCGGGCAATTCGCTGGTGTCGTTCCAGCGCACCCGCACGATGTTCGAATGCAGCGGACCGAGGCGCCCGCCGGCGGCCGGGTCGATCAGCAGCGCGCAGGCGCGGCTCTGTTCCAGGATATCGGCCAGCCGTTCCACCGGCGCGTCCGGGTCCAGCGGCAGGAATGCGGCGCCGGTCTTGGCGATGGCCAGCATCGCCACCACCATGGCGCAGGTGCGCGCCATCGCCATCGCCACCACCTTGTCGCGCCCCGCGCCGCACGCCACCAGCCGCTGCGCCAGCACGGCGGCGCGCCGGTTCAGCGTGGCGTAGTCGATTTCGCCCTCGTCCCACACCACGGCCGGCGCTTCCGGGCGCAGCGCGACCTGGTGCTCGAACAGGGAAATGAAGGGCGGCGGATATTCGTGCGTCGCGATGTCGCGGTGCAGGCCATACAGCACCGCCCACTGTTCCTCGCTGGGCACGATGGTCAGTTGCGCGATGCCCGCTTCCGGCGCATGGCGCATGGCTTCGACAATGTGCCACAGGCGGCGGCCCAGCAGTTCCGGCTCGCCTTCGGCAAAGCACGCTTCGCTGGCGTCGAGGATCAGCTCCAGGTCCTTGTCCTTGTTGAATTCGCAGACCGTCACGCCAAGCGGATAGCGCGCCGAACCGGAAAACGCCTGGCGCGCGCCGACGAACGGCGTCTCGCCGAAGTGGACCGAATAATCCTGGCGCTCAAACGACAGCAGGATGTCGAGCAGGCCGTCGCGGCCCTGCCGGATCACTTCCAGCGCGCGGCCCAGGTCCGACAGCGGATAGCGCGGATGGCGCAGCGCGCCGCGCATGGCGATGCGGGTCGCGGCCAGCAATTCATCGACGCGCATTTCCGGATTCACCGGCACCTTCACGGCCAGCACGCCGGCAAACATGCCCATCGTGCCCTTGAAGGCGCGGCCGGAGCGGTTCAGGCTGGGCACGCCCACCACGACTTCCTGCACATTGTTGACACGCGCAAAATACAGCGCCAGCGCGGCCAGCACATAATTGAACGGCGTCAGGCTGGCCTTGGCGGCATGCGCTTCGAGGCGGTCGTAGTCTGCCCGCGCGATGCGGTGTTCCACCAGCCGCGACTGGGGCAACAGGCCGGTGCCGGCGGCGCCGCCCGCGTTGCCGTTGCCATAGCGCCGTTCGATCAGCGGCGGCGGCAATTCCGGCACCTGCGCGCGCCAGTACTGGGCATCGTCCTCGTAGGCGGGGGAGTCGCGGTAGGCATGGGATTCGGCGATGAACTTGCGGTAGCCCGGCGCATCGGACGGCGTGACCGGGTCGCCGCGCAGCAGCTCGGAATAAATTTCCGCCCAGCGGCGGATCACCAGGGTCGTGCCCCAGCCATCCATGATCAGGTGGTGGAACTGGATCGACAGGCCATACAGTTCGTCGCTGCCGCGCAGCAGCGAAAAGCGCCAGGGCGGCGTACCGTCCAGCACGAACGGATCGCGGATGCGCTTTTGCCACCACAAGCGCATGGCTTTGCGGGGATCGGGACTGGCCGACAAGTCCACTGTCTCGAAGTCGCGTTCGAAATGCGGCAGCAAGACCTGGCGTCCGGTTGACAGCGGCGCCAGCCGCAACGCCTCGTTTTCCGCGATCATGCAGACCAGCGCGCGGCGCAGCACGGCCACGTCCATCGGGCCTTCCAGGTAGGCGGCCCCGCCGATGTTCAAGTGCGGCGACTCCGGCCAGGCGCGCTGGTCCAGCCAGACTTCCCGTTGACTCAGTGACAGACGCAGCGTATCTTCGGCCGGCTCCGCGCGGCTCAGCCCCTCATTGACGCGCGGCCTGATATAACTGGATGCGTCCATTTTTCTATTTTTTCGATGGCATAACGGTAGCCGACTTCGACGATTTCACGCGAACGGCTGTAGCCCATCAGCGAGAATTCCGCGACAGGCGGCTCCAGGTAGTGGTCGGCCTGGGCAATCGTGCGGCCGCGCTGTGCGGCGCCGCCGATATGCCCGGCACTGTAAAGGATCGATGCGATGCTCGGGGTGGGCGCGGCGTCCGGCTTGAAATACCCCTTGACGGTCTGCCACACCGACAGCCGGTGGAGGTTCGGGTCCGCGCCCGGGCCTTCGCGCACGTCCACGTCGATGGCAATGATGGTGCCGTTGCCGCGGCGTTTTTCCAGCGGCGTCCCGAGCCGCACGCGCATGGCTTCGACCGGCACGTTTTCCAGGATGGCGCCGTCGACCAGCAGGTCGCCGCGGTCCAGCACGGGCGGAAACAGGCCGGCCGGCGAATTGCTGGCCAATACCGCGCGCCACAGCGGCCCCTGGTCCTGGACACTGGTGATGCCCTTGGACAGGTTGCAGGCGGCGGCAAAGAACGGCGTCCACAGGTCGTCCATCGTGGTATCGCCGAACATGCGTTTCAAGTCGCGTTCGACACGGCGGCCGGACACCAGCGATATCACCGGCAACGTCAGGCGCTCCCCGCCGGCGGCAAACGCTTGCGTGCGTTCCCGGATTTCCTCGAGCGGCACGCCGCAGGCGAATTGCGCGCCGATCAGCGCGCCCATGCTGTTGCCGCCCACCAGGTCGACCGGGATGCCGCATTCCT
>CBIHOX010000017.1:0-62445 GCA_966211685.1 uncultured Pseudoduganella sp.
CCGACGCGCCCGCGCAACTGGTGCAGCTGCGCCAGGCCGAACTTGTCGGCGCGGTGCATGATGATGGTATTCGCGGTCGGCACGTCGATGCCGGTCTCGATGATGGTGGTGCACAGCAGGATGTTGTAGCGCTGCGCCACGAAGTCGCGCATGACTTTTTCCAGGTCGCGCTCGTGCATCTGGCCGTGCGCCACGGCGATGCGCGCTTCCGGCAGCAATTCCTGCAGCTTGGCCAGGCGGTTCTGGATGGTTTCCACTTCGTTGTGCAAGAAATAGACCTGGCCGCCGCGCTTCAATTCGCGCAGGCACGCTTCGCGGATGATGGAATCGGATTCGCTGCGCACGAATGTCTTGATGGCCAGGCGCTTTTGCGGCGCGGTGGCGATCACGGAAAAGTCGCGCAAGCCTTCCAGCGCCATGCCCAGCGTGCGCGGGATCGGGGTGGCGGTCAGGGTCAGCACGTCCACCTCGGCGCGCAGCGACTTGAGCGCTTCCTTCTGGCGCACGCCGAAGCGGTGTTCCTCGTCGATGATGACCAGGCCCAGGCGCGTGAATTTCACGTCGTCCGACAGCAGCTTGTGGGTGCCGATCACGATGTCGAGCGTGCCGTCCTGCATGCCCTTGATGGCGTTGGCGATTTCCTTGCCGGTGCGGAAGCGCGACATTTCCGCGATGCGCACCGGCCAGTCCGCGAAGCGGTCGGCAAACGTTTGCGCATGCTGTTCGGCCAGCAGGGTGGTGGGCGCCAGGATCGCCACCTGCTTGCCGCCCATGACGGCAATGAAGGCGGCGCGCAGCGCCACTTCGGTCTTGCCGAAGCCGACATCGCCGCACACCAGGCGGTCCATCGGCTTACCCGACGTCATGTCCTTGATGACGTTCATGATGGCCGCGGCCTGATCCGGCGTTTCATCGAAGCCGAAGCTTTCCGCGAAGCGCTCGTAATCGTGCGACGAATATTCGAACGCGTGGCCCTGGCGCGCGGCGCGCCGTGCATACAGGTTCAGCAGCTCGGCTGCGGTGTCGCGCACCTGCTCGGCGGCCTTGCGCTTGGCTTTTTCCCACTGGCCCGAACCCAGCGTATGCAGCGGCGCATCGTCGGGCGACGCGCCCGAGTAGCGCGAAATCACGTGCAGCTGCGAAACCGGCACGTACAGCTTGGATTCCTTCGCATATTCCAGGTGCAGGAATTCCATTTCCCCTTCGCCGAGGTCCATGCTGGCCAGGCCGAGGTAGCGCCCGATGCCGTGGTTGATGTGCACCACCGGATCGCCGATCTTCAGTTCCGACAGGTCGCGCACCATGGATTCGACCTGGCTGACAGCTTCCTGCTTCTTCCTGCCGGCGCGGCGGCCGGAGCCCGCATACAGTTCGGTTTCCGTGATGAAGGCGATCGCCTGGCCGCCCGCCAGGCCGCCGCCCGCCAGCTCAAAGCCGGCCTGCAGCGGCGCCACGCCCAGCACGACTTTCGCGTCCGACGCCAGGAAGCCGTCGAAGCCTTCGGCAAGCGCAGGATGCAGGTCGAATTCCGCGAAATACTGCTGCAGCGTCTCGCGGCGGCCGTTGGATTCGGCGCAGATCATGACGCGGCACGGCGTGCGCATCAGCCAGGCGCGCAGGTTGGTCAGCGGATCGTCGAGGTGGCGGTTGACCGCCACGTCGGGCGCCGGCGCCGACAGTTCGGACGGCGCACCGGCCTTCTCGGCCGCGGCGATGGCCAGGCGCGGATGGGGCTTGGCCAGGGTGAAGAATTGTTCGTCGCCGAGGAACAGGGTTTCCGGCGGCAGCAGCGGACGTTCGCGGTCGGCCTTCAGGAAGCGGTAGCGCGATTGCGTATCGAGCCAGAAGCGCTTGATGGCGCCGTCGATGTCGCCCACCATGGCCAGCGTGCTGCCTTCGGGCAGGTAGTCGAACAGGGTCGCGGTTTCCTCGAAAAACAGCGGCAGGTAATATTCGATGCCGGCCGACGCGATGCCGCTGCCGACGTCCTTGTACACCACGGCGCGCGACGGGTCGCCCTCGAACTGCTCGCGCCAGCGCGAGCGGAACGTGGTGCGCGCCGCTTCATCCATCGGGAATTCCCGGCCCGGCAGCAGGCGCACTTCGTGGACCGGATACAGCGAACGCTGGGTATCGGCGTCGAAGGTGCGGATCGATTCGATCGTGTCGCCGAACAGGTCGAGGCGGTACGGCAGGCTCGAACCCATCGGGAACAGGTCGATCAAGCCGCCGCGCACCGAATACTCACCGGGCGACATCACCTGCGTGACGTGCGTGTAGCCGGCCAGGGTCAGTTGCGACTTCAGCTTCGCCTCGTCCAGCGATTCGCCTTTCTTGAAGAAGAACGTGTAGGCGGCCAGGAACGACGGCGGCGCCATGCGCACCAGCGCCGTGGTGGCCGGCACGATCATCACGTCGCACTGGCCGCTCTGGATTTCATGCAGGGTGGCCAGGCGTTCCGACACCAGGTCCTGGTGCGGCGAAAACGCGTCGTAGGGCAGGGTTTCCCAGTCCGGCAGCAAATGGCAGCGCAGCTGCCCCTGGGCGAACCACGGGATTTCATCGAGCAGGCGCTGGCCATCGGCGGCCTGCGCCACGATCACGGCCAGCATCTTGCCGCCGGCCTTGAGCGCCAGCGCGGCGCGCGCCAGCGCAAACGCATCGGCCGAACCATACAGGGTGGGCAACACGAAACGGTTGCCGGGTTTCGGTAAGACTTTGTTTAATTCAAAGGACATCGATGACATCAGTGAACGGTTGAGCACACGGCAGGACGGGCCGTGCGCATCGTGCATTATAGACGATGCTGCAACTGTTCGCGGGAGGGGAGGATGGTGCCGCGGCGGGACCGTCGCGCCGCAGGCCGCACCTGCGGGCGCGGCCCCGGCGGTAGCCCTGGCGCTGCTGCGGCCCTGGCTGGCCAGCGGCCAAGGCTGCAGCGCGGATTAGCCGGCCATGCCGGCGTAATCCGCGAAGCGCAGCACGCAGCGGGACAATCAGTCGACGATCACGCGGCCGTTCAGCGACTGCACCGGACGGTTGTTCGCGTGATGGACGATGCTTTCAAATGCCGTTACCTGTTCCTTCGATACCGTGACCGGATCTTTCATCACCAGCCAGCGCACGCCTTCCGAGCATGGCGGCGTGGTCAGCGAGCCGGAGAAGCGGAAGTAGCCATGCTTGGCCGGCAGCAGGCTGGCGGCCGACAGCGGCGCGGCCAGCGCGGCCTTGCTGTTGGCTTCCTTCGGCAGTTGCGGCCACAGCGCCTTGAGCGCCTTGTTTTCCGCGCCTTCCTTGAACATCACGCCGATCACGGCCAGGTTGCCGTTCTTGTCGGCATGCACCAGGTGCACTTCCAGCGGGTAAGACTGGCCGTTCACATGGTTTTCGCTGGGCGCGTGGAAGTGGTATTGCTTCAGTTCGAACTGTTCGCCGTCGAGTTGCAGGGTGCTGCCGGGCGCGAAATTGACTTGCAGCGTGTGGCCATTGTTGACGACTTCATTGCCGGCCGCCTTGTAATCCATTTTCAGCGGTTTCAGGCCCGCGTGCACCGCGCCCTTGATGTCGACCGGCGACTGGTTCTTGCCGGCGCAGGCATAGTTGTCCGGGGTCAGCTTGGCCCACTGTTCCGGGCCGGTGTCGCCTTCATACGTCCATTTGGCGCCATCGGAAGCCATGGCGGAACCGGCGCAGGCCAGCAGTGCGGCGAGTACGAGCTTTTTCACTTTCAAGTCCTTTTCTACGGGTGGTTGCCCAGTTCGGGCGGGTGGGTCGATTCTAGTGGGCTGTCTGGCGCACGATATTCACGAATTGTCACTGTTGTATATGAGTCAACAGCCGTTGACAGGCGCCGTCACGACAAGGCCACGGCGCGCTCGCGGCGGCCTTCACGCGGCCCCGCAGGGCGGCGCACCGGCAGCGCCACCACCTGTGCGGCGGACCGCGCGGCCGGGCCGGTGCGGAAGACACTGACCAGGCTTTCCAGCGTCGACGCCTGCTGTTGCAGCGATGCGGCCGCCGACGCGGCTTCTTCCACCAGCGCGGCGTTTTGCTGCGTCATGCTGTCGATTTCCGACAAGGCCTGGTTCAGCTGGCTGATGCCGCTGTACTGTTCGCGGCTGGCGTTGGCGATATCGGTCACCATGGCGCTGACCTGGCGCACCCGGCCCACGGTCTGGCCGATGGCCGCGCCGGCCAGTTCCACCTGCTGCTCGCCCTGGCGCACCTGGGTTTCCGAATCGGCGATCAGCGCCTTGATTTCCCGGGCCGCGGTGGCGCAACGCTGGGCCAGCGTGCGGACTTCGCCGGCCACCACGGCGAAGCCGCGGCCCTGTTCGCCGGCGCGCGCCGCTTCCACGGCCGCGTTCAGGGCCAGGATATTGGTCTGGAACGCAATGCCGTCGATGACCGTGGTGATGTCGGCAATCTTGTGCGACGAGGCGCCGATGGCGCCCATGGTGGCGACCACCTGGGCCACCAGCGCGCCGCTGTGCTCGACCTCCTGCGCCACGCGCTGCGCCATGTCCTGGGCGGCCTGCGCGCTGTCCATGTTGTGCTGCACGTTGGCGTTCATCTGTTCCATCGACGCGGCGGTTTCCTCCAGCGTGCCAGCCTGCTCCTCGGTGCGCGACGACAGGTCGAGGTTGCCGCTGGCAATCTGCGACGATCCTGCCGCGACCGCCTCGGCGCCGCTGCGCACCTGGGTGACCATGGCGCGCAGGCGCTGGTTCATGTCGGCCAGCGCGCGCAGCAGGTCGCCGGTTTCGTCGCGGGCCTCGCTGGCAATGTCGGTGGACAGGTCGCCATCGGCCACGGTGCGCGCCACGTCGATCGCCGCGCGCAGCGGACGCACGATCGAGTGGCTCTGCAACCAGGCCAGCGCACCGCCCACCGCCAGCGCCACCGCCAGCGAGATGAACATCCACAGGCGCGCATTGCTGTAGGCTTGTTCGGCGGCGGTCTCGTCCTGGGCGTTCTTGGCCCGCTGCAGCGCCTTGTACGCGTGCAATTGCTCCTGCCAGTGGCGCAACCCTGCCGCCGCCTCGGTGCGCAGCAATTGCACGGCGGCCGCGCGGTCGGAGCGCGACAGTTGCAGGAAGCGGTCGTTGGCGGCGCGCGCCGCGACCTGTGCTTCCCTGATTTTTGCGATGGCCGCGTGGCCGGCCGCGTCGAGCGGCATGGCTTCCAGGCCGTGCAGGGCGGTGTCGTAGGCGGCGCGCGCCGCCGTGATTTTTTCATATTCGTGCTGCGCCTCGGCCGGGTCTTCGATCAGCGCCATGGTGCGGACCACGCGCGCCACGATGTGCACGGATTCCGACATCTGTTCCAGCAATGCCATCTTGACCACGTTGACCTTGGTGATATGGTGCAGCGCATCGTTGCTGCGCGCCATGCCGGTCAGCCCCACGATGGCGATGGCCACGATTACTGCCAGCATGATGGCGTTGGCGCCAGCCAGGCGCACCCCGATTTTCCAATTGTTCAGTTGCATATTCTTCTCCGCCAGGGCCTTAAACAGTGATAACGTGCAACACAATGTAGATCAATTTTCCGGAAAAGACCAATTGAATTTGATATATTTGGTGAGAATTTATCCGATTTGATGAAATCGATTGCATTCTGGCTACATTGTTGAAAGCTGGGCCGCCCTTGTAGCGCGGGCGGCCCCCGTGTTGAACACGCTCACCAGTTGTTCCAGCGCGGCGGCCTGCTCCTGCAGCGCATCGGCGGCGGAAGCGGCTTCCTCGACCAGCGCTGCGTTTTGCTGCGTGACGGCGTCCATTTGGGACAGCGCTTCATTGACCTGGCCGATGCCGGCATGCTGTTCGCGGCTGGCGCGGCTGATTTCATCGACCACGTGGCTGACTTGCCGCACCCGCTCCACCACCTGGCCGATGGCGGCGCCGGCCAGGTTGACCTGGCGCGCCCCTTCCTCGACACGGGCGTTGGAATCCTCGATCAAACCCTTGATTTCTCGCGCGGCCGCCGTGCAGCGCTGCGCCAGGCTGCGCACTTCGCCGGCCACCACGGCAAAGCCCCGGCCCTGTTCGCCGGCGCGCGCCGCTTCCACGGCGGCGTTCAACGCCAGGATATTGGTCTGGAACGCGATGCCGTCGATGACGCTGGTGATTTCGCCGATCTTGCGCGACGCGTCGTCGATCCGGCCCATGGTGGCGATAACTTGCGCCACCACCTGGCCACCATGTTCGGCTTCGCCGGCCGCGCGTTGCGCCAGTTCGTGCGCCGATTGCGCGCTGTCCATGCTCTGGCCCACGTTGCCGCTGATCTGTTCCATCGAAGCGGCGGTTTCCTCCAGGCTGCCGGCCTGCTGTTCCGTGCGCGACGACAGGTCGTGGTTGCCGGCGGCGATCTGCGCGGCGGCCGCTGCAACCTGCCCGGCGCCGCCGCGCACATGGGTCACGGTGTCGCGCAGCCGGTTGTTCATGTCGGCCAGCGCGCGCAGCAGGTCGCCGGTTTCATCGCGCGCGTCGGAGGTGATGGCGGCCGACAGGTCGCCCGCCGCCACTGTGCGCGCCACACCGACCGCGGTCCGCAGCGGTTGCACGATGGCGCGCTCCTGCAGCCAGGCCAGCGCGCCGCCGAGGACCAGCGCCGCCGCCAGCGACGCCAGCATCCACGTGCGGGCGTCGGCATACGTCCGTGCAGCGTCGATGGCGTCCTGGGCATTCTTGCGCCGCTGGTATTGCGCGTAATTCTGCAATTGCTCCTGCCAGCGCGTGTTGGCGGCGGCGCCGTCGGTGCGCAGCAGTTTGATGGCGGCCTGGCGGTCGGTACGCACCAGTTCCAGGAAGCGGTTGTTGAGCGGGCGCGCCGCCGCCTGTGTTTCCTTCAGCCGCGCCACCGTGGCCTTGCCGGTCTCGTCCAGCGGCATGGCTTCGAGTTTGCGCAGCGCGCCATCATACTGTTCGCGCGCCGCCGTGATTTTCACAAATTCGCCCTGCGCTTCGGCCGGGTCGTCGATCAGCGCCATGGTGCGGATCACGCGCATGACCACGTGGACCGACGACGTCATCTGCTCCAGCAGCGCCAGCTTTGCCACGTTGACCTCGGTGATGCGCGCCAGCGCTTCATTGCCGCGCGACATACCCCGCAAACCCACCATCGCCACCAGTACGATCAGCGCCAGCAAGATGGCATTGCCGGCGGCCAGGCGCGTCCCGATCTTAAACTGATTAATCTTCATGCAACTCCTTGAAACCCATGCCTTTTGTTGCCAAACGTCATTTAACGATTTCCATCGTCAACACGACTTTAGGCCACATCGGCGTGCGTGGCCACGGCTTGCATGGCCGGGCAGGCAGTTGTGCAGTACAAACGGACGGGGAGTGTTGTATTTCGCTCAGCCCGGCGGGCGCAGCGTGCCGGTAACGGTGAAGCGGATTTCGCCGTCCGGGCCGGGCGCGGTGGTGATGTGCAGTTCCGCGATGCCGCTGGCGCTTGCCATCTGAACAATCTGGCTGACCGCGCCGCCCAGCAAGGCCTGGTCCACGGCCGGTCGGGCCGGGCCGCTTCCCGGTGGCGGCCAGGGGCCGCCGGCCGTGCCGGGGCCTTGCACCAGCGTGGCGTTGGGGTCGAACGCGGGCGCGTGCGGCGGCATGGGCGCCCCATGGTGGCTGCCGGGCGGATGGCCTTGGGCGCGATGCAGTGGCGTACGCGGGGGCGAATGCGGTGTGACATGCTGTACGGACTGCGGTACGGCCGGGGGCGGATTGTCCGGCGCGCTATCGGCGGGTGGGGCGCCAAAGAACTGGTTCACCATCCAGCCGAATTCACGCCGGGTCGTCACGCAATAGATCGGCATGGCGTGCGGGAATACGCGCTGCACGGCGCCGGACGCCTTCAGCTGGTCGGGATCGAGCGCCAGCACGTACAGTCCGCTGGCGCTTTCCTCGACCGGCATCCACTGTTGTTGCACCACGTATTCGCGGTTGAAATTGTCGAGCAGGCCGTGCGGGCGGCGGCGGTCGACCTGGAACATGAAATAGGGCGCGCCAAAGAAGTCGGCCAGCGCGCGACCGACCAGGGCGGGCGGAATGCCCAGTTCGTCGAGCAGCACATCCTCGATGTCGAGGCGCCGCGCCGCCGCGCTGTGCAGGGCCGCTTCCAGTTGCGTGCGCGGTAACACCGATTCCGGCAACAGGGCCGCAAAGCGGCCGCGCTCGCGCACCGGCGCCTTCTGGCTGTTTTGCATGGCGATGGCCAGCGAGTCGCACACGTGCTGCACGCCTTCCTCGACCTGCGCGTCGAACGGTCCGCCGCGGCGGTTGTTGATCAGCTGCAGCACGCCCTGCACCTGGCCGCGCTCACCGATGATCGGCGCCACCAGCATCTGCTGCGTGCGGTAGCCGGTGCGGCGGTCGACGCCCTGCTGGAAACTCAGTTCCGGATCGATACGGCGCAATTCCTGTTCATCGTAAACGTCCAGCACATTCAGCATGCGGCCCGACAGCGCCACGTAGCCGGCGATGCTCTGCTTTGAGATCGGCAATTTCAACTGCTTGAACGAGGCCAGGCCGGTCTTGACCTTCGATACCATGCTGGCCTGGTCGTCGGACAGCTGGTACACCGTCAGGCGGTCGCCGCCGAACAGGTCGCACAGTTCGGCCGACATGTCCAGCATGATGTCGCCGATATCGTGCGTGGCGTGGATCTTGTTGGTGAGGTGCTGCAGCCGCTTGAAAAAGTGCAGGCTGTCTTCGGCGGACGTCATGAACGGTTCCCGCGCGGCGGCGTGGTCCCGGCCACGGTCGCGTCGCCGTCGGCCGGCGCCGCGGGCGGCGCACTGTCAGGCGGCAGCGGCGGCAAGCCGGTGCCGGAGATGTTGGTGGCGTCCGGGTCGGTGTCGTCCGGCAGCGTTGCCCAGGCCGGACGCGGCTGCGACGGCATCACCAGGCCGGACGGTGCGCCGCCCGGATGCCCGGGCTGCGCAGGCTGGACCGGCTGTTGGGCCGCCTGTTGGGCCGGCGCGGCCGGGGAAGCGGGATAGGGCGGCGCAGGCCACGCGGCGCCCGATTGCGCGTGCTGCCATGGCGCGCCCGGCGGCGCCTGCACGGCCGGCTGCGCCGGCCAGTGCGCGCCGGACGGCAGTGCCTGGTTGTGGCCGGTCTGGCCCTGCCACGGGCCGGGCGGCGGCGCCTGCCAGGCCGGCATGCCGGGCGACGTGCCCGGATGCGGGCCGCCCGGCGCGGCGTGATGGCCAGGGTGGATGGCGGGATAGGCGGCGGGATGCATGGCGGGGTAGGCGCCCGTCTGGAGGATGGCGGCCGTGGCGCCAGGCGCGGCGGCCGGGACGGCAGGCGGCGCCGCGCGACCGGGCGGCAGCGTGTCGCCGTGGTCGGCGTCGCCTGCCAGCGCGCGCTGCAGGTCGTCGCGGAACGCGCGCGCGCTGGCATAGCGGTCTTCCGGGCGCTTGGCCAGTGCGCGCAGCACCACGCGGTCCAGCGCGGAACCCGGCAATGGGCTCAGGGTGCTCGGCGGTGCGACCTGGCCATACACGATCTGTTGTTGCAGCGCGAACAGCCCCTGGCCCTTGAACGGGCGCTCGCCGGTCAGGAACTGGTACAGGATGATGCCGGCCGCAAAGATGTCGGCGCGCGGCCCGACCGGCTGCCCCATGATCTGTTCCGGCGACATGTAGCTGGGCGTGCCGACCATGGTGCCGGCCTGCGTATGGTTCGCTTCCACGTCCTGCATGCGGGCCACGCCGAAGTCCGTCAATTTGACGCGCAGCTGGGCCGTGAGCATCACATTGGCCGGCTTGATGTCGCGGTGGATGATGCCGTGCTGGTGCGCATAGTCGAGCGCATCGAGCAATTCGCACGTCATGCGCACCGAGTCTTCCAGCGTGAAATCCAGTGAAAACATCTGGCTATCGTCAAAATAGCTGCCCAATTCTTCACCGGCGATCAATTCCATCACCAGGTAAGCCACGCCGCTTTCCTCGCCGAAGTCATAGACCGTCACGATATTTGGATGGTTCAGGCGCGCCACCGCCTGGGCTTCCGTGATGAAACGCGCGGCATATTCGGCGCGCAGCGCCGGATCGTCGATGCGGCTCATCTGGATCACCTTGATGGCAACCCGGCGGTTCAGCTTGGGGTCCACGCCTTCATAGACCAGGCCCATCGCGCCGCGTCCCAGCACGCGCAACAGTTGATATCGGCCCAGCTGCTTCAATTCATTCATTTGGCGGTCGTCTGGCAAAGGGGGAAGTGTATAGCAGAAACAACTGGGCGTATGATAAGGCACTTCCGCCGTTTCGCGTGCGGAGATCATGGCGCCCCGATTCCAATCTCTTCAATATGTCTTCATGAAAGCCTGTGGCGTTTATACCGTACTGTCCGCGCTGGGCCGCGGCACGTGGCTGGCGGCCGATCCCGACGGACAGCCGGTGGCGCTGAAATGCGCGCCGGACGGGGCCGGTCCGCAATGGCTGGCCGGCGCCGACCTGGCCGCCGCGCTGCCGCCGCATCCGCATGTGGTGCCTGTGCTCGCGTATGGCTGGTGCGGCGCCGTCGCCTACGTGGCCATGCCGTACATAGGAGGGCAGACACTGCAGGCGCGCCTCGGCGCCGGCACGGCGGCTCCCGCGCAGGCGCTGGCCTGGGCCATGGAGTTGCTCGATGCGCTGGCGCACGTGCATGCCGGCGGCGTGGTGCACCGCGACGTCAAACCCGGCAACCTGATGGTCAATCACCAGGGCCGACTACTGCTCGTCGACTTCGGGCTGGCGTGCCGGCCCGGCGCCGCGCCGGCCCACGGCACGCCCGGCTATATGGCGCCGGAACAGATGCGCGGCCGGGTCGATGCGCGCAGCGACGTGTATGCGGCCGGCGTGGTGCTGTACCGCATGCTGGCCGGGCGGCTGCCGTTCAGCGGTACGCCGTTCGAAGCCATGCAGCAGGCGTTGCGCGGGCAGGTGCCGCCGCTGCCGGCGCTGGCGTGGCTGCCGGCGCCGCTGCGCGCGGCGCTGGACGCGGTGCTGGCGCGCGCGCTGGCGGCCGAGCCCGGAGCACGCTTTGCCGGGGCCGCGGCCATGCGCGCGGCCCTCCATAATTCCTCCCTATTTTGATGCAACAATCCGCGCCGCTTGATGCGTGCAGACATGGGAAATGCCTGGCGCTTATATCGTTCCAGAAAGCCCCGCAACAGCCCGTGGCAGAAATAGAATTATTTTCTGGAATTTAATGGAATTTCCCTTTATAGTCGTGAACGGCATGAACAAGCAGAAGAAGAACAGCCCATGAGTATGGTGGACATCGACGCGTTGCTCCAGGAAGTATCGGCGGACGAGCCTTGCGGCCCGAATCTTGAGTACGACCCTCAATTCCTGGAACTCGAACAAGCGTTACAAGGCAAGCCGGAAGTCCAGTACGGCGACACGATCACACCCGCAGTCCCTCCTGAATGGAAAGTCGTCAAGCGCCTGGCAACCGGCTTGCTTGAGCGCAGCCGCGACTTGCGCGTCGTGATGGCGCTGGCGCGCGCCGGCCTGGCGCTGCACGGCATGGATGGGCTGGCGGAAAGCCTGGCATTGGCGCGCCGCCTGCTCGACGAACGCTGGGACAGCGTGCATCCGCAACTCGATCCCGACGATGGCATGGACCCCATGCTGCGCATCAATTCGCTGGCCATGTTGACCGATGGCGGCTTCCTGCGCGAAGTCAAGGACGCCACCCTGCTGGTGCTGCCGGGGCTGGGGCCGTTGTCGCTGCGCCTGCTGGAATTGGCCAGCGGTGAAATTCCCACGCCGGAAGGCGAAAGCAAGATCGAACTGCATTCGATCGAAGCGGCGGCCATGGATGCCGACAGCGAAAAAATGGCGGCCGCGCTGGACGCGGCCAGCCGCGCGTTCGACGCCGCCACCGAAGTCGAGCTCACGCTGGTGCGGCAGGTCGGCAGTTCTCAGGCATTGAACATCGACGGGCTGACGCGCATGCTGCGCCGCGGCCGCGACTTCCTCTCCGAACAGCAGGCCGGGACCGGCCAGGACGGCGCCGCCGCCGGCGAAGAGGGCGGGGCGGCCGACGAGGGCGGCCATGGCGCCGACGACAGCGATGAGGCTGGCGCAGCCGGCGAGGGCGGCAGCGCCCCGGCGCGCCGCGGCGGCCGTGCCGGCAACAACGCCGCCGCCATCAGCGGCGAGATCACCAGCCGCGCCGATGTGGTGCGCATGCTCGACAAGATCAACAAGTATTACCAGCAGTACGAGCCATCGAGTCCGGTGCCGCTGCTGCTGGAGAGGGCGAAACGCCTGGTGCCGAAGAACTTCTTTGAAATCATGGAAGACCTCGCGCCGGACGGGATGACGCAATTGCTGGCTGTCAGCGGCCCGCGTCCGGAAGACCAACAGCAACAGGAATATTGACCCTGGCAGCATTTTTCATGGAGGAGTAAATCGTGGGCAAAGAAAGTAGCCAGAAATTCATCGCGCGCAACCGTGCGCCGCGCGTACAGATCGAGTACGACGTCGAGGTCTACGGCGCCGAAAAGAGCGTCCAGCTGCCCTTCGTGATGGGTGTGCTGGCAGACCTGTCCGGCCAGCCCGCCGATCCGCTGGCGCCGGTGGCGGACCGCAAGTTCCTGGAAATCGACGTCGACAATTTCGACGAGCGCCTGAAATCCATGAAACCGCGCGTGGCCGTGCAAGTGCCGAACACGCTGACCGGCGAGGGCAACCTGGCCGTCGACATGACCTTTGAAAGCATGGACGACTTCACGCCGGCCGCGATTGCACGCAAGGTCGAGTCGCTGAACAAGCTGCTGGAAGCGCGCAGCCAGTTGTCGAACCTGCTGACCTACATGGATGGCAAGACCGGCGCCGAGGAATTGATCGGCAAGGTCTTGAACGATCCTGCCCTGATGCAGGCCCTGACGTCGGCGCCGAAGCCGCAAGAATAAACGGAGGAACAGATGGCTCAGACCCAAGAAGCACAGCAAGGGGCAACCGGCACGCTCGAATTGAGCGACTTCGGCAGCCTGTTGCAGAAAGAATTCAAGCCGCAGTCGGACAAGGCCAAGGAAGCCGTCGAGAACGCGGTGAAGACGCTGGCCGAGCAGGCGCTGGCCGGCACCAACCTGATTTCCGGCGACGTGCTGGCGACGATCGAAAGCCTGATCGCCGGCCTCGACAAGAAGCTGACCGAACAGATCAACCTGATCATGCATACCGACGAGTTCCAGAAACTCGAATCGGCGTGGCGCGGCCTGCACTACCTGGTCAACAATACCGAGACCGATGAAACGCTGAAGATCCGCGTGATGAACATCTCGAAGAACGACCTGGCCAAGACCCTGAAGAAGTACAAGGGCACCGCGTGGGACCAGAGCCCGATCTTCAAGAAGATGTACGAAGAGGAATTCGGCCAGTTCGGCGGCGAACCGTTCGGTTCCATCGTGGCCGACTATTACTTCGACAACAGCGCGCCCGACGTGGAACTGCTGTCCGGCCTGGCCAAGATTGCCGCCGCCGCGCACGCGCCGCTGATTTCCGCGGCCGCGCCGTCGGTGATGCTGATGGAATCGTGGCAGGAACTGTCGAACCCGCGCGACCTGACCAAGATCTTCCAGACCCCGGAACACGCCGCATGGCGTTCGTTCCGCGAGTCCGAGGATTCGCGCTACGTCGGCCTGACCATGCCGCGCTTCCTGGCGCGCCAGCCGTACGGCGCCAAGAGCAACCCGGTCGAGGAATTCGACTTCGAGGAAGACACCAGCGCAGCGGGCAGCAAGAACTACACGTGGGCCAACTCGGCCTACGCGATGGCCGTCAACATCAACCGCTCGTTCAAGGAATACGGCTGGTGCTCGCGCATCCGCGGCATCGAGTCCGGCGGCGCGGTCGAAGGCCTGCCGGTGCATGCGTTCCCGACCGATGACGGCGGCGTCGACATGCAGTGCCCGACCGAGATCGCGATCTCGGACCGCCGCGAGGCGGAACTGGCCGCCAACGGCTTCATGCCGCTGGTGCACAAGAAGAACACGGACTTCGCGGCCTTCATCGGCGCGCAGTCGCTGCACAAGCCGGCCGAGTATGACGATCCGGACGCCACCGCCAACGCCAACCTGGGCGCGCGCCTGCCGTACCTGTTCGCCACCTGCCGTTTCGCGCACTACCTGAAGTGCATCGTGCGCGACAAGATCGGTTCGTTCAAGGGCCGCGATGAGATGGAACGCTGGCTCAGCAACTGGATCAACCGTTACGTCGACGGTGATCCAGCCAATTCGAGCGAAGGCACCAAGGCCCAGAAACCCCTGGCCGCTGCCGAAGTCATGCTGGAAGAAGTTGAAGGCAACCCCGGCTACTACACGTCGAAGTTCTTCCTGCGCCCGCATTACCAGCTGGAAGGCCTGACCGTGTCGCTGCGCCTGGTTTCCAAACTGCCGTCCGCTAAAGGCGGCTGATCCGACGTCACCCAACGTTGACAAACGTTACATCCACTAGGAGATTAAAATGGCAGTAGACATGTTCCTGAACCTGGGCGCCACGATTAAAGGCGAAACCCAGGACAAAGCGCAAAAAGCCGCTGGCGATATCGACATCCTGGCATGGAGCTGGGGCGCCAGCAATGCCGGTTCCTTCCACGCCGGTGGCGGCGGCGGCGCCGGCAAGGCCAACTTCCAGGATATTTCGTTCACCAAGTACCTGGACAAGGCGTCGCCTGCGATCCTGATCGCGCTGGCCAAGGGTTCCCACATCCCGACCGCGAAACTGCTGGTACGTAAGGCTGGCGAAGGCCAGCAAAAGTACCTGGAAATCACCATGAACAAGGTACTCGTGACGTCGGTGTCCACCGGCGGTTCCGGCGGTGAAGACCGCCTGACGGAAAACGTCACGCTGAACTTCGCGGAAGTGAAGTTCGAATACTTCCTGCAAAACGAGAAGGGCGTTACCGCGTCCGGCGGCGTGTTCAACTGGGACATCGCCGGCAACGCATCGAAGTAATCCTGGCAAGACCCCGGGGGCATCGCCCCCGCGCCGCCATGGCCGCCGCCGTTCCAGCCGGCGCGGCCAGGCGGTCCTTCCCCACCAGATTGAAAGACACTTTCCGCCATGGACGCGCAACAGCTCATCAGCGCGGGACAACTGGCTCCCGCACTCGCCGCACTGCAAGACCAGGTCCGCAAGGACCCCGCCAATGCCCGCCTGCGCACGTTCCTGTTCCAGCTGCTGTGCGTGCAGGGACAATGGAACCGCGCGCTGACGCAGTTGAACGTCACGGCTGAAATGGACGCCGCCGCCTTGCCGATGGCGCAGACGTACCGTGAAACCATCCAGTGCGAGGCGCTGCGCGAGGAAGTCATGGCCGGCAAGCGGGTGCCGGTCGTGTTCGGCGAACCGCAGCCGTGGGTGGCGCTGCTGTTCGAAGCATTGAAACTCGAAGCCGAAGGCCAGCCCGGCGCCGGCGCGGCCGCGCGCGAACGCGCCTTTGCCGACGCCCCCGCGATCAGCGGCGCCATCAACGGCACGCCGTTCGAATGGCTGGCCGACAGCGACTCGCGCCTTGGCCCGGTACTGGAAACCATCCTCAATGGCCGCTACCTGTGGGTGCCGATGATGCACATCGCCCGCATCGACCTGGAAGCGCCGGCCGACCTGCGCGACCACGTGTGGATGCCGGCCACGTTCACCTGGACCAATGGCGCCGCCACGGTCGGCTTCATTCCGACCCGCTACAGCGGCACCGTCAAGGCGGCCACGGCCGCCGGCGACGACGCCTTGCTGCTGGCGCGCCGCACCGAATGGAACGACGACGGCCACGCGCTGGGCCAGCGCATGCTGGCCACCGACGCCGGGGAATTCGCGCTGATGGACGTGCGCTCGATCGCGTTTGGCGACGCGGCGGACGGTGACAGCGGCAACGAAGGCGGCAACGAAGGCGGCAATGGCTGAACTGGCGCCACGCGAGCGCTTGCAGCCGTCGCTGCTGGACCGCCTGACGGACGACGAACCGGACAAGACGGTGGAATCGCGCGAACGCCGCGTGCTGTCGCTGCGCACCCTGCGCGAAAGCGTGCTGCGCGACCTGGGCTGGCTGCTCAACACCACCAACCTGCTGTCGGTAACGGACTTGCCGCGCCTGCCGCAGGTGGCGGGCTCGGTGCTGAACTACGGCATGCCGGACATTTCCGGCCTGTCGGTGGCCGGCCTGAACCTGATGGACCTGGAGCGTGGCATCCGCCAGGCCATCTGGGACTTCGAACCCCGCCTGATCCGCGCCTCGGTGGCGGTGCGCGCGATCGCGGAAGAATCTTCCGGCAACAAGATCATGTTTGAAATCGAAGGCGACATGTGGGCGCAGCCGTATCCCGAGCGCCTGTACCTGAAAACCGAACTCGATATCGACCGCGCGTCGATCCGCCTGTCCGAGACCGGTGGCGCCAGCCCGACGCAGGCGCCGTCCAGCGCGCCATACCGGGTGTCGCCATGAACCCGCGCCTGCTGCGTTACTACAGCCAGGAATTGCAGCACCTGCGCGAGGTGGGCGGCGAATTCGCGCGCGAATACCCGAAGATCGCCGGCCGCCTTGGCCTGGAAGGCTTCGAATGCGCCGACCCGTACGTCGAGCGCCTGCTGGAAGGCTTCAGCTTCCTGGCGGCACGCGTGCAGATGAAGATGGACGCGGAATTCCCGCGCTTCACCCAGCATTTGTCGGAACTGGTGTACCCGCACTTCCTCGCGCCGACGCCGTCGATGGCGGTGGTGCAGCTGCAGCCGGACCTGTCGAACCCCGCGCTCAAGCAGGGCTTCCTGGTGCCACGCGGCACCGCCATGCGCAGCGTGCTGGGCAAGGGGGACAGCACGCCGTGCGAATACCGCACCGCGCACGACCTGACCATGTGGCCGGTGGAGCTGCACCAGGCGCGCTTCTTCACCCAGGCCGGCCTGGACATGCAATTGCCGCCCGCGGTGCGGGCCGGCATCCGCCTGACGCTGCGCACGGCCGGCGGCTTGCCGTTTTCCGCACTGCCGCTGGAACACCTGGACTTGCACGTGCGCGGCAGCGACGAGCTGCCGGTGAAGATCATCGAGAAAATCCTTGGCAATATCGAAGGCGTGCTGGTGACGTCGCCCGAAGGCGGCCAGACCCTGCTGCCGAAAACCGCCGTGTCGCAGCGCGGCTACGCGGAAGAGGAAGCGCTGCTGCCGAGCGGCCGGCGCACGTTCCAGGGCTACCGCCTGCTGCAGGAATATTTCGCTTTCCCGGCGCGCTTCCAGTTCGTGCGCGTGGCCGGCCTGCGGCAGGCGCTGGCGCGTTGCGGCGGCACGGAAATCGACATCGTCCTGCTGCTGAACAAGGGCGACAGCCAGCTTGAGCAGGTGCTCGACGCATCGAACTTCGCGCTGAACTGCACGCCCGCCATCAACCTTTTCCAGCGCCGCGCCGACCGCATCAACGTCAGCGGCGAACAGTTCGAATACCACGTGCTGGTGGACCGCACGCGGCCGATGGACTTCGAAGTGTTCCAGATCGATGAAGTCACCGGCTATGGATCGGGACCGAACGCCGAACAGGTGTTCCGGCCGTTCTACACGGCGCGCGACATCGGCAGCCTGCACCAGGAAAAAGCGTTTTACCACTTGCGGCGCGAACCGCGCATGGTGTCGCAGCGCCAGCGCCGCGTCGGTCCGCGCTCCAGCTACATCGGCAGCGAAGCCTTCATTTCCATCGTCGACGCCAACGAAGCGCCGTACAGCGAGGATTTGCGCCAGCTGGGCCTGACCGTGTGGTGCACCAACCGCGACTTGCCGCTGGCTATGCCGCTGGGCGTGGGCAAGACTGATTTCATCCTCGATTCCGGCGCGCCGGTGGCCTCGGTGCGCTGCGTGGCCGGCCCCAGCCAGCCGCACGCCTCGTTCGCCGAAGGCGCGGTGGCGTGGCGCCTGCTGAACCATTTGTCACTCAATTACCTGTCGCTGACCGACAGCGACCCGCGCCGCGGCGCGGTGGCGCTGCGTGAAATGCTCTCGCTGTACTGCCATGCCGGCGACATGAATGGCCAGCGCCAGGTCGAAGGCGTGCAATCGATTGCGACCTCGCCGGTCACGCGGCGCATGCCGTCGCCGGGACCGATCGCGTTCGCGCGCGGCCTGCAATTGACGGTGACCCTGGACGACGCGGCCTTCGAGGGCACCGGCGCCTTCCTGCTGGGCGGCGTGCTGGCGCACTTCTTCGCCCAATACGTGTCGATCAACTCGTTCACGGAAACCGTGGTGCGCACCGTGGCCAGGGGCGAGATCATGCGCTGGCCCGCCAGGGGAGGGGTATGCGCGATCCTGTAGCCCTCGAGACCGCGCTCGAGCGCGACGCCGCGCGCATGGATTTCACGCAGGTGCTGCGCATGCTGGAAAACGCATACCCGCACCTGCCGCGCATCGGCGCCTCGCTGCGCCCGCGCGACGATGCGGTGCGCTTCGGCCAGGATGCCTCGCTGACGTTCCACCCCACCATGCTGGCCGGCTTCAAGCGCGCCAGCGGCGAGGCCAGGGCGCGCCTGGCCGTGAATTTCTTTGGCCTGCTGGGCGCCAACGGGCCAATGCCGGTCCATATCACCGAATACGTGCGCGACCGCCTGCGCAACGGCGGCGACGGCACCATGCTGGCCTTCCTCGACGTGTTCCACCACCGCCTGCTGTCGCTGTTTTACCGCGCCCGCGCGCAAAACGAGCCGGCCATCAGCCTGGACCGCGAAGACGCCGACCGCTTCGGCGAATTCGTCGGTTCGCTGTTCGGTATCGGCGCGCCGGCCCTGCGCCAGCGCGACGCCATCGGCGACTTCGCCAAGCTGCATTTCGCCGGCCTGCTGGCCAACAATGCGCGTCCGGCCAGCGGGCTGGAAGTCATCCTGTCGGCGTATTTCCAGCTGCCGGTACGGGTCGAGCAATTCGTGGGCCACTGGATGCGCCTGCCGCCGGAAGTGCAGTCGCGCCTGGGCAGACACGAAGAGGGCGCGCGGCTGGGCGTGACCACGGTGATGGGCAAGAGCGTGTGGGATTGCCAGAACAAGTTCCGCATCGTGATCGGGCCGATGGGCTTTGCCGACTACGAGCGGCTGCTACCCGGCGGCGACAGCATGCAGCGCCTGGTGGATTGGGTCCGCACCTATGCCGGGCTGGCGCTGGACTGGGACGTGAAACTGGTCTTGAAGAAGGAAGAAACGCCGGCCTTGCGGCTGGGCGGGCGGGATGGCCGGGGCCCGCGCCTGGGCTGGACCACCTGGCCGGCCGGCCAGGCGCCGGCCCGCAATCCTGACCAGCTGGTCGTGAACCCCAACAACAACCCCGGCAACAATCCCGGCAACAACCCCGGCAACAACGCGATACCTACCTGAGCCCCAACCCAAACATCAACCCAAACATCAACCCAAGCACCCACGTCGGGTAAGGAAAACATCATGGCAGAAATCAGCCGCGTCGCCCTGTTTGGCAAACTTAACTCCCTTTGCTACCGCGCCATCGAAAGCAGCACGGTGTTTTGCAAATTGCGCGGCAATCCCTACGTGGAAGTCGTGCACTGGATGCACCAGATCCTGCAATTGCAGGATTCCGACCTGCTGCGCCTGATCAAGCACTATGAAATCGACGCGGCCGCGCTGGCGCGCGACCTGACCGCCGCGCTGGACCGCCTGCCGCGCGGCTCCACGGCCTCGATCGACCTGTCGTCGCAGCTCGAGGAAACCGTGGAGCGCGCATGGGTGTACGGCACGCTGATGTTCGGCGAATCGCAGGTGCGCTCCGGCCACCTGCTGGTGGGCATGCTGAAAACCTCGGGCCTGCGCCACGCGCTGTATGGCATGTCGCAGCAATTCCAGAAAATCAAGGCCGACGACTTGAGCGAGAAGTTCGCGTCGCTGCTGAAGGATTCGCCGGAATCGGCCATGGCCGCCACCGACGGCTTCCAGGCCAGCGGCGGCGGGGCCGCGCCAGGCGAGGCGTCGGGCGCGATCGCGCCGGCCGCGATGGGCAAGCAGGAAGCGCTGAAAAAATTCACGGTGGACCTGACCGAACAGGCCCGTGGCGGCAAGATGGATCCGATCGTCGGCCGCGACGACGAGATCCGCCAGGTGGTCGACATCCTGATGCGGCGCCGCCAGAACAACCCGATCCTGGTCGGCGAGGCCGGTGTCGGCAAGACCGCCGTGGTGGAAGGCTTTGCCCAGCGCATCGCGCGCGGCGACGTGCCGCCTTCGCTGAAGGATGTGCAATTGCTGGTGCTGGACGTAGGCCTGCTGCAGGCCGGCGCCAGCATGAAGGGCGAGTTCGAACAGCGCCTGCGCTCGGTCATCGATGAAGTGCAGGGCAGCGCCAAGCCCATCATCCTGTTCATCGACGAAACCCACACGCTGGTGGGCGCCGGCGGCGCGGCCGGCACCGGCGACGCGGCCAACCTGCTGAAGCCCGCGCTGGCGCGCGGCCAGCTGCGCACCATCGGCGCCACCACGTTCGCCGAATACAAGAAGCACATTGAAAAAGACCCGGCGCTGACGCGCCGCTTCCAGACCGTGCAGGTGGACGAGCCGAGCGAAGAGCGCGCCATCCTCATGATGCGCGGCGTCGCCTCCACCATGGAAAAGCACCACAAGGTGCAAATCCTCGACGAAGCGCTGGAAGCGGCGGTGAAACTGTCGCACCGCTACATCCCGGCGCGCCAGTTGCCGGACAAATCCGTCAGCCTGCTCGACACGGCCTGCGCGCGCGTGGCGGTCAGCCTGCACGCCACGCCGGCCGAAGTGGACGACAGCCGCAAGCGCATCGAAGCACTGAAGACCGAGCTGGCCATCATTGCCCGTGAAAACGCGATCGGTGTCGATACCAGCAAACGCGAAGCCGACGCCTCGGCGTTGTTGGCGGCCGAGGAAGAGCGCCTGGCCGGCCTCGAAGCGCGCTGGAACGCGGAGCGTGAACTGGTCGACACCTTGCTGGACTTGCGCGCCAAACTGCGCGACGGCGCGCTGCCGGTGGAAGGCACCGGCAGCAACCTGGAAGCCGCCGCCGCGACGGAAGGGCACGAGCACGGCAACGGCAAGGCGGTACAGGACCCGGCCGAACGCGCCGCGCTGATGGCGCAATTGCAGGACGTGCAGGGCAGGCTGGCCGAATTGCAGGGCGAATCGCCATTGATCCTGCCGACTGTCGATTACCAGGCCGTGGCGTCGGTGGTGGGCGACTGGACCGGCATCCCGGTCGGCCGCATGGCGCGCAATGAAATGGAAACCATCATGAAGGTGGCGTCGATCCTGAGCCAGCGCGTGATCGGCCAGGACCACGCGATGGAAATGATCGCCAAGCGCATCCAGACCTCGCGCGCGGGGCTGGACAACCCGAGCAAGCCGATCGGCGTGTTCATGCTGGCCGGCACGTCCGGCGTCGGCAAGACGGAGACCGCGCTGGCGCTGGCCGAGGCGCTCTACGGCGGCGAACAAAACCTCATCACCATCAACATGAGCGAGTACCAGGAAGCGCACACGGTATCGACGCTGAAAGGCGCGCCGCCCGGCTATGTCGGCTATGGCGAAGGCGGCGTACTGACCGAGGCGGTGCGGCGCCGTCCGTATTCGGTGGTGCTGCTCGACGAAGTCGAGAAGGCGCACCCGGACGTGCATGAAATGTTCTTCCAGGTGTTCGACAAGGGCTTCATGGAAGATGGCGAAGGGCGGTTCATCGACTTCAAGAATACGCTGATCATCCTCACCACCAATGCCGGCACGGACTTGATCGCGGGCCTGTGCAAGGACCCGGACCTGATGCCCGATCCGGAAGGCATGGCCAAGGCGCTGCGCGCGCCGATGCTGAAGGTGTTCCCGCCGGCGCTGCTGGGGCGCATCGTGACGATCCCGTACTATCCGCTGTCGGACCAGATGCTGGGCCAGATCGTGCGCCTGCAGCTGAACCGCATCAAGAAACGCGTGGAAGCGCGCTACAAGATCCCGTTCGACTACACCGACGACGTGGTGAAGCTGGTGGTGTCGCGCTGCACCGAGGGCGAATCGGGCGGGCGCATGATCGACGCCATCCTCACCAACACCATGCTGCCGGACATCAGCCGGGAATTCCTGAACCGCATGATCGAAGGGCGGGAAATCAAGGGCGTCAGCGTCGGCGTCGAGGGTGGCGAGTTCGCCTATACGTTTGCCTGATCGCTGCCCCGGGCAAACACCCGGGCGCTTGCCCGGGCGTTTGCCGCGCGTTTGCCCGAGCGGTTGATCAATCGCTTGACCGATCGCCTGCCTGGCGTCCGGGGGCGCGGATTCAGTCCTTGCGCGCCCCCACCAGCAACCCCGCCACCGGTTTTCCCGCCTCTTGCCGCAGCGTGATGTGCTGCAATTCGCGCACCGCGAATCCGGCCCGCGCCAGCGCGGCGCGCACGTAGTGTTCGGCGTGGCTGTAGCGGCCATGCGGATGCAGTTGCGACGTCGCGTCCGGCGCCGCGTCCGGGGTTTCTTCCACCGTGAAGACCAGGTGCCCGCCATCGCGCAGCGCGCCCGCCGCGGCCGCGAACACCTCGTCCAGCGACCCGAAATAGCACAGCGTATCGGCCGAGACGATCACGTCCCACGCGCGCGCCTGCTGCTGCAGCCAAGCCGTCAATTCACCCTCATGCAGCGCGTCGTAGCCGCCGCGCTCCCTGGCCTTGGCCAGCATGCCGGGCGACAGGTCGACCCCGGCCAGCGTGCGGGCAAAGGGGCGCAGCAGCGGGCCGCACAGGCCGGTGCCGCAACCGGCGTCCAGCACGTCCAGGCCGCCCCGCGGCTCGCCCAGCAATTGGGCCGCCATCTCGCCGCATAGCGCCGGGGCGCGGTAGCCGAGGCGTTCCAGCACGCCGTCGAACGAGCCGGCAAAGCGGTCGAACACGGTCTGCACGTAGGCGTCCGAGGCGCGCCGAGGCGCCTGCCGGCCGCCGCCACTGTCCTGGCAGGCCGCGATGTGGTGCTGCACGACCGGGTTGTCGGGGTCGATCTTTTCCCACTGGCGGTAGATTTCCAGCGCTTCCTCGCGGCGCTGCTGCGACACCAGCGCGCGCGCCAGGTTGCGGTACGCTTCCGGGTTTTCCGGCGAATGCAGGATCGCGTTGCGGTAAGCGGTCAGCGCTTCCTTGTCTTCGCCGGTCTTCTTCAGCACGTGGCCCAGGTTGATCCAGCCCTGCGCGAACGCGGGCGCCAGCGCCAACGCGGCGCGGTAGCATTCGGCCGCTTCCGGCAGGCGGTCTTGCGCGCGCAGCACCACGCCCAGGTTGTTATGGGCCAGCACGAAATCCGGGCGCGCCGCCAGCACCTGGCGGTACGACTGTTCGGCATCGGCAAACAGGCCCATTTCCTTTTGCACGTTGCCCAGGTTGTTGCGGGCGTCGACATAGTCCGGCGCCACGTCCAGCGCATTGCCGATCAGGCGCAGCGCCGCATCGTGGTTGCCCAGCTGGTGCTGCGCCACGCCCATGTAGTGCAGCGCGTCGGGATGGCGCGGCGCGACTTCGAGGATGGCGGCGTAGTGCTGTGCGGCGAGGCGGGGCTGGCCCTGGCGGTGGGTGTCGATCGCCAGTTTCAGCGCATCGTCCAGTGAAATCTTGCGGCGCTCGTTCTTGCGCGCCATTTTTTGGTTGGATTTTTTCATCGGCGACGGTGTGTTGGGGGCCGGCCCGCGGGGCCGGCGCCCGTTATTGGTTGTGAAGTGCGTTGGTGGAGCCGGACCCTGGATGTCCGGCGTTCAATGCCATGGTCCCGCCAGCGGCGCGGCCGGGCTGGCGATGGACTGGCTGCGCGCCAGCCGTACGGCGGCGCGCTGCTTGTGGCTCAGCAGCGGCATCAGGCCCAGCGCCAGCAACTGGTCGCGCGTGAAGTCGCTCATGCACAGTTCCGCGCACGGCTGCAATTGCGCCTCGCCGTCGCGCCGCGCCACGTGGGCCGGCAAGCCGTCCAGTTCAAGCACGTCGCTGTCGCCCATGTCCCAGCCATGGTCCTGGAAGGCCTGGCCCAGCATGATGGCGCACGCCAGCGATCCGGCGCCCCACAGGTAATGCCCGTGCTGGAAATCGCCGTCGCATTCCTCGAACGCAAACGCGGAAATCGGGTCGCTGGCCTTGCCGTAAGGCAGGCGCAGCAGTACTCGGGGGTAGGCCAGGCCGATCCAGCGCGCTTGCGGGCTGGCGCGCAGCGCGTGCCATTGCGCGGTCGACTGCGCATCGGCATCGCCGCCGGGAACCGCGGCCGCGAGCAGTGGCGCGTGCGCCTGCGCGGCCAGAGTGCCCAGCGCGAACAGCGTGTGGGTATCGGTATCGCCGGTGTCGAACGCGTGCAGGCAGCACAGCAGCGACCACGGTACGCTGTCGGCGCCGGCGCGTTCCGCCAGGACGCGATGCAGTGCATGGGGATCGGCGCGCAGCGCGTCGGCGCCGACGTCGAGGATATGCAGTTGCACTTGTTCGTCCAGCTCCAGGCTGGTGGCCAGCCAGTGGGCGCCGCGCCACGCGGCTTCCACCTGCTGGAAAGCCGGGTCGTGCAGCAGGGTGCGCATGCGCGCGCCGATCACCGCGTCGGCCGCGGCCACAAAATCGGCCTGGCGCGGGTCCGGTCCGGCCGGCAGTTGCCCGACCAGTTGCCGCACCAGCTTGTCCAGCGGCGAGGGCGACGGCTGCCGCGCCTGCAACGGCGCCGCGGCCTGTGGCTGGCCCAGGCCCAGGTCCTGGCTAGTCCCTTTGATCTCTTGCGCTGCCGCCGCAAAGGTAGCGGGGTTGCGCAGCCGGTCGCGCTGCGCGCGCAGCGCACTGAAAGCGTGGGATTTTTGATACAGCTGGTCGGGATGGAAATCGTCGAGTTCGCGCGGCTCGACCGTCACGGCGTCGCCGTCCACGCTGGCGCGGATGACCGGCGCCATGCGCTGCATTTCATTATCGAAGTTATCGATGTCGAGCCGGCGCGCGGCCCGCTGCGCCAGCGGCAGCGGGTTGGCGGACCCGCTGAAGTCACCCAGCAGCAGGATGCGGAATGGCTGGCCCGGCGCCGCCGGTTCCGCATCCGGCAGGGCGAAACCCAACTCAAAAACCAGCGAAGTGGCCATGGCAGTCTCCCATTATGGTTACAGTGCTATAGGTGATGCGCGCAGCTTACTCTAAAACCTTACCTTTAAGACAGCTTTATCAGTCATAATAGGCTTATGGGCAAGCATGTCGCTATAGTCAATGTGGGCGGCGGACTTTCCGGCCGTGCGCCCGCGGATCAGTCAGTTGCAGTTTGGGGGAACCATGCCTAACCAGGTATCGATGGGCGCCATGATGACGTGCACCTTTGGCGCCGCGCCGTCGTCGCTGGTGGTGCTGCCGAAAAACAAGGTGCTGGCCGAAGGGCCGCCTGCCGCCAACATCATGGATAACGTGCCGATGTTGAACATCATGCCGTTCGGCATGTGCAATTCGCCGGCCAATCCCACCGTGGCCGCCGCCACGGCCGCCGCCATGGGCGTGTTGACGCCGATGCCGTGCATACCCGCCACCGCCGCGCCCTGGGCGCCGGGCGCCCCGACGGTACTGATCGCCAACATGCCCGCCCTCGACAACGTCTCCAAGTGCATGTGCAACTGGGGCGGCGTGATCGGCTTCACCAATGCCGGCACCGTCAAGACCATGATTCCATAAGCGCCTCCCATGCCAGTTACGCAAGCCACCCGTCAAGTTTCCGTTACCACCCCGGCCGGCGCCGATGTGCTGCTGTTCGACCGCATGACCGGCACCGAACAGCTGGGCCGCCTGCCCGAATACCGCGTGCAGATGCTCTCCAGCCGGCCGGACGTGAAAATCGCCGACGTGCTGGGCAAGCCGCTCGGCGTGCACGTGCTGCAGGCCGACGGCAGCAAGCGCCACTTCCATGGCATCGTCACGCGTTTCGCCAGCCAGGGCTGGCAGGGTGGTTTTTCCCGTTACGAAGCCACGGTGCACCCCTGGCTGTGGCTGTTGACGCGCGCATCGAACTGCCGCATTTTCCAGGACAAGTCCGTGGTCGACATCGTCAAGGCCGTGTGCCAGGACCCGTCGTACGGCGGCGTGGTAAACCTGGACGTCAACGCGCTGTCCGGCACCTACGAGGCGCTGACGTATTGCGTGCAATACCGCGAAACCGACTTCCATTTCGTTTGCCGCCTGCTGGAGGAAGCCGGGATTTACTACTACTTCAAGCACGAGCAGGACAAGCACACGATGGTGCTGGCCGATTCCTACGGCGCGCATGCCACGCTGCCCGGCTACGGCACGGTGGAATTTTCCGGCGAGGAGGGGCGCCGCATCGTGGACCAGGAAGCCGTGTATGGCTGGGAAGCCAATGGCGAGATCCAGGCCAGCAGCTACGTCCTCAACGATTTCGATTTTGAAAAGGCATCGTCCAGCACCAGCGGCGGCCTGCTGGTGAAATCCAACATCGCCGCCGCGTTCGGCCAGCAAGCGTATGAACAGTACGACTATCCCGGCAATTACACCGCGGCCGCCAACGGCACCAGCCTGGCGCGCGGGCGCATGGAAAGCCTGCACGGCCAGTGCGAGGAAATCGTCGGCCATGGCAACGTGCGCGGCCTGTCCCCGGGCGGCTTGTTCAAGCTGGCGCACCATCCGCGCGATGACCAGAACCGCGAATTCCTGGTCACGGCCGCGGAATACGTGATCACCGGCGACGGCTATGCCACCGGCGGCGGCGAGCCGATGGACTTCCAGTGCCGCTTCAAGGCGGTCGGCAAGGAACACAATTACCGCCCGCAGCGCATCCACCGCAAGCCATTCGTTCAGGGGCCGCAGACGGCGATGGTGGTCGGCAAATCCGGCGAGGAAATCTGGACCGACAAGTACGGCCGCATCAAGGTGCAGTTCCACTGGGACCGGGACGGCAAGGACGATGAAAAAAGTTCGTGCTGGGTGCGCGTGCAGCAGTCCTGGGCCGGCAAGGGCTGGGGCAGCATCTTCATTCCCCGCATCGGCATGGAAGTGGTGGTGAGTTTCCTCGAGGGCGACCCTGACCGGCCGCTGGTCACCGGTTGCGTCTACAACGGCGACGCCATGCCGCCGTACGCGCTGCCGGGCGAGCAGACCAAGTCCACCGTGAAGACCAACGTATCGAAGGGCGGCGGCGGGTTCAATGAATTGCGT
Organism: uncultured Pseudoduganella sp.; assembly: GCA_966211685.1. Classification (GTDB taxonomy): domain Bacteria; phylum Pseudomonadota; class Gammaproteobacteria; order Burkholderiales; family Burkholderiaceae_D; genus Rugamonas. Next base: position 27,141 of record CBIHOX010000017.1, read on the forward strand.
TTCGAGGACAAGAAGGACAGCGAGGAAATCTTCATCCAGGCGGAAAAGGATTTCAACCGCGTGGTGAAGAATAACGACACACTGAAAGTCGGTTTCGAGAAGAAGGACAAGGGCGACCAGACCATCCAGATCAAGAACGACCGCAGCCTGGACGTGGGCCACGACCACAAGGAACACGTGGTCAACGACCATACCGTCGCAATCGACCATGACCAGTCCGTGACGGTCAAGAACAACCAGACCGTGGGCGTCGACAAGGACCGCAAGCTCACCGTGGGCGGCGACCAGGCCACCGCGATCACCGGATCGCATACCGTGAAAGTCGACGGTTCGCAAAAAACCACGGTGACCGGCGACATCAAGACCAGCAGCAGCGCCACCATCGTCATCGAAGCGACGTCGTCGATCGAACTGAAGGTCGGCGGCAGCAGCATCAAGATCGAACCTGCCAAGATCACCGTGAAATCGCCCGAAGTGCTGGTGCAGGCCGACGCCAACGCCACCGTGAAAGCCGGCGCAATGATGACCGTGAAGTCGGGCGCCGTGATGACGATCGAAGGCGCGCTGGTGAAGATCAACTGACGCGCGCTGCCGTGGCGATTATTTTGGCGATTGAGATGGCGAATGAAGTCGCTGCTGCCGCCGCGGCCGCTGCCGCGATTGTGGCGGCGGGAGCGGCCCCTTATAATGGGCCGGCGAATCGCCTGGCGCATTGGCCAGGCCCGCGTTGCGCCGCGCTCCAGCCGGCTTAGCCGTCATTACCAACAGAATAGAACCGATGTCCTTAACCCTGCGAGTGCAGTCGTACCGAAAACAGGCGCCGGCCGTGCCAGTCGAGCGCCGTTTCGACCAGCTGGGCGGCACCATCGGCCGCGCGGCCGGCAACGACCTGGAATTGCCCGATCCGGGTAAATACATTTCGCGCAACCACAGCAAGATCGATTTCGCCGACGGCCGCTATACGCTGATGGACCTGGGCGCCAATCCCAGCTGGATCAACGACCGCCCGGTCGGCGCCGGCAAGGTGGCCGGCCTGGAACACGGCGACCGCCTGATGATCGGCGATTACGTGCTGGAAGTGCTGGTGGACCAGCCGGCGCACGCCGCGGCGCCGCTGTTCAGCACGGAGACTTCCGAAGCGCTGCCTTTCCAGGCGCAGCCGGCAGCGGCGTCGGCTTCCGCGCCGCCGCAATTCGAGCCGGTATCCGACACGCTGGCCGGCATGAAGGTGCTCGACGTGGGTGGCCATTTCGACGGCCTGGCCGCGCCATCGGCCGACGACCCGCTGGGACTGGGCTTGCAGGGCGAGGTGCCCACCCGGCAACAGATTGCCGCCTACCGCGGTTCGGAAGCGGACCACGTGGCGCCGCAATACATGCCGTTGCAGGCGGGCCTGCTGCCGGGCCTGCCGCCGTCTTCGCCCGCGCAGGAAGCGGCGGTACAACCTTATCCGCTACCGCCCGTGGAGCAGCCCCAGGTGGCGGCGCAGGGCGGGGCGCAGGCGCCCGGGCAATATGCCGGCCTGCATCCCGGCCAGATGCACGGCCCCATTCCAGGGACGGTTCCAGCGCCGGGACCGTTCGAGCGGCAGGCGTCGGCAGCGGCCCAGGCGCAAGGATGGCCTGCGCCATTAAGCGAAGCGCAGGCATGGCCTGCCTCCATTGCGCCGGCGCAGCAGGGGGCGGCCGCGTGGCCGGCGGCGGCCCCGCCGCACGGTGCGCTGCAACATGTGCCGCAGCATGTGTCGCAAGACTCGCCGCTGCCGGGATTGCCCCAGGGCCCGGAACCCACCGTGCTGGTGGTGCGCAGTGCGGCCGCCGCGCCGACCGCGCCGCTGCCGCCGGCCATCTTCATTCCCGACGATTACGATCCGTTGGCGGACATCGCGCCGCCGCGTCCGCAGTCCGCCATGCCGGCCGGGCCGTATGGCCAACTGGCGGCGCAGCCGGCCTTGGGCGCCGCGCCCGGGGCGCAACAGGGCGTGGCCGGACAGCCTCACGCCGCATGGACGACGCTGCACGGCGTGCCCGGGCAGCCGCATGCGGCTGCCGCCGCGCCGGGCATGGCCGCGATGCCGGGAATGCCGGGAATACCGGCAACCCCAGGAACGCCGGGAATTCCAGCAATGGCAGGGTTGGCCGGTGCGCCAGCCATGTCCGGCATGCCGGGCGGCGCCCAATATCCGGGCTCGCAGCACAACGCGGTTCCGTCGCAACAAGCCTCGCACGCCATGCCGGGCATGTACGCCACGCAGGGCATGCCGCCGCAGGCGCACACGGCCGCCGCGCCGCAGCCGGCGTGGCCCGATCCGGCCCAGGCCAACGCCAACGCCAACGCAGTCCAGCACGGATGGCCGCAAAACGGCGTGGCCACGTATCCCTACCCGCCCCATGGCGCGGCGCAGCCAGGCATGGCGGCAGGGCAGGGCGACGCGGTGCTGCAGGCGCTGCTGCGCGGCATGGGCCTGTCGGCGCTGCAATTGAACCGCAATCCGGTGGATACGGCGGAGCTGGCCGGCGCGATGCTGCGCGAAGCCGTCTCCGGCACGATGGCGGTCTTGATGGCGCGCGCCATGACCAAGCGCGAAAGCCGGCTGGACATGACCGTGCTTGGCGCGCAAGCCAACAACCCGCTGAAATTCTTCCCCGACGCGGAAAGCGCGCTGGCGCAGATGCTGACCAGCGCCATGAGCGGCTACATGCCGCCGGTGAAGGCGATCGGCAGCGCCTTCGACGATTTGAAAGCCCATGAACTTGCCGTCATCGCCGGCATGCGCGCCGCGCTGAAGGGCGTGATGGCGCGCTTCGACCCGGCCCAGATCGAGGCCCGGGAACCCGAGGGCGTGGTGGACAAGGTCATGGCGGCCGCGCGCAAGGCGCGCATGTGGGACAACATGAAGGCGCTCTACGACGACATCGTGCGCGAAGCCGATGACGACTTCCAGCACCTGTTCGGCGAAAAATTCTCGGCGGCGTATGAAGACCAGATCGGCCGCCTGCACCGGAAATAATTTACACACATATCCCTATGTCATGGAACCGTAAAGTCATCTGGTCGGAAGGCATGTTGCTGCAGCCGCAGCACCTGCAGCAGCACGACCGCTACCTGCAAACCCACCTGGAAAGCCGTGTCGGCCGCCTGCGGCCCTATGCATGGGGCTTTTCGTCGCTGAAGATCGACGAACAGCAGCTGGCGCTGGGCCGCCTGGCGATCCTGTCGTGCAGCGGCGTGCTGCCGGACGGCACGCCGTTTTCGCTGCCGCAGGACGACGACCTGCCACTGCCGTTCGACATCCCGGAAGATGCGCGCAACGCGCTGGTGGTGCTGGCGCTGCCGCTGCGCCGTCCCGGCGTGCCGGAAACCTCGGACAGCCCTGCGCCCGACAATTATGCGCGGCACGCGGCGGTCGACCACGAAGCGTGGGACAGCAATGGCCTCGACAACAGCGCGCTGATGCAGGTGGGCCGCATGCGCGTGCGGCTGGCGCTGGAAAGCGACGTGGCCAACGCCTACGCCTGCATCGGCGTGACGCGGGTGATCGAACGCCGGCCGGACAACCGCGTGGTGCTTGATGCCGAATACTGCCCGCCATGCCTGGACTTCCGCGTGGCGCACCGGCTCGGCAGCTTCGCCGATGAAGTGGTGGGATTGCTGCACCAGCGTGGCGATGCGCTCGGCAACCGCCTGTCGCAGCCCGGTTCGGCCGGGGCCGCGGAAATCGCGGATTTCCTGTTGCTGCAGGTGGTCAACCGCGCCGAACCGCTGTTCGGCCACCTGGCCACCATGACCGGCCTGCATCCCGAGGACTATTACCGCGCGGCCATCCAGCTGGCGGGCGAACTGGCCACGTTCGCACCCGGTACCAAGCGCGCGGTGCAGTATCCCGTGTACCGCCACGAACAGTTGCGCGAGACCTTCCTGCCGGTGATGGAAGACTTGCGCCAGGCCCTGTCGATGGTGATGGACACCCATGCCGTGCCGATTCCGCTGGAAGAGCGCCAGTTCGGCATCCGGGTGGCCGTCATGCGCGACCCGGACCTGGTGAAGTCAGCCACCTTCATCCTGATGGTCAATGCCCATATGCCGCCGGAAGCCGTACGCACCAGCTTCCCGCGCCAGGTCAAGATCGGGTCGGTGGAAAAGATCCGCGACCTGGTCAACCTGCAATTGCCGGGCATTGCGCTGCGGCCACTGCCGGTGGCGCCGCGCCAGCTGCCGTTCCACGCGGGCTTTGTCTACTTTGAGCTGGACCGCAACAGCGAATATTGGCAACAGCTGGTGAGTTCGGCCGGCTTTGCCATGCACGTGGCCGGCGAATTCCCCGGCCTGCAAATGGAGTTCTGGGCGATCCGGAAGTAAGCAATGAGCCAGGACGACTTGCCTGCGCCGGCGCCGCAGCCCGACGCCGACCGCACCATCCTGGTGCCCCGTCCGGGCGGACGGCGCGCGGCGCCGGGCGCCGTGCCTGGCGTTGGCGCCGTCGGCGGCGCGACCTGGGGCGGCGCTCCGGCATCCGGCATGCCGGAACCGGCTGGCACACGCGGTGCGGCCGGCACCGGAGCGCCGGGTATGCCCGCGGCGGCCGGGCAGGGACCGATTCCTGCCGGCTGGGACACCGCGCCCGCCGCATCGGCCGCAGGACAGGCGCCGGGGCACGCGTATGGCCAGATCGGTGGGCCATTCAGTGGACCAATCAGTGGGCCAACCAGCGGACCGACGGCCGGCCACCCGGCAAGCCCGCCCGGCGCAGGCGGCACGGCGCACCCTGTGGGAACCCACGGCGCCGCGAATTACGACGCCGTGCTGGCGCCGCTGGCGTCCGGTGCGCGTGCGCACCTCAATGGCGTCAACCCGCTGGTCGGGGCGGCCAATCCGCTGCTGGACCTGGTGGTGCCGCTGCGCGTGATGGCCACGCATCCGGACATCGAAGGCTTGCGCAGCCAGCTGGTGGCCGCCATCAAGAAATTCGAAGCCGATGCCAAGGCGGCCGGCTGCGCGCAGGAAGCCATCGCCGTGGCGCGCTATTCGCTGTGCACCTTCCTCGACGAAACCATTTCCAGCACGCCGTGGGGCGGCAGCGGCGCGTGGGCCAGCCGCTCGCTGCTGGTGGCGTTCCACAACGAAGCATTCGGCGGCGAGAAATTCTTCATCATCCTGCAGCGACTGTGCCAGCAGGCCGCCGCCAACCTGCACGTGCTGGAATTGATGTACATCTGCCTGGCGCTTGGCTTGGAAGGACGCTACCGCGTGCTCGATGGCGGGCGCGCCCAGCTCGACCTGTTGCGCGAACGGCTGCACCAGCTGATCCGCAGGGAACGCGGCCCGGCCGAGCCCGAACTGTCGCTGCGCTGGCGCGGCACCAATGAAAAGCGTCCCGGCCTGCTGCGCCTGGTTCCGCTGTGGGTGTTCGCGGCGGCGGCCGGCCTGGTGCTGCTGGCGGTGCACCTGGGCTTTTCCTTCCTGCTGAACCGGCAATCGGACCCGGTCTACGCGGCCTTGCAGCGCATCCGCCTGGTGGCCCCGGCGCCGCCGGCGCCGGTGGCCAATCCCCCGGTGCGGGTGGCGAAATTCCTGGCGCCTGAAATCGAACGCGGCCTGGTCAGCGTGACGGAAACCCCGGACCGCTCGACCATCGTGCTGCACGGCGACGGCGTGTTCCGTTCCGGCAGCGCGGAAGTGGAAACCGCCTATGAACCGCTGGTGCTGCGCATCGGCGAAGCGCTGCGGCCCGTGCCCGGCAAGGTGATCGTGATCGGGCATACCGACGACGTGCCCAGCGCGACGGCCCGCTATCCGTCGAATTGGGCGCTGTCCAAGGGCCGCGCCGCGCAGGTGGTGCGCATGCTGGCGCAGCAGGCCGGACCTGCCGCGCGCTACAGCGCGGAAGGACGCGGCGACACCGAACCGCTGGTGCCGAACGACAGCGCCGCCAACCGCGCCCGCAACCGGCGCGTCGTGATTATCGTGCTGACGCCGGCCGCCATCCCCGCACCCGGCGCGGCACCCAACCCCGCGTTTTCCCGATGATCAAGCGATTTCTTACCTGGCTGGTGAAACCGCCCGTGCTGGCTTTCCTTGGCGCGCTGCTGCTGTCGCTGATCCTGTGGTTCGAAGGACCGCTGCTGGCGTTCGACGGCGCCGAACCGTTCGCGCCGGCCAGCGCGCGCTGGACCGGCATCGGCCTGTTCTTTGCCATCTGGGCCATCTGGTATGGCTGGAAAACCGTCTCGGTGCGCCTGAAGGAGCGCCGCCTGCTGAAAAGCGTGGCTGGCCCCGAACAGCCGGCGCCCGCGCCGGGCCAGCGCGAATCCGCGGCCGAAGTGGCGCTGCTGGCCCAGCGCCTGCACGAAGCGCTGGCGGTGCTGCGCAAGGCCAACAAGGGCGGCCCTTGGGGACAGGGCAATTTGTACCAGCTGCCGTGGTACATGTTCGTTGGGGCGCCCGGCAGCGGCAAGACCACGGCGCTGGTGCATTCCGGGCTGAAGTTCCCGCTGGCCGATACCCACGGCAAGGGCGCCATCGGCGGCGTGGGCGGCACCCGGCATTGCGACTGGTGGTTCACCGATGAAGCGGTGCTGATCGATACCGCCGGCCGCTATACCACCCAGGACAGTTATGCCGAGGCCGACAAGGCGGCCTGGGACGGCTTCCTGCAATTGCTGCGCAAGCACCGTTCGCGCCGCCCCATCAATGGCGTCATCGTCGCGCTCTCGGTGGCGGACCTGCTGCAGCAGGGCGAGGCGGCGCGCCGCGCGCAGGCGCTGGCGATCCGCGCCCGCATCCAGGAATTGCATGAACAGCTGGGCATCCGCTTCCCGGTTTACGTGATCGTCACCAAATGCGACCTGCTGGCGGGCTTCGTGGAATTCTTCGACAACCTGGGGCGCGACGAACGCACGCAGGTGTGGGGCGTGACGTTCCCGCTGGGCGCGATGGAACAGCCGGACGCGGTGCTGCAAGCGTTCCCGGCCGAATTCGACGCCCTGCATGCGCAGCTGGAGGCGCGCGTGTTCGACCGCATGCAGCAGGAGCGCGACATCCAGCGCCGCGCGCTGATGTACAACTTCCCCCAGCAATTCGCCGCCATCGGGGACTTGCTGCAAACCTTCCTCACCGACGTGTTCGAATCGACCACGTACGAACAGCCGGCGCTGGTGCGCGGCGTGTATTTCACCAGCGGCACGCAGGAAGGCAGCCCGATCGACCGCGTCATGGCCGGCCTGGCCGCCAGCTTCGGGCTGGACCGCCGCGTCTTGCCGGCCAATGCGTTTGGCGGGCGCAGTTACTTCATCACGCGCCTGCTGCGCGACGTGGTTTTTCAGGAAAAGGACCTGGCCGGCGCCAACCTGAGGCTGGAACGCAACCGCCGCCTGCTGCAATGGGGCGCCATTGCGGCCACCATCGTCGTGGTGGTGGCCGTGACTGGCGGCCTGGTGGGCAGCTATGCCGGCAACCGCCTCTACGTCGATGACGTGGCCACCCGCGCCAGGGACGCCGACCGGCTGGCGCGCGCGCTGCCGAAGGATCCGTCGCCGCTGGCCGCGCTGCCGCTGCTGAACGGCTTGCGCGACATCCCGGGCGGCTGGAGCGGGCGCGGCGCGCCGGTGCCGCTGTCGATGGGAATGGGGCTGTACCAGGGCGGCAAGCTGGGCGAGGGCGCGACCGGCGCCTACCAGCGCATCCTGCGCGAGGCGCTGCTGCCGCGCATGCTGGAGCAGATGGAGACCCAGCTGCGGCGCGGCACCGCCAACAATGCGGAATACCTGTATGAATTGCTGCGCGTGTACCTGATGCTGGGAGACCGCGGCCACCTGGACCCGGAAGCCGTGCGGGCCTGGCTCGATTACGACTGGGCGCGCAACCTGCCCGAGGCCGACGAGGCGCAGCGGCGCGACTTGTCCGGCCACGTCGCGGCCATGCTGGATCCGTCGGTGGACCACGGGCCGCCGCCGCAGCTGGACATGGCGCTGGTCGGCAAGGTGCGCCTGGCGCTGGCGGCCATGCCGATGGGGGAGCGGGTCTACACGCGGCTGCGGCGCGACCTGCTGCGTGCCGGCCTGGCGGACTTCGACGTGGCCGCCGCGGCCGGACGCGACGCCGCCGTGGTGCTGACGCGCCAGAGCGGCCAGCCGCTGACGCGCGGCATTCCGGGCGCCTTCACGCTGGCCGGCTACCAGGCCTTCACCGACCGCATCGACCTGGCCATTGCCGATATCGTCAAGGACAACTGGGTGCTGGACAAGCGCGAAGCCGTGAGCGGTCCGTCCGACGCGGCGCAGGTCAAGGCGGCGGTGCGGCAAATGTATTTCGATGAATATATCCGCCAGTGGGACGCGCTGCTGGCCGACGTCACGCTGGTGCCGTTCACCACGCTGGACCAGGCTGCGCGCATCCTGAACAGCGTGTCGGGCCAGGAATCGCCGCTGCGCAAATTCCTGCAGGCGGCCGTGCGCCAGACCCGCCTGGACAAGGCCGGCACCGGCCTGTCGGCCGTGGACGCCGCGGCCGGCAAGGTCAAGCAATTGGGCGACGCGGCCAGGAAGCGGCTGGAATCGGCGCTCGGCTCCGCCACGGATGACGTGTTGCCGGCCGAAGCGCCGCCGTCGAACCCGGTCGACCTGCATTTCGCGCCGCTGCACCGCATGGTGGAAGCCGGCGGCGGCAGCCCCGGCGCGCCGGCGGCCGGACCATCGGGCCTGGACAGCCTGCTGTTGAAATTGAAGGACGTGGCAGTCTACATGGACGCCGCCAATGCGGCGCGCGCGGCCGGCCAGCCGGCGCCGCCGGCCGACGCGCTGGCGCGGCTCAAGCGCGAGGGCGACAGCTTGCCGGGGCCGCTGGCGGCGCTGGTGCGTACCGTCGATACGGCCGGCGCCGGCCTGACCCTGGGCTCGGAGCGCGACCGCCTCGATGCGCTGTGGAAGACCGGCCCCGCGCTGTTCTGCAAGGCCGCCATCGCCGGCCGCTATCCGCTGGTGCGCAAGGCCGCGCTGGAATCGACGCCCGATGATTTCGGCCGCTTTTTCGGGCCGGGCGGGCTGGCCGACGACTTCTTCCAGAAACACCTGGCCAATTATGTCGACACCGGCGGCGCGCAGTGGCGCTGGCGCACGGTCAACAATGTGTCGCTGGGCATGGGCCAGGACACCCTGGACGCGTTCCAGCGCGCCGCACAGGTGCGCGACAGGTACTTCGGCAGCGGCGGCCGGCAGGCTTCGGTGCGCTTCGACTTGAAGCCGCTGGGCGCCGATCCGGCGTTCACGAAAGTCGTGCTCGATATCGAAGGCCAGCCGGTCACGTATGCGCCCAAGGCCGCGCTGCAGGCCACGCCGGTGCAAGTCCCGGGCGGCAAGGGCGCCAGCGTGGTGCGTTTCGACGTGGCGCCGGCCATACCCGTGGAATGGCGGACCGAAGGGCCTTGGGCCTGGTTCCGCATGCTCGACAAGGGTATGCTGGAAGCGACGGCGCAGGGCGAGCGCTATCGCCTCACGTTCGACCTCGACGGCCGCCGCATCGTGTATGAATTGACGGCGTCCAGCGTCAACAATCCATTCCGCCGCGAGGGACTGGACCAGTTCCGTTGCCTGGAATCTTTATAACGTGGCTAACGTGGCTCAAGGCCTCATGAAGAAGGGATGCCCATGCAAGAACCGGAACTCGCACCGGGATTTTTCGGCAAAGTATCGAGCCATGGCGACTTCGTCTCGCGCCGCCTGCCGCAGGGGATGCTGGCGGTGTGGGACGGCTGGCTGCAGGCGTCGCTGCAGGCCAGCCGCGGCATGCTGGGCGCGCGCTGGCTCGACACGTATTTGACCAGCCCGATCTGGCGCTTCGCGCTGGCGCCTGGCGTGTGCGATGCCAATGCCTGGGCCGGGGTGCTGATGCCCAGCGTGGACCGGGTCGGGCGCCATTTCCCGCTGACCCTGGCGGCGGGCGCGCCGGGCGGCGCGGCCGTGCTGGACTGGGTGGCCAATGGCGGCGCATGGTTTGCGCAACTGGAGACCCTGGCGCTGACGTCGCTGGAACACCAGTTCGTGCTCGACCGTTTCGATGAACAATTGCTGGCCATGGAACCGCTCAGCGACGCCGCGCTGCCCGCCGTGCCCGGCGCGGCGGGCCTGCGCCTGCCGCTGGAACACGTCGATGGCGCGGCCGCGCTGGCGCCGCAGATCGCGGCCGCCGCGCTGCGCGGCCAGAGCCTGTGGTGGACCGACGGTTCGGCGCAGGTGGCGCCGGGCATGCTGATGTGCCGCGGCTTGCCCGCGCCGGCCGCATTCGCGGCCATGCTGGCGGGGAACTGGAAAGAAGCGGGATGGGGATGACGGGCTGGTCCGGCCCGGCCGCGCGGCTTAGTCGTTGCAGCGCACCAGCACGGCCGTGATGTTGTCGCGGCTGCCGTCGCGCTTGGCCATGGACACCAGTTCCGCGCAGCATTGCGGCAAATTGTCGGGCCGCACACGGGCCAGGATGCCGGCGATGGCTTCCGGCGTGGAATTGCCATACAGGCCGTCGCTGCACAGCAGGTAGACGTCGCCGGGCGCCATGGCCTGGGTCTGCAAGTCCGGCTTGATGCCGGGCGCCGGGCCCAGCGCCTGCAACAGCAGGTTGCGCGCCGGCAGCGGCTCCTTCATACCGGCTTCCAGGGCCTGCTGGTAGAGGGTCTGGTCGCGCGTCAGCTGCGTCAGGCGGCCCTGGCGGAAACAATACAGGCGGCTGTCGCCGACATGGAAAATGAACACCGGCCCGTGCGGCGCCACCTGCCACATGCCGGTCAGCGTGGTGCCCATGCCGGCGCCGTCGGCCTGGTGGTTGGCGCGGTTGGTCTGGTACATGCGGTCGTTGGCGAATTCCACCGCGTCGTGCAGCGTGATCATGGCGCGCATGGTGGCGTCGGTCCACGTCGCGTCCGGATCCGATTGCACGGGGTCGAACGCGCTGGCGTGGAAGGCGGGCACCGTGGCGTCGGAGGCGGCCGGCGGCGCGTCCGATTGCGCGGCTTCGATAAAGCCGTGCAACAGCGTGATGGCGTCGGCGCTGGCGATTTCGCCCGCTTCGTGGCCGCCCATGCCATCGGCCACCACCACCAGCCCCATGTCGGGCGAGATGAAGAAATTATCCTGGTTGGCATCGCGCACCGTGCCCACATCGGTGAGGCCGTAAGCAACGCCCATGGCCAGGTGGTGCAAAGTTGACGGGGATAATTGCTTCCAGTTGCTCAAGGTATCTCCTGCTATTGAAATTGTTACAAAGGCCAGTACCGCATGCTAGCATGCGCAGTGACGCAATGGGAGAACTGGCTGCATGGAAGAGAAACAACAACACGGTGGCGCGGACGGCGCGGCGGACATGGCAGGCGGCGACGCCGCCGGACGCAACGCCGCGGCCGAGGCGCGCGCGGCCATCCTGGCGCGCCGCGTGGCGGCGCTGGAAGCCGTGGTGGCGGTGGAACGGCGCATGCGCGACGTGCAGGAAATGACGGCGCGCGCGGCGGCCGGCCAGTTGGCCGCACGCGACGGCCAGGCCGACATCACGGTGCCGCGCCCGCATGCGATGCCTGTTGACGATGACGCAACCATTCCCGTGCCGCATTTCCGGCCGGATGGCGCCGTGGCGCGCACGCCCGGCGGGCCGGCGCCCGTGGCCTCGGCGCCGGACGCCGCGACCGGATCCGGACGTGATCAAACGCAGGCCCTGGCGGGTGGGGAGCCTGCGGCACCGCCGCATGGCGGGCCGGCCCGCGGCCCGGACCATCGGCCGCTTGCCCACACGCAGGGCGATGTGCCCACGCAGCCTGTACCGCCGTCCGGCGCCGCGCACGACAGCGTCCCGCCCACGCAGCCATCGGGCCCACTGACGGGCCGCAGCCGCCCGCAGCCGATGCCGGGCACCCTGCCGGCCAGGATGGCGGTGCCGCCGCTGCCGGCGATCCAGAACCGCTCGTTCCAGCCCGGCACGCCCAGCCCGCTGGCGCTGGCGCCCGGCTTCGAACTGTTCGAATACCGTATCGACGCGGTGCTGGGGCAGGGCGGCTTCGGCATCACGTATCTGGCCACCGACATCAACCTGAACGTCAAGGTCGCGATCAAGGAATACCTGCCGGCCGAATTCGCGATCCGCGCCAGCGACAAGTCGGTTTCGCCGCGCTGGCCGGAAGACAACGATTTCTACCTGAGCGGGCTGGAATGCTTCCTGGTCGAGGCCCGTACGCTGGCGACGTTCCGGCATCCGAACATCGTGCGCGTGGCGCGCTTCTTCGAAGCGCACCGCACCGCGTACATGGTGCTGGAATACGAACGCGGCGAAGCGCTGAAACAGTGGTGGGACAGCCACAAGTCCATGCCGGAACAGCAGTTGCTGTCGCTGGTGCAGCCATTGATGGATGGGCTGGCGCTGATCCACGACGCCGGCTTCCTGCACCGCGACATCAAGCCCGACAATGTCTACGTGCGCAAGGAAGACGGCAGCTGGGTGCTGCTGGACTTTGGCGCGGCGCGCCAGACCGTCGGCGGCATGCAGGCCATGGCGGACGTGGTCACGCCCGGCTATGCGCCGCTGGAACAGTACCACGGCGGCACGCAGGGACCGTGGACCGACATCTATGCGCTGGGCGCGACCCTGTACTGGATGATCACCGGCGCCAAGCCGGCCCCGGCGCCGGAGCGCGACAATGGCACCGCCGAATACCTGCCGGCGCAGGTGGCAGGCAAGGACCGCTACAGCCGCGAGTTCCTCGGCGCGGTGGACTGGGCGCTGGCGCTGAAACCCGAAGACCGTCCGCAAAGCATGGCTGAGTTCTCGCAGCGCCTGTTTGCCTCGCATGCCGGCACGCTCGGCTTGCAGGAAGCGCTGCGCGCCAGCGAACAGGAGGGCAAGCTCAAGGTCAAGCGCGGCGTGCGGCGGCTGGGCAAGGCGCTGTTCCGGCCGGCCTCCTGGCCGCTGGTGGTGAAGATGACGATCGCGATGGTGCTGGCGGCGCTGCTGCCGATGACGATCACGGCCTACTACAACGTCAACGGCAGCGTGGCGGCCGTGTCGGAAAGCGAATTGCGCAACCTGGAGAGCCTGGCGCAAGCCACGGCGGGGCGCATTTCACAGCTGATTTCCGACAGCCGCTACCTGGCCAATTACCTGGCCACCGACCGCGACTTCATCGATTACCTGCGCGCACCCAGCGAAGCGAAAAAAGCCGTGGTGAGCGACAAGCTGGCCAACCTGATCAAGACCAATCCCGACGCGCACCTGATGTTCCTGATGGACAAGGAGGGCACCGCGCTGGTGTCCAGCGAACCGGGCGTGGCAGGCGTGAACTTCAAGTTCCGCCAGTACTTCCAGGAAGCCATGAAGGGCCAGCCGTTCATGACCGGCGTGATCATCGGCAGCACGGCCGGCAAGCCGGGCGTGTATTACGCCAACCCCGTGTTCGACGACCTGGGCAAGGTGATCGGCGTGGTGGTGCTGCGCATCAAGGGCGCCACCATTTCCACCATCCTCACCGAGGTCAGCGCGGGCAGTTCGCGGGTGCCCTTCATGATCGACGGCGACGGCATCATCGTGCACCACCCGGATCCAAAACAGCTGTACCGCAGCCTGGCGCCGCTGCCCAAGGCTACCTTGCAGAAGATCGTCGCGGACCAGCGCTTCCGGCGCCACCGCATCGAAAGCGTGGACATGCCGGAACTGGCCCAAGTGCTGATCGGCGCCACGAAAACCGGCAACATCAGCTACCACTCGACCCTGTCCGGCGTGGACGAACACGCCGGCTACGCGCCGGTGCAGGGCCATAACTGGGTGGTGGGCGTGACGGAATCGCGCACGCGCTTCGAGGAACCGCTCAAGCGCCTGTTCAGCCACGTGCTGTACAGCGTGGTCGTGGTCGGACTGGTGTTCCTGGTGCTGGCGGTACTGTTCGCGCGCTCGATCACGCGCCCCGTGGTGCGCCTGACGGAAGCGGCCAATGCGCTGAAGGACGGCGACTTCGACCGCGCCAACATCCAGGTCACCAGCACCGATGAAATCGGCCGCCTGGCGCGCACCTTCAACGTGATGATCGACGTGCTGCGCCAGCGCGAACGCGAGCGGCAGCGGGGCAAGCTGGGACAGCCGCCGCGCGGCTAGCCGCTAGTCGTACGCGACCCACCACTGGTGCGCGGCGTCCTGCCAGCACTCGATGCCGTGCAGGCCTTCGGCCAGCGCCTGCCGGTGCCTCGCGTGGTCGCCGGCCGCCACCTGGCGGCGCGCGCGGCGCGGATCGCTTCCGTCCCGGCCGGTATGCGGCGGAACCGCCAGCAGCAGGTCGCGCAGCAATACCAGCCGCGCCAGGCCGCCATAGACGATGGCGTAGCGGCGCACCGTGAAGCCTTCCTTCAGCAAGCCGCGCAGGCTGCGCATGTTTTCCGGGGCCACCGTGGCCGAGACCAGCGTGCGCCCCAGTTCGCGGCCCAGTTCCATGCGCTCCTCGATGCCGGCGCAATGCAGGCGGCGTCCGCGCCATTCCGGCAGCGAGGCGGCGCCATCGAGTACGCACAGGCGGGCGCGGTCCTGGCCGGACAGATCCAGCAAGTCCGCCATATGGTCGACCGTGGGTGAATCCAGGCCCAGCACGCCATACGCCACCAGGTCGTCGCCGGCGAAGCAGCCGAGGATGCGGCCGCGTTCGTGCACATGGCGTTCAAAATGGTCGAGGCGGTCCGGCCTCACCATGCCGGCCGGCGTCAGCGACGCCACGTGGGTATGCAGCGCGTGGACCGCCTGCGCCTCGTCCGCGCGCAAGGTGCGCCACGTGAACGTCACGTCGTCGTCACAGCAATTCAATTGAGCAGCTCCGCATAATTGATGACTTTCAAGGGTGGGTACAGGTCCAGTTCGGCCGCCACCGACATGTTGACGATGTAGGAAAAGCGCGCCAGGGTTTCCACCGGGATGGAGGATGGCGCGCGCCCCTCGACCAGGATTTGCGCCGCCTTGTGCGCCGTCAGGCGGCCAACGGCTTCATAACCGGACACCAGGCCGAACAGCGCCTTGCCTTCGCGCAGCGCGATCTCGGTGGCGGAGTAGGTCGGCAACCGGTGCGCCAGCGCCGCTTCGGTCAGTACCTTGCGGTTGGCCGCGAGAAAACTGTCGGCGCCGATGTACAGCAATTGCACGCGCTGCGCCGCCAGTTGCGCCACCAGTTGCGGCAGCGATGCGGCCACCGGTTGCCCGGCCGCGTCCAGCGGCACCGGCAGTTCGACCAGTTGCAGGCGTTCCTGCGCCACGGCGGCGCGCAGCGCCTTCATGTTCGGCAACGAATTGGCTTCGGCCGGGTTATAGATGGCGGCAATGCGCTCGAAGCGGCGGTAGGTGCGGATCGCGGTCAGTTGCTGGGCGACCGGCACCACGTGCGAGGTGCCGGTCAGGTTGCGCCCGGACGAGGACAGCGATTTCACGAATCCGGCGCCCACCGGCGAGGACACCATGGTGAACACCACCGGGATATCCGTCACCGGTTTCACGGGATCGTCGTGGCGCCCGGCCACGGCCAGCGTGACCGGCGTGCCCCAGGTGTAAATCAGGTCGGCTTGCAGTGCCCGCGCTTCGGCAATGAAGCGGGGAATGCCGGCCACGTTTTGCGCCGCGTCCCGTACGATGAGTTCGACCGGGATGCCGTGCGTGGCGAAATAATTGCGGAAGCCGCGCTCCACGCCGGTTTCGCCACGGTACAGGATCATATAGATGCGGTAAGGGCGCGCGGGGCCGGCATGGCCAGCATGGCCCGCGGCCGGCGATGGCGGCGCCGCCCCGGTGGCGCCGCTTGCCGCTCCCTGCACCGACGGCGCGCCGCCGGGCCCCGTCCCGCCGGATGGCCGGGACGCACCGGCCGGCGACGCCTGGGCCGCGGGCACGCCCGGGCCGGCGGCGGCCGGCGCGGCAAAGCGCGCCATGGCGGCCGCCAGCGCGGCCCGGTTGAAGGCGCGGCGCTTCATGCGGCCGCCCCTTCGGCATCGGGCGGCGCGTTGCGGCCGGCCGCCATGAACGCCAGGCCAAACGCCAGCGAGCACGCCAGCGCGAAGCCGCCCAGCGCCAGCATGGCTTGCGGGGCGCCGTTGCGCGCCACCAGCATGCCCGTCACCAATGGCCCGGCCGCGGCGCCAAGGCGCTCCAGCAGCCGGAACAGCCCGACAATGGGTCCGGTGCCGGCGTCGCGCGCTTCCTTGCGGGTGACGCGCGCCACCAGCACCAGTTGCGCTGAAATGCTCATCGACTGGCCCATGCCGAGCGCGGCGATCCCGAGCATGACCATGTCGCCGCTGGCGCCGTAATGAACGGGCAGCATGCCCAGCCCCGTCAGCACGCCGCCGGCCGCCACCAGCCGCGCATAGGCGTTGTAGCGGTCGGCCAGGTGGGCGAACAGCGGCGCCAGCACCAGTGAGGAGAGGCCGTACAGCATGGTGTAGCGGCCGATCTCGGATTTCGAATGGCCCAGCGTCGACAGCAGCACCGGGACCAGGAAGATCAGGAAACCCGAGTACATGAACTTGGCGGGAATGCCAGACAGGATGGACAGCGCGACGAAGCGGCGGTTGCGCGCCAGCCGCGCCACCAGCGACAGGCTGGCGCCCGGCGGCGGCGCGGGCGCGGCGGCGCCGGTGTGGGCGTCGAAATCGCCGCGCTGCGCGCCGCGCAGCACCAGGGCCGCCAGCAGCGCCGCGCCCATCGCCACCAGCGCGCCCAGCAGGAACACCAGCCGGTAGCCGATGCGGTCGGCCAGGATGCCGCCCACGGCCGGGGCGCAGATTTCCGCCACCATGATGGCGCCCACGAACAGCGCCATGCCCTTGGCGCGGTTGCCCGCGTCGGTATGGTCGAAGACATAGCCCTGGCATGCCATGAACATCACGGCGTAGCCGGCGCCGGTGACGGCGCGCGCCACCACCAGCGCCATGTAGTCGGGCACCAGTCCTGTCACGGCCAGGCCCGCCATCACGGTCAGTGCGCCGGCGATATAACTGCTGCGTCGTCCCAGCCGGTCCGACCAGCCGCCGGCAAACGGCATGGTCAGCGCCACGCCGAGCAGGAACGCCGTGATGGGCAGGCTGGCGTGCAGGCCGCTGTCGAGTCCCTGGGCCGGCAGCGAGGCGGCATAGACCGGCAGGAAGGGACGCGACAGCATTTCCGCGAACATGAACAGGAAACTCAGCACCCGCACCAGCACGATGCGGTGCGTGACCACGTCGCCTTCGTTGGTGGCGCCGAACGTGTACAGGGCGGTCAGGCGGCGCAGCAGCGGTTCGGCCTGCGCGGCGCGCTGCGGCGCCTCGCGGCGCTGGGCGTCGGCCGCGTCCATCAGCGCATCGTATTCACGGTTGGCGTCCTCGGCCAGCCGGTGCAGGTAGTCGGCAATCGGCGCGCCCGGCGGCGGGGGCGGACGGCGGCGGAAGTCGCCGGCGGCAATGCGGCCCATCATGGTGACGATATGGCGCATGGGCGCCGTGAAATTCAATGTCACGATGAACCACAGGATTTCAAACGCGATCAAGAGGCTGGTGACCAGCACGATGGCAATGTCGTAGCGCAGTTCGCGGATGCGCCCGGCCACGTAGCGCTGGTCCACGCCCACATGCAGGTGGCCGACCGTGGCGCCTTCCAGTTGCAGCGGCAGCGCGGTATCGAGGAAACGGCCCGGTGTACCGCCTGCGCCGTCCGTGCCGTCCGCGCCCGCCGCGCCGGCGCCGCCGTGGCTCTCGTACAAGGTGGCGCCGTCCGGGGCCGTCACGCGCAGGTAAGCCAGGTCGTGGTTATCCTTCAGCACGTCGGCGAAATATTCCGGTACGCCTTCCAGCCGCCGCAGGGGGATGCCATAGCCCAGCGCGCGCACGATCTGGGCCGACAGTTCGACGCCCGTGGTGTGGGCCTTGCGGCCCAGTTCCGGCAACAGCCGCTGCTCCGACAGCGCCCACGCATACAGCGACAGCACGGTCTGCACCACCACCAGCAGCGCCAGCACGAACGCGAACAGTTGCCGCACCGGGCGCGCATACAGGCGCTCCGAGCGCGCCGTGGCCGGCGTCATATCCGCGCTCCGGCGGCGTCCGGCCCGCGCAGCGCTTCCCGCGCTTCCCGCAGGTCGCGCCGCGCCTGGCTGGCGGTCTGGGTGACTTCCTGCGCCAGCCGTGCGGCCTGGCTGTCGGTTTCCGGCAATGCGGGCGCATGCGGATCGAAGGCCTGCTCGATCGTACCCAGGGTGCGGCGGATGCGGCGCACCCACAGCCGGATGCCGAGCGCGGCCAGCGCCGCGGTCACCAGGGTGGCCACCACGGCGGCCTCCACCAGCTGTCCCGTGATGCCGGACATGAACGCGTCGTGCCCGCCGCGCGAATAATGCAGTTCCAGGGTACCTGCCGTCACGCCCAGGTCGTTTTGCAGCGGTGACGCGACGCGGATGTCGCGCCGGTCCGGCGTGCGTCCGGTGGCGTACACCGGGGTGCCGGCCGGATCGCGCACGATGATGGCGACAATGCCGTGGTCCTGGCTGGCTTCGAAATCAATGGCCGCCTGCGCATTGCCCAGTCCATTGACGGGCAAGCCAAGGTCCAGCCCGGTTTCGAGGTTGTCGCGCAGGGCGTTCAGGGTGAAACGCAGCCGCGATTCCTCAAGTTCCGACAGCGTGCGGTCCAGCTTGCCGATATTCAGGAATACCGTCAGGGCGATCGCCAGCACCGATATCAGGATGATCGGGGCGGTAATCGTAACGCTGAGTCGGGACATTGCCATTGCAGCCACACCAAGACTATTGCTGAGTTAGCAAAGTGTAGCACTGTTGAGTTTGCTCAATATTGCGTTTCTACTACTGTGCTAGTCAAGTGTGGCTATGGTGCCATGGTGGAGGCCCCGAATTACTCATAAGCCCCCAGGCGGCGCTGTTCCTCCGGTGTAAAGTGGGAATTACGCAACGCTTGTTGCGCTTCGGCCCCGCCCGAAGCGGCCAAAAGTTGCTTGCGTTCTGCAAGGTAGGTGGCCATGCGGCGCTGCCATGCGGTTTCTTCACGATCGAGGTCGGCCAGCCGTGCGGCGGCGTTGCTGTCCAGCGCCGCGGCGCGCAGGCGGTAGATTTCATTGTCGTCGGCCCCGGCCGCCCGGCGCTGCGCCACCTGTTCTTCCAGCCGCACGATGCGCAGCGGCGCATCGCGCTGTTCGCGCGCGGCGGGCGGCAGGCGCGCATCGAGCTCGGCCAGCTTGCGCGCGCGGTCGGCGGCGGCCAGGCCGCGGTCCGCATCGATGTCCAGCCGCGCCAGCGTATCGGTTGCGGCGGCGTCGGCTTCGCCGAACAGGCCGTCGCTTTCCTGCGGCGTGAAGTATTGGCGGCGCAGCGCCACCATGGCGTCGTGGCGGGCGCGCGCGTCGCGCGCCAGGTTGCCGGCCGGGCGCAGGGTTTTCTCCAGTGCGGCCAGCGCGCGTTTGTATTCGATGTAATTGCCGAGCAGCCGGCGTGCCTGTGCGGCGGCCGCCGGGCGCAGGCGCCGGGCCAGTTCGCGCTCGGCTTCGGCGCGCACCGCCGCCAGGCTGGTTTCGCCGAGTCCGGCCAGGTAATAGTCGAACAGGTGGCCCAGTTCGGCGTCGATCACCAGCGCGTCGTCGCCGGCCTGGCGCACATCGCCGTCCGGGGCGGTGCCTTCCATCGAGCGCACGAACGCAAAATACTGGCCGCCCGGCGCCGCCTGCGGTGGCGGCGGCGGTGCTTCGTCGCGCGCGGCCAGCCAGCCGCCCGCCATGGCCAGTGCAATGATGGCTGCCGCCAGGGCGGGCCGGTTGCCGCGCGCCGTGCGGCCCGGGCCGGCCGCGCGGTTCGATCGTGCCTGCATGCGCGCGCCCTCCGGTTACAGGCCCAGGGCCTGCAGGCGGTTGGCCTGCTGGCGGTAGATCGTGACCGGGTCGGTCTCGAACAGGTTCACGATGCCGATCAGCTGGTTGATTTCATCGGCGTGGTTCAGCGCATAATCGTCGCGGATCACGCGGCCCAGGTGGCTCGAGCAGCTGGCCACCAGGCCGTCGTTTTTCTCGCCGCCGAAGGCCAGCGACGTCACCGCCAGGAACGGGTCGAGCGCGTCGAACACGTTGGTGTACGACTTGGCGCCGCTCCACGAGAAATACTGCACGCCGTTGACCTGGTAGGCGCCTTCGCCGCAGGCGGTGGCCGGGATGCCTTGCGGGTGCTTGGCGTTGAAAGCCAGCGAACCGGCGGTCGACAGCGATTTCGCGGCGCCCATCGAACTTTGCGGCAAGGTCGGGCTGCCCGAAATAAAGCTGATCAGGCCGGCCAGCGCATTGGCGATGTCATATGACACGCCGGGCGCGGCGCCGATCAGGATGTCGGCCACCTTGGAACCCTTGTTGACGCCGCCCACGCTGGTGACGGAGGCAACCAGGTCGGGCCGCACCGACGCCACGTAGCGCGAGGTGGGGCCGCCATGGCTGTGGCCCACCAGGTTGACCTTGGAAGCGCCGGTGGCGGCCAGGATTTGTTTCACCTGCAGCAGCAACTGTTCGCCGCGCACTTCGGTGCTGTTGGCGGCCGAGACCGACGTCACGTAGACATTGGCGCCGCCGCTGCGCAGGCCGGACGCGATGCCATAGAAGTAGTCGACCGGGCCCAGGCTGTCGAAGCCGAACAGGCCGTGCACCAGCACGATCGGATAGCGGGTTTGCGTATACCCGGCCGCCCACGACGGGGCGGGCAGGGCGGTAAGGACGGTCAGCAACAGGGCAAGCGGCAGCGCGAGCGGCTTCCAGAAGCGGTTTTTCATGTGGTCTCCATTCGTTGATGTTGTACGCTCCTCGTCGTGAGAAGCTGGAACGAATGTAGCACCGCACAAAAACCGCACGTTCGTGCTGGCTTGCCGCGCCATGCGGTTGGCTCGCACGGCCAGCCAACCGTTGTATCGGGCGCGCAGCTGTTGTTTTACCTGTTGTTTTATTGATGCGGTGGGTTGGCTTCGCCCTGCGGAGCGGGCGCGCCCGCCGTGGCGGCCTCGCCGGCCGGAGCGGCTTGCATGTCGAGATCGATGGCGCGCACGGTGGCGTCGTCCAGGTATTCGGCATACAGCCATTCGCCGTCGCGCTGCGCCAGCCCTTCGGGCGCGGGCACCTCTTGCGTCGGCCGCTTTTGCAGCGCCACCTTCATGTAATCCATCCAGATCGGCAGCGCCAGGGTGGCGCCGAATTCGCGCCCGCCCAGCGATTTCGGTTCGTCATAGCCCATCCACGCCACGCCGACCAGGCCGCCGCCATAGCCGGCAAACCAGCCATCCATGGCGTCGCTGGTGGTGCCGGTCTTGCCGGCCAGGTCCAGCCGCCCGATGCGCTGGTACGCCTGGGCGCCGGTGCCGCTGCGCACCACTTCGCGCATCATCTGGTCGGCCAGGAACACGTTGCGCGGGTCGAGCACGCGGTTGCCTTCCTGCGCCACCACGGGCGGTTTGGTTTCGGAAATCACCTTGCCGTCGCCGTCGACGATCTTCGCCACCAGGTAAGGCTGCACCTGGTAGCCGCCATTGGCGAACACCGCATAGGCGCCGGCCATCTGCTGCGGCGTGACGGCGCCGGTGCCGAGCGCCATGGTCAGGTTTTGCGGGTGTTTGGCCAGATCAAAGCCGAATTTTTGCAGGTAGTTGTGCGCATACGGCACGGAAATCGCGCGCAGCAGGCGCACCGTGGTGACGTTCTTGGATTTCGCCAGCGAGGTGCGCATGGTGACCGGGCCGTCATAGACGCCGTCGTCGTTTTGCGGGTTCCACGCGCTGTCGCCGCCGTCCAGCGACAGTGGCGCGTCATTGATCAGGGTGGCGGGGTAATAGCCTTTTTCCAGCGCGGCCGAATAAATGAACGGCTTGATCGACGATCCGGGCTGGCGCCACGCCTGCGTCACGTGGTTGAACTTTTGCAGGTTGAAGTCGAAGCCGCCCACCATCGCGTGCAGCGCGCCGGTGTTGGCGTCGATCGATACGAACGCCGCGGCCACCTGCGGCACCTGGGTGATGGACCAGCGGGTCTTTTCCGGCTTGCCTTCGGCCTTGATGACGCGGATCACCGCGCCGGGGCGGATCTTCAATTCGGCCTTGGCGGCCGCCGACAGCGCCGACGCGGCCAGTTTCAGGCCGTCGCCGGTGATCTCGATTTCCTCGCCATCGATGGTTTCCGCCTGTACGGTTTTTGGCGATACCGCCGTCACCACGGCGGGAATCAGGCGGTCGCTGCTGCGGCGCTTCTGCAAGACCTGGTCGATCGCGTCTTCGCGGTCTTCAGGGTCGTCCGGCAAGTCGATGAACGCCTCGGGACCGCGATAGCCGTGGCGCTGGTCGTAGGCCAGCACGTTGCGCCGCACCGATTCATAGGCGGCGTCCTGGTCGGCCTTGAGGATGGTGGTGTAGACGCTGATGCCGCGCGTATACGACTCTTCCTTGAATTGCGCATACACTTGCTGGCGCGCCAGTTCCGCCACGTATTCCGCGTGGGTCTCGAATTCCTGGCCCTTGGTCGACACGTGCAGCACTTCCTTCAGCGCGTCCTGATACTGTTTTTCCGTGATGATGTCCTGCTCGCGCATGGCCTTCAGGATCAGGTGCTGGCGCTTGCGCGCGGCCTTGGGATTGACCGCGGGGTTGTTGCGCGCCGGGTTTTGCGGCAGGCCGGCCAGCATGGCGAATTCCGCGATCGACAAGTCCTTCAGCGGCTTGCTGAAATACGCCTGCGCCGCGCTGGCAAAGCCGTAGGAGCGCTGGCCCAGGTAAATCTGGTTCAGGTACAGTTCCAGGATCTGGTCCTTGGTCAGCGCCGCTTCGATCTTATACGACAGCATGATTTCCGACAGCTTGCGGCCGATGTGCTTGTCGCGGCTGAGGAAGAAGTTGCGCGCCACCTGCATGGTGATGGTGGAGCCGCCCTGGCGGAAGCTGCCGCGCAGGTTGGACCTGGCCGCGCCCAGCATGCGGATCCAGTCGATGCCGCCATGGTCGTAAAAGCGCTTGTCCTCGATGGCCAGGATGGCTTTCTTCATCATGTCCGGCACTTCCTTGACCGGCACGAAATTGCGGTGCTCCTCGCCGAATTCGCCGATCAGCGCATTGTCGGCCGTATAGATCCGCAGCGGAATCTTCGGGCGGTAATCCGTGACGGCGTCGATGGCGGGCAGGTCGGGCGCGATCACGAACAGCATGTAGGCGGCCACCGCCGCGGCGCCAACGCCGGCGCCGATGCCGCCGATGGCCAATGCACGTTTCAGCAAGGAAGAATTCAAGACAAAACACCTGTGGTTGCAAAGAGCGGCCATTATAGACTACCGGCCCGCTGGAAAAACTGCGTTACAAACCCGTGCTTCTGGCCGGCGGACGCGCGTGCTATTCTTAATTTTTTTGCAAAGGAGAAACGATGCGCGCTATGTCGGCCCTGGGCCTGTTGTTGGTGGCAGGCAGTACCCATGCCGCGGTACAGACGGTCGATTGCGGCCGCCTGCTCGACGTGAAGGCCGGCGTGTGGCGGGACAAGGTCACCGTCACCGTCGACAACGGGACCATCAAGTCGGTGGCGCCCACCGGCGCGGCGAAGGGCGATATCGACCTGTCGGCGCAATCCTGCCTGCCGGGTTTGATCGACATGCACGTGCACCTGACTTCCGAAACCCAGCGCCAGGTCGATGCGCTGCGCGGCGCGCTGTCGCTGGACGTGGCCGATGAAGCGTACCGCTCGGTGCCGTTCGCCGAACGCACATTGAAGGCCGGCTTTACCACGGTGCGCGACCTGGGCGCGTCGGACGGCCTGAACATCGCACTGAAGCGCGCGATTGCTGCCGGCCATATCCCCGGTCCGCGCGTGTTCACGGCCGGCACCATGATCGCCACCACCGGCGGCCACGGCGACCATTCAAACGGGCTGTCGCGGGAACTGGGCAAGGCCAAGGGCCATCCGACCCCGTACGACGGCGTCATCAACGGTCCGGACGAGGCGCGCGAAGCCGTGCGGGCGCGCTACAAGGAAGGCGCGGACCTGATCAAGATCACCGCCACCGGCGGGGTGCTCAGCCAGGCCAACAGCGGCCAGAATTCGCAATTCACCGACGAGGAATTGAAAGCCATCGCCGCCACCGCGAAGGACTACGGTTTCCGCGTCGCGGTCCATGCGCATGGGGTGGAAGGCATCAAGCGCGCGCTGCGCGCCGGACTCGATTCGATCGAACATGGCAGCTACATGGATGACGAAGCCATCGCGCTTTTCAGGAAGACCGGCGCCTATTACGTGCCGACCATCAGCGCCGGACGCTACGTGGCCGACAAGGCCAGGGATGCCGACTACTACACGCCGCAGGTGCGCCCCAAGGCCGCCGCCATCGGCCCGCTGATCCAGTCGACGTTTGCCCGCGCCTACAAGGCCGGCGTGAAAATCGCGTTCGGCACCGACGCCGGCGTGTTCCCGCATGGCGACAACGCCAAGGAATTCGCGTACATGGTGGAGGCGGGCATGCCGGCGCTGGAAGCGATCCGCGCCGCCACGCTGAACGCGGCGGCGCTGCTGGACCAGGGCAACCGCCTGGGCTCGGTGGAAGCCGGCTATGCCGCCGACCTGATCGCCGTCGGCGGCGATCCGCTCAAGGATGTCAGCGTGCTGCAACAAGTGACATTCGTGATGAAGGACGGCGTGGTGTACAAGCGTTGAGCAGGACCGGCAGGACGGCGCCCTGCGTTGCGCCGGGCGACTGGGCCCGGACCTTCTCCTGCTCTGCTTCCGGCAGCGGTCCCGGCGTGCTGACCAGGTCCGGCTGGTATTGGTGGACCAGCAGGTCGAGCCAGCCGTCGAGCCGGTTGAAACGGTAGCCGAGTTGCGCGGCGCGCGCCGTGTCGAGCAGCAGCGGGTGCGGCAAGTCGAACGGGCTCAGGTTGCCCTGGGTGCTCAGCGGCAGCGCCCGCACCGGTACGCCCAGCACGTCGCCCACGCGGCGCTGCAAGCCCAGCGCCGACAATTGCCCGCCGCTGGCCGCGTTGACCGGGCCGGTAAACGTTTGCAGCGCGCTCCAGTGCAGGAACGACGCGGCCGACGCGGCGTCGATGAACGACGTGGTGGCCTTGCCGTTCGCATACAGGAGCGCTTGCCCGGTTTGCGCCAGGTGCACGTAATATGCCAACGGGTCGGCCGGGTCGGCGCGGTTGCCCAGCACGTGGCCCAGGCGCACCGATACGACCGGCAATGCGCCGTCGCGATAGAGCACGGCTTCGGCCTGGCGCAAGCCGGGCGCATGGTTTTCACGGGCGTCCACCGGGTCGTTCCAGTCGCGCCGCCAGTCGATGGGTTCACTGGACAGGTCCAGCGCCGCTTCCGTGAACGGCGCGGCGTGGCAGCCCTTGCCGCCAAGCCAGCCGATTCCTCCAATCCCGCCAATCCCGCCGTGGGCGCCGCTCATCGCGCGGTACACCGCGATCGACGACGCCATCACGTAGCGCGCGGTCTTGCCCGTGAACGTGTCGAGCGCGATGCGGGCGGCGGTTGGGGAGCGGTTCAGCAAGTCGATCACGGCGTCGAACGAGGCATGGGCAAAGGCGGCCAGCATGGCGGCGCGGTCGTGGCGGTCGACGCGGAAGCGGCGCACCTGCGCGCCGAACGTATCGGCGGTGTGGCCACGGCTGGCAATGGCGACCGCATGGCCGGCGTCCAGCAATTGCCGGACCAGGATCGCGCCGATCGTGCCGGTGCCGCCGATAACCAAGATATTCTTGCTCATGTTAATCTCCCTGTTGTGTGCGACGAATGACGAGTCCATTCTGCCTTTGTGTACCGCACTGCACAAACGAGAAAATTGCCGGTCTTAGCATAAGAAAATCTAAATCATCATGGCCAAACCCCTGCGCAGCCTGTCCGGGCTGATCGACCTGGAAGCCGCCGCCCGGCTGGGCAGTTTCAAGCTGGCGGCCGAAGAATTGCACAAGACGCCCGCAGCCGTCAGCCAGCAAATCCGCCACCTCGAAGAGGAACTCGGATTCATGCTGTTCCTGCGCCATCCGCGCAACGTGGAATTGACGGAAAAAGGGCGCGATTTCGCCGCCACCGTGACCCGTGTGCTGAACGACTTGCGCATGAAAGCCGCGGCGCTGCAAAACTCGTGCGAGGAAAAAGTGCTGCGCATTTCCAGCACCCATTCGTTCGCGCTGAAATGGCTGGCGCCGCGCCTGACGCATTTCACGCGACTGCACCCCGAGCTCGACATCCGGCTCGACGCCAGCGACCGCGTGGTCAGCCTGGAAGACGATTCGGTCGACGTGGCGATCCGCTACGGCGGCGTCGACGGGGGCGATCCGGGGCTGCTGTTCGCGGATCACCTGGTGGCGGTCTACAGCCCGGACATGCTGCCGCCGGGCCGCTCCGAATTCACGCTCGAGGATCTGTATGCGTTGCCGCTGCTGGATGAAGGCAGCAACCTGCACTGGCACCGCTACATGGCGGCCAACGGCATGCCGGCCGGCTGCTTCGACATTTCCAAGGGCTACAGCCATTGGGGCGTGCTGACGCAGGCCGCCGTGGCGGGCCAGGGCGTGGCGCTGGGCGCCTGGAGCATCGTCTACGAAGACGTGCGCAAGGGCGCGCTGCGCCTGATCCACGGCCGGCCCATCCCGTACAAGTCCGGCTACCGCCTGCTGACCAACGTGAACAAGCAGGGCATGCCGAAAATCGAAGCGTTCAAATCGTGGCTGACCGCCGAAGTGGCGCGGATGGCGCAGGCGTTGCGCGCGTTCGAGGCCGGGTTCGACGTGGAGCCGGGCAAGGCATCGGGCTTGGAACCCGGCATGGAACCCGGCGCGCCGCTCAGGGATGCGCTGGCGCAGGCAATGGCGCCAGTTCAACGCACAGCGGCTGTTCCGGCCGCAAAGTGACGTTCATCACGGGCCGCGGCGCCGCCGCGCCCGGCAGCGGCGCCAGCGCGAAGCGCTGCAACACCATGGCGGCGATCACCGTCATTTCCGCCATCACCAGGTGCTGGCCCAGGCAGATGCGCGGGCCGGTGCCGAACGGCATGTAGGCGCCGCGCGGCGCATGGGGCGCGTCCGTGCCGAAGCGCTCGGGGCGGAACGCCAGCGGGTCGTCGAACCAGCGCGCATCGTGCTGCATCAGCTGTACCGGCACCGTGAAGATGGTGCGGGCCGGGATTTGCCAGCCGCCCAGCGTGATCGGCGCCACCGAGCGGCGGCTGATCAGCACCGGCGCGGCAGGATACAGCCGCATGGTTTCCTGCAGCGTTTGCGCCAGCCAGGGCAGGGCAGGCAAGTCCGCCGCCTCGGGCGCGCGGTCCGCCAGCACCGCCCGCACTTCGTCGCGCGCGGCCTGCTGCGCGGCCGGGTTGGCCGCCATGCACCACATCCACCACGTCATGGTGGCCGCCGCGGTTTCATGGCCGGCCAGGAAGGTAGTCATGCATTCGTCGCGCACGGCGCGCAGCGGCCACACGGCCGGATCGGCTTCGTGCAGCGCCAGCAGCCGAGACAGCAGGTCGTCCGGCCACGCCGCACGCGGCAATTGCAGCCGCGCCTGCAACTGGCCTGCGATCAGGCCATCGAGCAGCGCCATGCCCTTGTGCT
The DNA here is from genome assembly GCA_966211685.1 of uncultured Pseudoduganella sp. Taxonomy (GTDB): domain Bacteria; phylum Pseudomonadota; class Gammaproteobacteria; order Burkholderiales; family Burkholderiaceae_D; genus Rugamonas. Next base: position 54,731 of record CBIHOX010000017.1, read on the forward strand.
TCGCGCGTTGCGACGGCAGCCAGCGCGGCGGATTGACGGGCCAGAAAAATTCGCCGTTGGCCGTGACGGAAACGTCGTGCAAGGCCTGGGCGGCGGCCGGCGCCTCGTCCGCGATATCGGCGGAAAACGCCATTTGCGCGATCACCGACATGGTCAGGCTGGTCAGCCCCTGTTCCACCGGCCATGGGCCCGGCCTCCATGTGGACAGCGCACGCGCCGCGCACGCCGCCATGGCCGGCACCAGCGCGGCCGATGGTCTTGGCGCGAAATTCGGGTGCAGCGCCTGCCGCTTCACGCGCCACGGCTCACCTTCGGCCACCAGCACACTGTGGCCGTGCAACTGTGAAAATACCTCGATGCCGCGCTCCCAGCGCACCAGCGACTGGTGGTGCTGCACCAGCAGTTCGCGCGCCAGCGCCGGGTCGGCGACGATGAGCTGGTGTTCCGGCCAGATGCGCAGGTGGATCAAGTCGCCATGGGCCTGCTGCCAGCCGCGCAGGGCGCCGGTCAAGTCCCGCGCCATCCGGCGCAGCAGGCCCCAGCCGGTCAGTCCGGCACGGGGGCCGGGTGGCCAGGCGCCTTGCGGTTGCAGTGGATGGCCGGGCGCGGCGCCCGGGCTGTGGTAGGGGCAGGTGGTCGAGGTTCTCATGCCGGCCATTGTCTGCCTGGGTGAAATGGCCGTCTTGTACTGAAACGACATCGCGCCCGCCGTGCCGGCATGGCGGGACATTGCTATACTTTTGCGCCATGACGCCCACCACGCTTGCCGATTCCCCTCCCAGTCCCGACGCCGTGCGCAACGATGGCGGCTGCACGGTTTCCATGTCCGGGCCCGGCCTGGACCTGCCCCATCCCATGCGCGATCCGGTTGCCGGCAACGCCCCCTGCGCCGCTGCCGGCGCCGCCCTGGCCGCCGTTCCCTCGCGCTGGGAACGGGCGCCCCGCGTTGTCACCGATGTGCCGCCCGACCGCCTGTATCCCGCGCCGCCGGCGCTGCAGGGCGTACTGGCCGCGTTGATCCGACGCGATACGCGCCACCTCGTGTTGTCCAGCGCCCAGCGGCTGTCGCACTTTCCCGCTTCGCCACTGGTGGCCTTGTCGTGGTACCACGGCCTCGACGCGGGCCTGGTCAGCGACACGCCCAATGGCCCAAGTTGGCAACCGTTCGGATCGCGCATCATGCTGTCGGGCAGCCAGTCCGCGCCGCTGACCAGCTGGGCGCCCACCACGGGCCGCGGCTACATGGCCTGCTTTGCCGCCGACGTGGCGCAGGCGCTGTTCGGCGTCGAGCTGGCCGCGATCCACGACCGCTTCGTGCCGGCGCGCGACGTGCTGGACGACAGCTGGTCCGCGCTGTGCGAGGCGCTGCTGCGGGCGGACGATGACGCCGCCGCCATGGCCGCGCTGGAACAGCACATCGGGGCGCGCTGGCGCGCGCTGCATGGCGAGGTATCGGCATTGGGTTCGGTACGGCGGCTGGGCCGCCACTGGGTCGAGCGGCTGGCGCTCCAGGCCCACGCCTGGCAGCGTGACGTCAGTCCGCGCCACGTGGAGCGCAAGATCAAGTCGTACAGCGGCCGCTCGCTGCGCGAATGGCAGGCTTTGGTGCGCACCGAAGGCTTGTTTTTCGCGGCCCGCGACCGCTATGAATCGGGCGCGCCGTTCAACTGGGCCGAACTGGCGCTGGAAGAAGGCTTCACCGACCAGGCCCACATGAGCCGTGTGGCGCGCCAGATCACGGGTTTTCCGCCCGGCGAATTCGCGCAGCGCTTCATGCACGACGAATCGTTCTGGGTTTCCCGCCTCTGGGTGTGAGCGCGCCGGATCGCACAACAGCGCGCAAAATTTGCCAGGCTCCGCCACATCGCGTATCTTTATTCCAGAGCAACACTTCCACGGATAGCGGGTTATGGCGGCAGGGCACGACATTGAATGCGATTTACTGGTGGTCGGCGGCGGCATCAATGGCGCGGGCATCGCGCGCGATGCGGCAGGGCGGGGCCTGTGCGTGGTGCTGTGCGAAAAGGATGACCTGGCGTCGCATACCTCGTCGGCGTCCAGCAAGCTGATTCACGGCGGCTTGCGTTACCTCGAGTATTACGAGTTCAACCTGGTGCGCAAGGCGCTGACGGAACGCGAAGTGCTGTTGCGCAGCGCGCCGCACATCATGCGCCCGCTGCGCTTCGTGATGCCGCACCGCGACGGCCTGCGGCCGGCCTGGATGATCCGCGCCGGCCTGGTGCTGTATGACTTGCTGGCGCGCCGTGAAGTCCTGCCCGGTTCGAAAGGCGTGGACTTGCGCTGCCATCCGGCCGGGCGGCCATTGCAAGCCAAATTCACGCGCGGCTTCGTGTATTCGGACGGCTGGGTCGACGATGCGCGGCTGGTCGTGCTGAACGCGATGGACGCGTGCCGCAAGGGCGCCGCTATCCGCACCCGCACCGCGTGCACCCGGCTGCGCCGCGAGGCTGACGCCTGGCATGCCACCTTGACCGGCGCCGATGGCGCGCAGCAGGTGGTCAGGGCGCGCTGCGTGGTCAATGCTGCCGGGCCATGGGCCATGGAATTGCTGGGGCTGGCGCTGCCGCAACGCCAATCGCGGCCGCTGCGGCTGGTCAAGGGCAGCCATATCGTGGTGCCGCGCCTGTTCGAGCATGACCACGCGTATATCTTCCAGCATCCCGACGGGCGTATCGTGTTTGCCATCCCCTACGAGCACGACTTCACGCTGATCGGCACCACCGACATCGATTTCCGCGGCGATCCCGGCCAGGTGGCCATCGATGGCGCGGAAATCGATTACCTGTGCCGCCTGGCCGGCGAATACTTCAGCGCCGCCATCACGCCGGGCGACGTGGTGTGGACGTATTCCGGCGTGCGCCCGCTGCTGGAAGACCCGCAGCGTTCGGCCAAGGCGCTGACCCGCGACTATACGTTCGCGGTCGACGAAGACGGTGCGCCGCTGGTGAATATCTTCGGCGGCAAGATCACCACGTTCCGCAAGCTGGCAGAGGAAGCGGTGGACCTGGTGTGCAAGGCGCTCGGCAAGCCCCAGCCCCACTGGACCGAAAAAGCCTGCCTCCCTGGCGGCGACCTGTTTGGCGACACGCCGCAAAATTGCGCGGTGTTGCGCTACGACGAGTGGGAACAGGGCGTCCGGCGGCAATATCCGTGGCTGCCGCCCGCGCTGGCGGCGCGCTATTGCCGCGCCTATGGCACGCGCATCCACACCTTGCTCGACGGCCGCGCGTCGCTGGCGGAACTCGGGGAGGAACTGGCCCCTGGCCTGTACGCGGCGGAAGTCGCCTACCTGCGCCGCTACGAGTGGGCCATGACTGCCGAGGATATCCTGTGGCGGCGCACCAAGCTGGGGTTGCATACGCCGCCCGATACCGCGGTGCGGCTCGATGCGTGGCTGGCGGCGCATCCCGCCCATGCCGCAGGCGCCTGCAGTCCGGGCACGGGCAGCGCCGGCGCCGCCCCCTGACCAGCAATATCGTGCGCCCGGCGGCGGTGGCCCCTTTGGCCGCCGCCGCCGTCGCGCCAGCGGCTCGTGCGGCGCCTCGATCGCGATGGCGGCGCCTCAGCGCGCCTGCATCCGCGTGATCACGGATTTTGTCGCGAACTGCACGGCCAGCGCGCAGGCAAAGGCCGCGCCAAACGCAGGCGCCACGAAGCCTTCCCGCAACAATTGCGACAGCACCAGGCAAAACACGGCAAACGCGTAATAGCCGGGCACCATGCCGCGCAACAGCGCGATGGCGAAGGCATTGCTCTGGCGCGCATGGGAAAATCCCACCAGCACCGTGCTCATGGTGGGGAACATGGCAAAGATGCCCGACAGGCGCGGGCCCATGAAGGCTGCGCCATGGCTGACCGCCAGCACCAGCGCGGCGGCCGCGGCCATCCGCCACGGCAAGTCGTTGCCGCCGACTGGCTTGCCGGGCGCTTGCGCCGGCAGGCGCGGGAACAGCCGCGGCGTGACCAGCAGGCCCGCCACCACCAGCGCGAAGCAGGCCGTCACCGGCGCCTGCAGCACCTTCAATCCCGCCACTGCCAGCGCATAGACTGCCAGTGCGGCCAGCAGCGACGCGGCCACGCCGTGCCGCACCGCCGCATGGGCATAGGCCACGCTGAACGCCAGCACGGCCAATACCGCGCTCAGGGTGCCTTGCGCCGCGGTCGCGGCGAAGGCCGGGCCCTGTTCGGCCGTGATGGTCAACAGCACCGGGCCGGCCACGATGGGAAAGGCCGACAGCCAGCCCGCGACGGTTGGGCCCCAGCGCCGGCCGGCCAGGGTAACGCCGCCGATCAGGGCTGGCGCAAGAAACAGTTTCAATAACAATACAGGTGACATGGCTACTCCCGCCGATAAAAAAACAGCGGCCGGGTTTCCACCCGGCCGCTGTCCAGTCATGCAATGCGCAAGCTTATTTCACGCCGTGCATCAGTTTGTTGATGAGCGGGGCGATCAGGAACAGCAGGCCGCCGCCGATCATGAGGATCCAGAAGCCGGACGTGTAGGCGTTCAGCGCGGTGGCCACCGACATGCCGCTTTCGCCGGAAGCGTGCGACGCGAAGATGCCGGACAGGTTGTTGCCGATACCGGTCGACAGGAACCAGCCGCCCATACCCAGGCCCACCACGCGGGTCGGCGCCAGCTTGGTCACCATCGACAGGCCGATCGGCGACAGGCACAGTTCACCCACGGATTGCAGCACGTAGACCATGACCAGGGTCCAGAACGGGATCTTGCTGTCCGGGCCGACCAGCGCGGTCAGCGCGAACCACAGCAGGGCGAAAGCGGTGCCGTTGAACAGGATGCCCAGGCCGAACTTGCGGGGAATCGACGGGTTGGCGTTGCGCTTGCCCAGCGCCACCCACACCATCGCGATGATGGGGGCGCAGCCGATGATGGCCAGCGAGTTGACGGTCTGGAACCACGCGGTCGGGAAGACCCAGCCGCCGAAGTCGCGGCGCACGATGTTTTCGGCCAGGAAGGTGAACGACGAACCGGCCTGCTCGAAGAACATCCAGAACATGATGTTGAAGGTGAAGATCACCATCATGGCGATCACCTTGTCGCGCGCCACCTTGCCGTTGCGGAAACCTTCCAGCAGCAGCATGCCGGCCAGGATGATGAACAGCACGGTCAGGACCACTTGCAGCTTCTCGCCGCCCAGCGCCAGCAGGAAGTAGACCACCGGGATCACGGCCAGGCAGCCCAATACCACGTACAGCACGCGGGCCATGCTTTGCGCTTGCGGATCCGGCGCGCCGATGCCTTTCAGGCCCGCGCGGCCGACCTGGAACCAGATCAGCGAAATGATCATGCCCACGCCGGCGGCCAGGAATACGACCTTGTACGACGGCATGCCGTCGACGCCGAATACCTTTTCGGCCAGCACCTGGGTCAGCACCGGGGCGATCAGCGCGCCGGTATTGATGCCCATGTAGAAAATCGTGAAGCCGGAATCGCGGCGCGCGTCGGATACGCTGTAGAGCTTGCCGACCATGGTCGAGATATTCGGTTTGAACAAGCCATTGCCGGCAATGATGGTCGCCAGGCCGAGCTTGAAGATGGTGGGATCGGGAATCGCGATCATGAACAGGCCGGCGGCCATGAACACGGCGCCCACCAGGATGGAACGCTGGTAGCCGATCACGCGGTCGGCGATGTAGCCGCCAAACAGGGCCGCGGCATATACCAGGGCAAGGTAGGAACCGTACGTCAGGTTGGCGTCGGCCTGGCCGGCGGCGCTGCCGCCATGGAATTGGGCGACGATATACAGCACCAGCGCCCAGCGGATTCCGTAGAACGCGAAGCGCTCCCAGAATTCAGTCATGAAAAGCATCCACAGTGGGGCGGGGTGGCCCATCACCTGTTTATACTCGGGCGGCTGGATCTCCGCCGCCTTTTGCATCGTTGCACCGCTCATATGGTGCCTCTCCTAGATTTTGTTTTGATAAAAAAATTTGGGACCAGGCCGAGGGAAAACGCGCTTGTAGCACGCTCCCGAGAGACCCGTATCCCAACAGGTGCGCCATTGTAATCTACCTTACGCGCATGTCCAGAAAATCGCTCGCTGCGGCGCAGCATTGTGGCAACGGTTGCAACAGAATTTTCATCCCTGATAGGCGCACGCTATCAATCGCGGACCCCAAACCGCGTGACATGGCGTATATTGGTGTCGCAGGGTCAATAGTTGCAAATTAGAACTTTAAAGGATGCGCGTATCATGGAACATGACGTTGTCGATACCCTGATTTCCCCGGAAGGCATGCTGGAAGTGCTGACCAAGTCGGAAGTCGCCAAGTTGCTCGATTCCGGCAAGGGCGGGCTTTATAACATCTTCCGCAACTGCGCCCTGGCGGTGCTGAACTGCGGCAGCACTATCGACGATGGAAAGGAATTACTGGACCGGTATAAATCGTTCGAGATCGACATCAAGCAGCGCGAGCGCGGCATCAAGCTGGAAATCCGCGGCGCGCCGTCGATTGCGTTTGTCGACGGGAAGATGATCAAGGGCATACATGAACACTTGTTTTCCGTGCTGCGCGACATCGTGTTCGTGTCCAATGAAGTCACCGACAGCACGAAATTCGACTTGACGCGCACCGATGGCATCACCGACGCGGTGTTCCATATCCTGCGCAACGCCAACGTGCTGAAGCCGCACCTGAACCCGAACCTGGTGGTGTGCTGGGGCGGCCATTCGATCAACCGTACGGAATACAATTATTCCAAGGAAGTGGGCTACCAGCTGGGCTTGCGGGCGCTGGACATCTGCACCGGTTGCGGCCCGGGCGCCATGAAAGGCCCGATGAAAGGCGCCACCATCGGCCACGCCAAGCAGCGCACGCACCAGGGCCGCTACCTTGGCATTTCCGAGCCCGGCATCATTGCCGCGGAATCGCCGAACCCCATCGTCAACAGCCTGGTCATCATGCCGGACATCGAGAAACGCCTGGAAGCGTTCGTGCGCACCGGGCACGGCATCATCGTGTTCCCCGGCGGCGCCGGGACCGCCGAGGAAATCCTGTATATCCTCGGTATCCTGCTGCACCCGGACAATGCGGAAATGCCGTTCCCGCTGATCTTCACGGGGCCGGAATCGTCGCGCGACTACTTTGCGCAGATCAACCAGTTCATCGGCACCACCCTGGGCGAGGCGGCGCAGCAGCGCTACAAGATCATCATCGACGACCCGGAACTGGTGGCGCGCGAAATGCAGGCCGGTATCCGCGAAGTGCGCGAATTCCGCAAGGCGCGCAGCGATGCGTACTACTTCAACTGGGCGCTGCGCATCGACCATGAATTCCAGCGCCCGTTCGCGCCCACGCACGAGAACATGCGCAACCTGAACCTGCACAAGAACCAGCCGGTGCACATGCTGGCAGCCAACCTGCGGCGCGCGTTTTCCGGCGTGGTGGCGGGCAACGTGAAGGAAGAGGGCATCCGCGCGATCGAAAAGCATGGCCACTTCGAGCTGCACGGCGAAACCGCGATCATGGGACCGATGGACGCGCTGCTGGCGTCGTTCGTGGCGCAGAGCAGGATGAAGCTGGCGGGCAAGGCGTACACGCCGTGCTATAAAGTGATCCAGTAAGAAAAAAGCCCGTCGAAAGACGGGCTTTTTCAGCATGGCTGCCGGCTTTGGCTGTAGATACTGTTAATCCGGTCAAGCTGCCTGAAGTTCTGGATTGAATGGCTG
>CBIHOX010000018.1:0-58859 GCA_966211685.1 uncultured Pseudoduganella sp.
CGGGATTGCGCCAATACGCCAGCGGCAGCGCGGTTTCATTGGGGCGGCCAGCCACCAGGTCGAGCGATTTGGCCAGTGTGGCGGCCGTGCTGCCCAGCCTTTGTCCCGCTCCACCCGGCAACATTTTCGCCAACTTGGCCAGGGTGCGCGCATTGCCGGGGCTGAGGAACAGGATGCGGCTGCCGACCCCGGCCAGCGCCCGCCTGATTTCCTTTTGCGCGGCCGCCACCATGGTTTTCGTGCCATAGAGCGTGCAAAAGCCGGTCCACGGCGCAATCTGGTATTGGCGCCCCAGCGTTTCAATCACGTCCGGCGGAATCTGGCCATGGGCGTCCGTCGGCGTATCGGGATATGGCGCGTTCATGGCCAGCATGCGGTGCCGGTTCATCAAATTGATGCCGCCCACCGTGCCCGGCAGCGAGCGCAGGATATGGCGCACCCGCTCCACCGCGGTTTCCAGCAGTGCATCGTCTTTCAGGCTGAACAGGCATACCTTGGCCACTTCCGGGCGGCGCGCCAGCACGATGCTCATGCGCGTGACCACGCCATAGCCGCTTTGCGTAAACAGCGGCGCGGTGTGCGGGCCCAGGCCCCACTTGAACAGGCGCGCCAATTCTTCCGTCCCCGCCTCGCGCAGGGTGGTGCGGTACAGGCTGCCGTCGGCCAGCACGGCTTCGATATCCGTCACGGCGGCGAAGTGGTCGGTATACGGGGTCACGCCATAGCCGCGCTCCAGCGCATTGCTGAGCAGGCTGCAGCTGGGGCCGGCGCCGGTCACCGGCACCATGTACGGATGGTGATGGCGGTCGAGATAGTCCGCCAGCATGGCTTGCGTCACGCCCGGTTGCAGGGTCACGACGCCCAGTTCCTCGTCAAACTGGATGTCCGTCAATCCGCCCAGATCCAGGATCACCGTGCCGTCGCCTGCCGGCAGCGCCGTGCCATAACCCCAGTTGCGCCCGGTGCTGATGGGGTGGATGGCAATGCCGTGCTGGCTGGCGACACGCATGACGGCGGACACACAATCGTCGTCGCCATTGTTTTTCACGATGCGTACGGCGGCGCGGATGGCGCGGGTACTGCCGCCGGTATCAGCGCCATAGGCTTGCTGGGCGGCTTCCTGGGACAGCACTTCGGCCACGCCGGGAATGGCGCGCCAGGCGGCGCAGGCAAGGTCGAGAGGATGGGGATCGAGTGGCGGAGTCATAAGGATTCACTTGGCGGCAATGGGCGACGTCACGGTCAACAAGTCGCGTTGATAGGGATGCATGGTCTGGTGGTACAAGCTGGAAATCTTTTTTACGTAATCGCGGGTTTCCGGATACGGCGGCACGCCGCCATACCGGTCGACTGCTTTCTCACCAGCATTATATGCGGCTGTCACAAGGGTAACATTGCCTCTGAAATAAGCCAGCAGCCAACGCAGGTAAGCGAGTCCTCCACGTACATTTTGTTCCTCATTGAACACATCGCGCACCTGGAAACGCTGGGCGGTCTCGGGAATCAGCTGCATCAAGCCCTGTGCCTGCCTGGGCGACACCGCGCGGCGGTTGAACCCCGACTCCACCGCGATAATGGCCAGCGCCAGCAGCGGATCGACCTGGAATTCCGGCGCCAGCCGGCCCACCAGCCGCGCCACCTGGGGCGGCGGCGTCCACATGGCCACGGCCGGCAATTCAAACACGGGCGCGGACGGCAAGTCCGGCAACAGGCAATCGGGCGCCACCGGCGCGGCCGCCAGCTGGGCCGCCATGGTGTGTGCCTGCGGATGGCCCTGCGCCGCGGCCAGCGTGAACAGGTGGCGCGCCGCGCCATCGTCGCGCGCGCCGCCGCGGCCATTGGCAAGCATCCAGCCCAGCGCATATTGGGCCGGGGCATGCCCCTGGCGCGCGGCGCGGCAGTAAAGCAGGCGCGCCTGCGCGGGGTCGCGCGGCATGCCTTCGCCATGTTCCAGCCGGGCCGCCTGGGCCGCCAATTCTTCAGCCGGCGTGTCCGCCGCGCGGCAGCAAGGCGGGAGCGTGGCGCACAGCAGCGCCACCGATGATGCGACAATGCAGAGGCTGCGTTCCATGATTGCGCCCTCCCTGGCCAGCATCATTCATTGTAGCAATTGCTGGAGAATTGTCAGGTTGCCGGCACGGGTGCTCAGGGCCGGTCCGGCTGCGTTTCCGCCGGCGCTTCCGCTGTCCCGTCTTTCGGCGACAGGAACGCCTTGTGGAATAAATGCCGCGCCAGCAGCAGCGGCGGCATGCGCAGCCAGTTGCCGCGCAAATAAATCAGGAAGCGCGCCAATCCGCTCCAGCGGTCGCCGCAGCTGGCGTGCATCGGCAACAGCGCGCGGTCGAACAGGCGGTCCATCAGCGCCAGCAGGAGCGGGTTCGGGCGGCCGGCTTCCCGCGCGGCGGCCGCTTGCGGCGGCAGCGGCGTACCGAGCAGGCGTTCCGTATAGCGCAGCGCATAAAACAGGGGACGCGTCAGCTGCAACTGGCGCGCCCGCGCCGCCAGTCCTTCCCAGAAACCCGGGCGGCCGCTGAAGTGGCGCAACAGCGCGTCGAGGTCGACCAAGTCGCGCAAGCCATGGTCGCATTCGCCGTCGAAGAACAGGTGGGTGGCGCTGTGCAGCACCATGTCTTCCGGCGCCAGCACCTGCACGCCGGGCATGCCGGGCACGTCGACCGCGCCCGCGCGCAATTGTTCCGGGTCCGGGTGCACCGGCGCCGTGCGCGGCAGGATCGCATGGTGGACATCGATCGCGGTCTGGCGATGGATGTGCACCAGCGGCGGCAATTCATGCATCCATTCGCGGTAATAACGCTGGTCGTACGCGTCATGGTGGGTGGTGTGCCAGCCATGCAGCATCAGCGCTTTTTCCACGTCCGGCAACAGCGCTTCATCGACCAGGATATCGATGTCGGAATACAGCCGGCCCGGCGCCGGAGGCAATTGCGCCATGGTGTAGGCCGCGCCTTTCAGCAGGATCAGCGGCCCGCCGGCGCCGCGCAGCGCGGCATGGATGTGGCGCACTTCCCAGCGCGCCGCCTGCGTATGGCGCTCGGCAATGACGCGCACCCATTCCAGCAATTCACGCGCCGGCGGCGGCACCGCGTCGAGCTCGCCGCGCTGTTCCAGCAGGTAATACAGGCGGGCGTCAAGGTTGGCCTTGGAACACTGGCGCAGCAGCAAGTGCCATTCAGCCAGGGTCAGCGCGGCCAGGCACGACGGGTCGCGGAAGGCGCGCACCGCCAGCGGGAACAGTGGGGTACGGTCCATCATGGCTGCGCCGCCAGCTGGTCAAACACCGCCATCGCCTCGTCCAGCGAACTGTAGGTGTAACGGTAGCTGCGCACCTGGCCGACCACGTCGGCCAGCATGTCGAAGCCGCGCGCGCCCAGCAGGCTGTAATTGAAGGCGTTTTTTGCCATGTCCATGTGGGTCGGGGCGGCGTCCAGCGCTTCCAGCGTGGACGGGGCGCCGGCCTGGTAGCGGGGAAACACGATCCAGCCCGGGCGCGCGCACTCATGGCTGCGCGCCACCGCATCGGCCGGCGCGCGCAAATGCGCGACCGTCCCCTTGATGGTGGCGTCGACCGGCGTGGTGAACACGGCCTGGTCCTGTTCGCGGTTCAGGTATTGGCGCATCACGCCGATCGACGCGTTTTTCAGGCTGACCGGACGCGGCACCGGCACGATCATGCCGTCGGGCCCGATCAGGGTCAATTCATCGGACAACAGCCGCCAGCCGCGGTACGCCAGCGCCGCGCACAGCGTGCTTTTGCCGGACCCCGGCGGCGCCGGCAACATCACGGCGCGCCCGCCGCGCTCCAGCACGGCGGCATGGATCATCAGGTAGCGGTGCGCACGGTTTGCCACGCACCAGTTCAAGCCCCATTCCAGCATGGGAAACGCGTGCGCCAGCGGCAGCGGCTGGAACAGCGCTTCGCCATCGAACAGCATGTGCACTTGCGGCCGGTACCAGCGCCGCAGCGATGCGGGACGGTACAGCTGTAAATGGAAATGCGCGAACGCATCGGCCTCGTGCAGCGGATAATCGCGGTACATCAGGGCGATGCCGTCGGCCACCGCGGGCACGGGCGCGTGAAGATGGATGCAAAAGGCGCCCGTTTGCAGCACGATGCCGTCGCGCGCCAGGCGCGCGCCGAGTTCGGCGCGGGACAGGGAACCGACCGTCAGCATACGGCCAGCGGTTCGGCGCCGGATTCGACCAGGAACTGGCCCTGCAATTCGTCCAGCAACGCGGCCAGCTGCGCCAGCGTTGCCGGCGTGTCGTCCAGCTGCAGGGCAGCCGCCAGCGCCGGCATGGACAGCGTTGCATGGCGCAACTGTTCCAGCACTTCAATGGCGGCCGCATCGGTCAGGTGGGTGTCGCCTGACAGGTTGTTATACAACACGTATGTTTCGTTATCCCAAGTACGGTAGCGCAGGGCCAATCCCGGCATCAGTCGCCACATGGATCAGCGCCCGACAGCCACTCAAGTCCACATGGTGCCTTCGCCCCATGTCCCTTTGATGTAATTGGAAATATCGGAAGCGCTCCACACCTTGCCGGCCGGCTTGTAGCCCGCCACGCTGTTGTAGCCATTCCAGATCTCGACCACCTTGGACGTGGTCAGGTAAGGATTGGTCCAGCCATTCATGGCGTTCAGGTAAGCGGCAATCAAATGGCGCGCGACATCCTGCGCCCCGCCGCCGCCCCAGCCGATCACCGTGCCGAGTTTCTGGTTGAAGAACTGCGAACCTGACCCGACCGGGAAAATCTGCTGGAAGTTCATGTCCCACATGCTCTTGTTGGGCTTGCCAGGCTGCTTCGGCCAGTCCGACTGGTGCGTCACCCAATAGCCAGGCGAAACGGCATTGCAATACCCGGTCTGCGGGCCACGGCTATGGTTGATGTTGAACGAACCGGCTGCCGACGGCGTTGCAAACACACAGCCCGACGAATTGGCCGCCATCCCTGGCTGGCTCTTGAGCGTCAGCACGGCACCCACGGCGACCGCACCGGCTTTGGTGAAGCGGCGCCGTGCGGCGCCAGTAAACACCGGCGCCGCCGGCGTTTGCGGGGCGCTGCCGCCCGCTTCTGGTTGCTCTTGGTTAACCACGATATCTGTCCTCGATCGATCGGCTGCCGCGGCAGCCTTAAATTCAGTTGCTATTTATTAAGCAATTTCTATTCCACAAAGCTCTGCAGCAAACTGCACTGATAAAAATCAAAGGCTTAGTCAAAAAACATACAGCCGAGCTGGTCACTTTTTTCAGTCTAGCGCAAAACCTGTAAAAATTCTCGACAAGTTAACAGTTAGTGATCAGAAGAAACTTTCAGGAATCACCAACACGTCGCCTGGACGCATCGGCACGTTGGCGGAAATGTCGCCATCCTTGATCAAGTCGTTCAGGCGCACATTGAATTTTTGTTGCTTACCGTCCACGGTACGGATAATGCTTGCCCGGTTGCCGGCAGCAAATTCCGTGACACCGCCCACGGCAATCAAGACGTCCATCAGCGACATGTCGACGCGGTACGGCAGCGCCTGCGGCTTGGCGGCCTGGCCGATCACGCGGATCTGTTCACTGTAGGTGCCGACAAAGCCGGTCACCACGACCGTCACGACAGGCTGCTGGATGAACTTGGACAAGGCTTTTTCAATGTCGCGCGCCAGTTCGGTCGACGTCTTGCCACTGGCCTGCAAATCCTCGACCAGCGGGGTGGTGATCTTGCCGTCCGGGCGCACCGGCACGGATTGCGATACTTCCGGATTGCGCCACACGACGATATTGACGGTATCGCCAGCGCCAATCAGGTAGTCGCCGGCCGGCGCCACCGCGGCGGGTGGCGCGGGCGGGGTGGCGCAGCCTCCCAGTACCAGGGCCAGCAGCGCCATTGCGCCGCAAGCCAGCCATTTCAACGATTGCAATTTGATGTTCTTCACTCGATTCCTCTTGACGGGTCTGCGGTGCGTCATGACGCACCGGCCTGTTACATGTTTGCTACGACATGCTAGCAGGAATATTTACTGTTGGGCAGGCCTTTGCAGCAGTGCCTGGACGTAGCGGCCGGGAATCGCATAGGAAATCCCGCTGGGATTGGTGATCGCGGCTTCCTTGAAACCCTTCACGAAACCCATGTTGATGACGGCGTACACCACGCCGTCGGCCGGGTCATAGACCGGACTGCCGCTGTTGCCCGGGTAAGCGGTGCCGTCGAGCTGGAAAATGTCGAACGGCCGCGCCAGTTGCGTGATGGCGCGCGCATCGAGCTGGCGCGCCCCCAGCGATGGAATGATGATGGGCGTGATGGCCGACAGGGTGGCGCGGTGCGTCACATGGTGCAACCCCAGGACCATTCCCAATGGAAACCCGGTCAGCGCCAGTTCGCGTCCTTCGCGCATGGTGGCCGAATCGCCGAGTTTCAGCGCCGGCAGCGGCGGCCCGCCCTGTACGCGCAAGTGCGCCAGGTCATGCTCGGCGTCGACCCCGACCACAATTGCAGCACGGAAAGTAATGGCATTGCCTTCGCCGGCAATCACGATGCCCAGGCTTTCCTTCTGGTCCGCCTTGATGGCATTGCTGACCACGTGGGCGTTGGTGATGATGCTGTAGCCATCGCCGGTGACCCAGCCGGTGCCAAAGAAAATCACGGCCGGGCTGCGGGTGGGCAGCGAGGTGCCGATGCCGACAATGGAAGGCTTGACCGCGGCCACCGTGGCGACCAGGTCCGCCGCCCGCGCGGGCAGCCCCACCAGCGCCGCGATGATGGAAAAACAAAAGAGTCGGAACATGGTGGTAGCAGGTAGTTGGCGCGTCGCCACGATATCAGATTTCCTGTGAGCACGATTGGAGAATGCCCACACATGGCGGGCAGTTCCTGTCACAATCATACCTTGGGCAAAATTGCTCTATCAGAAATGATTATGTCAAAAATCAATGCTATTTTATATAGTCCCGGCAACCCTGGCCGGGCGTATTTAATAGCAACAAGCAACCATTTCTCCTGTATCATAGAGCAGATTTGATGTATTTTAGGCAAGTAATACAGGCTTGCCACAGCACCTTAGGTGAGATTGACCAATGGCAGAATTACAGGCCCTTATCCTGACCTTCCTGAAGGCTATAGGCAAATACCGCTGGTATGCAGTGGGTATTACCTGGGCGATATCCATCATTGGATGGACTGTCGTCTATCGCCTGCCGGATTCTTATCAGGCATCGGCACGCGTCTACGTCGACACCCAGAGTATCTTGAAGCCGTTGCTGTCCAGCATGACGACTGTGCCCAACGTGGAACAGCAAGTGCAATTCATGCGCCGCACCCTGATCAGCCGCCCGAACGTCGAGCGTGTGATGCGCATGGTGGACCTGGACATCAAGAACAAGAGCGTGCAGGACCATGAACAGATGGTCGATGAACTGACATCGCAAATCAAGATCACCGGTACCGAGCGCGACGACATCTATACGATTTCGTACAGCAGCGCCAACCCCAAGCTGGGCAAGGAAATCGTGCAATCGCTGCTGACCATCTTCGTGGAAGGGTCGTTTGGCGGCAAGAAGCAGGAATCCGACAAGGCCGTGCAATTCATCGACGAGCAAATCAAGACGTATGAGGAAAAGCTGGCGGCCGGTGAAAACGCCATGAAGGAATTTAAGATCCAGCACATGGGTCTGTTGCCGCGCCAGGGCAGCGATTACACGTCCATCATCACGGAACTGACCGAAAAGCTGAACCAGGCCAAGCTCGAGCTGGCCGAAGCGGAACAGGCGCGCAACGCCTTGAAGCGCCAGATCATGGGCGAAGACCCTGCGCCGGTCTCGGCCGCCACTGCCGTGGAAGAATCGGTCAATCCTGAACTCGACAGCCGTATCCAGGCGCTGGAAAAGAACCTGGACCAGCTGCGCATGCAATACACGGAAGAACACCCGGACATCGTGTCGAGCAAGCGCCTGTTGCAGCAATTGCAGGCACGCAAGAAGGAAGAAGCCAAAAAACGCGTCCGCTCCAATGACCCGGGCGCCAATTACAGCCCGATGATGCAGCAGATGAACGTGGCGCTGTCGGTGGAGGAAGCCCGTGTGGCGTCGCTGCGCGCACGCGTGAATGAATATGCGTCGCGCCTGGGCACGGCCCGCGCACAAAGCAATGCGGCGCCGGAAGTGGAAGCGCAGCTGGCGCAGCTGAACCGCGATTACGCGGTCAACAAGGAAAACTATACGAAACTGGTGGAACGCCGTGAAGCGGCCCGCCTGTCCGGCGACCTGACGTCCGCCACCGACATGATGAGCTTCCGCACCATCGACCCGCCCACGGTGCCCACGGTGCCGAATGGCCCGCACCGCCCACGCCTGATGTCGATCGTGTTTGCCGGCGCGCTGGTGGCCGGCCTCGGCGTGGCGCTCTTGATGAGCCAGTTCCGTCCGACCTTCGTCACGCAAACCGCGCTGCGCGCCGCCACCGGCTTGCCGATCCTGGGCAGCATCAGCATGAACTGGACCGAAGAGCAGAAAGTGCGCCGCCGCCGCCGCCTGTATGCGTTTTCCGCCGCCGTGGCGCTGTTGTTTACAGCGTATGGCGGCGTGATGGCCGCGTTGCTGATGAAGAACTAGTCCAAACACGGGGAATGAAATGAGTATTATCGAACGGGCGGCCAGCCGCCTGGAACACAAGCAGCCGTCCGCTGCCCCCGCTGCACCGGCCCAGGACACCGCGCCGGCCGTGGACGCGGCAGCCGCACCTGTTGTCGCGCAGCCGCCGGTGGCGGAAACCACCGCGCCTGCCGCCATCATGGCGGAGGCCGCTGTTGCCGCGGCTCCTGCCGTGACCGACGCCGCAGTGGTGGACACGGCAGTGGTGGACACGGCAGTGGCAGACGCCGCGCCGGCGCAGCCGGCCGTGGAACAGCCGGCCGCACCGGCCGTCCCGGCCGGCGACAGCGCGGCGCCGGCCCGTCCGGCGCGCTCGACCAAGCGGGTCGAACTGGATTTGAAGCGCATGCAGGAAATCGGCCTGGTCACCGCGGCCGGCGGCCGCACCACGCTGGTGGAAGACTTCCGTATCATCAAGCGTCCGCTGATCCGGCGCGCCTTCACGCCGCGCGGCCCGGATGAAAATCCGGGCAACCTGATCATGGTGACCAGTTCGCTGCCGGGCGAAGGCAAGACGTTTTGCTCGATCAACCTGGCCATGTCGATTGCCATGGAACTGGACCATACGGTGTTGTTGGTGGACGCCGACGTGGCCCGTCCGTCGGTACTGCGCACGCTGGGCTTGCCTGCCCAGCGCGGCTTGATGGACATGTTGCTCGATGAAAAAGTCGACATGGCCGAAGTCATGTTGCGCACCAACGTCGATACGCTGACGATCTTGCCCGCCGGCACCAACTCGCCGCGCGCCACGGAATTGCTGGCGTCGCAGACCATGACGAACTTCGTGCATGAAATCGCCAACCGCTATCCCGACCGTATCGTGATCTTCGATTCGCCGCCGCTGCTGCTGACCAGTGAGGCACACGTGCTGGCCGGCCACATGGGCCAGATCGTGGTGGTGGTGGAAGCCGAACGCACCACCCAGCACGCGGTCAAGGAATCGCTGCGCCAGCTGGAAGGCTTGCCAAACGTCAACCTCATCTATAACAAAACACGCGAGTTTCCCGGCACGGAAACGTATGACTATCACTATGGTTAATCTGCCTCGCCGGCCGCTTGCCGCGGCGGTGGGCCTGGCGCTGCTGAGTGTGGCGCCGGCTACCCGCGCGGACTGGAAATTCACGCCTGTCTTTGAAGTACGCGAAACGTATACCGACAACGTGGCGCTGCGCGCCAATGCGGAAGCGAACTGGGTTACCGAGCTGGCGCCCTCGTTCAGGCTCGAGCACACCGGTCCGCGCCTGCAGATGAGCGCCGCCTATACCCGCCATTTTTATGAATATGCCGACAAGGACATTGGCGGCACCTATGGCGCCACGCAAGACTTGAGCGCCGTCGCCAAGGCCAAGGTCGTCAGTGAATTGCTGTACATCGACGCCAATGCCAGCATCGGCCAGCGCGACGCCTCGGCCTTTGGCCCGCTGCTGCTCAACACCGGCAACAACTTTGCCCGCACCAACGCCAGCGAAATCAAGACCGCCCGCATCAGTCCTTACCTGGTGCACCGGTTCGGCCCATACGCCAACGCGGAATTGCGTTTCACGGCCGACCGCCTGACGTCGTCCACGGGTGGCCTGAACAATTCCACCGGCAAGACGCTGGCGCTCAACCTGGTCAGCGGCAGCGCCTTCCGCCAGCTGGGCTGGGGGCTGCAAGCCAACAAGAGCGAGCAGAAAGGCCTGGCCACCACCGGCCCGGGTGGCAAGTCCGACAGCGAGAATGTCGCGGCCAACCTGCGCTGGACCGCCACCTCGCAGCTGACCCTGACCGCCATGGGCGGCTATGACAGCTATGACTACCAGGCGCTGGGCGGCAGCAACGGCGGCGCCGCATGGCAGCTGGGCGTGGACTGGCAACCCGGCACCCGCACCCGCGTGCAGGCCAGCGCCGGCAAGCGCTATTACGGCAACAGTTATTCGCTGCAGGCGCAGCACCGTGCGCGCGCCTCGATCTGGTCGATCAATTACAACGATTCCGTGACCAGCACGCGCCAGCAATTCCTGCTGCCGTCGGCCATCGATACGTTCAGCATGCTGGACCGCCTGTTCGCCTCGGCGATACCCGACGCCGATGAACGGCGCCAGGCTGTCAACGCGTACATCCAGGCCGCCGGCCTGCCCGCGTCGCTGGCCAACAACATCAATTACTTCAGCAACCGGTATTACCTGCAAAAGCAGTTGCAGGCTGCCGTCGTGTTGAATGGCCCGCACACCACCACCGTGCTGACCTTGCAGGACATGCGCCGCAATGGCTTGTCCAGCACGGCAGTCGATTCCAGTGTCCTGGGCAGCACCAATACCATATTGAATGACAACACCCACCAGAGTGGGGGCAACATGACCTGGAACTGGCGCCTGTCGTCGCGCACCGGCGTGCTGGCCACGGCGGACGTGACGCGCATCCGTTCCATTTCAGCGAAAACCAGCACCATCAACCGCAGCTTGCGGATCGGCCTGACGCGCCAGCTGCAGCCGTCGCTGCGCGGCTCGATCGACGTGCGCCGCGTGTCGGGTGGGCTGGGAGCGGCCCACTACACGGAAAACGCCGTGTCGGCGTCCCTCAATAAACAGTTCTAGCGGAGTCTGCAGGATGTATGAAAGTTATTATGGGCTCAGCGACAAACCCTTCCGCTTGCGCCCCGATCCTCATTTCTTCTTTGGCAGCAAAGGCCACAAGCGGGCCATGGCTTACCTGGAATATGGTCTGTCGCAGGGCGAAGGGTTTATCGTCATCACCGGCGAAGTCGGCGCGGGCAAGACCACGCTGGTGCGCAACATGCTCAGCACCCTGGAAGCGCAGCACATCGTGGCGGCGCACCTGGTCAACACGCACCTGAATCCCGAAGACGTGTTGCGCATGGTGGTGTCGGCGTTCGGCCTGCCGGCCGAAGACGCCACCAAGAGCGCGCTGCTGAGCCGGCTGGAAACCTTCCTGCGCACCTGCGATGCGCAAGGCAAGCGTGCGCTGCTGGTGGTCGACGAAGCGCAAAACCTGTCGCCGCGCACGGTCGAGGAATTGCGCATGCTGTCGAACTTCCAGACCGACGACAAGTCGCTGCTGCAAACCTTCCTGCTGGGCCAGCCGGAATTCCGCACCACCCTGCACAGCCCGGACATGCAGCAATTGCGCCAGCGCGTGATCGCCACTTACCACCTGGGTCCGATGGACGCGGTGGAAACCCAGGCCTACATCGAACACCGCCTGCACACGGTGGGCTGGAACAACGACCCGTCGTTCACGCCGGCGGCCCATGCCGCGATTTACGAATATTCGGGCGGCATTCCGCGCATGACCAACCATTTGTGCGACCGCCTGATGTTGATGGGCTTCCTGGAAGAATTGCATGAATTTACGGACAAGCATGTCGACGATGTGATCCGCGACATACAATCCGAATTCCAGCCTCCGCCCGCCGCCCTTGCCGCCGCCAGTTCGCGGCAAAGCGATGAAGCCGAGCTGGCTGCCGCCATCGCAAGCTATCCCGATGGCATGGACGAACGCATGATGCGGCTGGAAAAGTCGGTCGTGTCGGTACTGAATATCCTGAAAAAAATCGTGGCCACTCCGGCCAGCAACAACCCTACGCTGGACAACAACGAATGAATACTGCAGCCCAAGCCCCTTTCCGCATCCTGTGCGTGGTCGGCGCCCGCCCGAACTTCATGAAGATGGCCCCCATCATGGCCGCGCTGGCAGAACTGCGTCCGCAAGTGGACGTGCAACTGGTGCACACCGGCCAGCACTATGACGTGGCCATGAACCACCAGTACTTCGCCGCGCTCGGCATTCCCGATCCGGACATCAACCTGGAAGTCGGCTCCGGCAGCCACGCGATCCAGACCGCCGACGTGATGAAGAAATTCGAACCGGCGCTGGACCAAGTACAGCCGACCGCCGTGCTGGTGGTGGGCGACGTCAATTCCACCATCGCGTGCGCGCTGGTGGCGGCCAAGAAAGGCGTGCCGGTGATCCACGTGGAAGCGGGCCTGCGCAGCTTCGACCGGGCCATGCCGGAAGAAATCAACCGCGTACTGACCGACCAGATTTCCGACCTGCTGTTCACCACCGAGGAAAGCGGCGAAGCCAACCTGCTGCGCGAAGGCATCGCCAAGGAACGCATCCACTTCGTGGGCAACGTGATGATCGATACCTTGGTGCGCAACCTGCCGCGCGCGGTCTCGGCCGAACAGATCGTGGCCGACCACGGCAAGCCGGGCTTTGCCAGCGGCGCCGACGGCTATGCCGTGCTGACCCTGCACCGTCCGTCGAACGTGGACGATTTCGCCGTGCTGCGCACCCTGCTGGAAACCGCCAACCGCATCGGCGAACGCACGCCGATCATTTTCCCGCTGCACCCGCGCACCCGCGGCATGATCGAGAAAGCCGGCCTGAACCACCTGGTGGAAAACGGCAATATCCTGCTGCTGCCGCCGATGGGTTACCTGGAAATGCTGGGCCTGATGAAAGGCGCACGCGTGGTGTTGACCGATTCCGGCGGCATCCAGGAAGAAACCACGGCGCTGGGCACCCCGTGCATCACCCTGCGCAACAATACCGAGCGCCCGATCACGGTCGACGAAGGCACCAACACGATTGCCGGCCAGGACCCGGACAAGATCATGGCGATCTACAACGAGGTGATGGCCGGCGGCGGCAAGGCTGGCCGCGTGCCGCATTTCTGGGACGGCAAGGCCGCCGTGCGCATTGCTGAAAAACTGCAGGCCTGGATGCAGGCCGGGTGCAAGGTGTCATGAACGCGCCCGTGAGCCAGCAAGAGGGCCAGGCCCTGCACCAGGCGTCCGCGATCCGCAACGCCATGACCATCGACGTGGAAGATTACTTCCAGGTGTCCGCTTTCGCGCCCTACATCACGCGCGAGAGCTGGCCCGAGCGCGAATGCCGCGTGGAAGCCAATGTCGACCGCATCCTCGCCATCCTCGACGAAGGCGGCGTGAAGGCCACGTTCTTCACGCTGGGCTGGATCGCGGAACGCTATCCCGCGCTGGTCAAGCGCATCGTGGCCGGCGGCCATGAATTGGCCAGCCATGGCTACGGCCACCTGCGCGCCTCGGACCAGGACCGCGCCCAGTTCATGCAGGACGTCAGCTCGGCCAAGGCGATCCTGGAAGACATCGGCGGCCAGGCCGTGCTGGGCTACCGCGCGCCGAGTTTTTCCATCGGCCACGCCAACCTGTGGGCGCTCGACGTGCTGCACGAAGCCGGCTACCGCTACAGTTCCAGCATTTATCCGGTGCGGCATGACCATTACGGCATGCCGGACGCGCCGCGCTTCGCGTGGCACCCGAACGGCCCCGATGGCTTGCTGGAAGTGCCGATCACCACGGTGCGCATGGGCCAGCGCAATTTGCCGGCCGGCGGCGGCGGTTATTTCCGCCTGTTCCCGTACGCGATGTCGCGCTGGATGATGCAGCAGGTGAACCAGCGCGACGGCCAGCCCGCGATCTTTTATTTCCACCCGTGGGAAATCGATCCCGGCCAGCCGCGCCCGGATGGCATCAACTTGAAAACCCGTTTCCGTCATTACGTCAACATGGAAAAAATGGACGGCCGCATCCGCGCCCTGACCCGCGATTTCGCCTGGGACCGGATGGACCGCATCTTCCTGAAATAACATGAGCACAGAACTGGCTGAAC
Organism: uncultured Pseudoduganella sp.; assembly: GCA_966211685.1. Classification (GTDB taxonomy): domain Bacteria; phylum Pseudomonadota; class Gammaproteobacteria; order Burkholderiales; family Burkholderiaceae_D; genus Rugamonas. The sequence goes on from CBIHOX010000018.1 coordinate 14,310, forward strand.
AGCCTCACGCGGCCCAAACCACTGCCGCCATTACCCTGCGCCTGCTGCCGCCGTCGACGTCGCCCACGTCGCCCGCGCCAGCCGAATATACCCGCTGGGACTCTTTCGTACGGGACTGCCCCGAAGCGACGTTCTTCCACCGCGCCGGCTGGAAAACCATCATCGACAAGGTGTATGGCCACCGCACGTGGTTCTACTATGCCGAACGCAATGGCGAGATCGTCGGCGTGCTGCCGCTGGCCGAAGTCAAGAGCCGGCTGTTCGGGCACTTCCTCGGTTCGCTGCCGTTTTGCGTGGTGGGCGGCATTGCCGCCACCGACGAACAGGCGCGCGCCCTGCTCGACGCGGAAGCCGAGCGGCTGGCGCGCGAACTCGGCGTGGGCCACCTGGAACACCGCTATGAAAAGTCGGCCCATCCGGGCGACCCGTCGTGGTACACCAAGGAGTTGTACGTCACGTTCCGCAAGGAAATCAGCGCCGACGATGAAACCAACATGAATGCGATTCCCCGCAAGCAGCGCGCCATGGTGCGCAAGGGGATCAAGTGCGAGTTGCGCGCGGAAATCGACCAGGACGTCGAGCGTTTCTTCACGGCGTACGCCACCAGCGTGCACCGCCTCGGCACGCCCGTGTTCCCGAAAAAATACTTCAAGGTCATCAAGGAAGTGTTTGGCGAGGAATGCGAGATCCGCATCATCTTGCGCGGCAATGAACTGATTGCCGGCGTCATGAGTTTCTACTGGCGCGACGAAGTGCTGCCGTATTATGGCGGCAGCCTGCCGGCCGCGCGCGAATGCGCCGGCAATGACTTCATGTACTGGAACCTGATGCAGGCCGCCGCGGCCAAGGGATGCCGCAGCTTCGACTTCGGCCGCAGCAAGCTGGGCACCGGCGCGTTCGACTTCAAGAAGAACTGGGGCTTTTCGCCGACCCACCTGGGATATGAATACAAGCTGATCACGGCGACCGCGTTCCCGGACAATAATCCGCTGAACCCGAAGTACCAGCTGTTCATCAAGATGTGGAAGCGCCTGCCGCTGCCGGTGGCCAATTTCCTCGGCCCGTTCATCGTGCGCAGCCTGGGTTGAGGAGCGGTACATGGATGACTTATTGATGCTGGTGCATCGGATCCCGTATCCGCCCAACAAAGGCGACAAGATCCGCTCGTACCACCTGCTCAAGCACCTGGCGCAAAAGCACCGCGTGCACCTGGCCACGTTCGTCGATGACGAGGACGACTGGCAACACGTGCCGACGGTGCAGGCGCTGTGCGCCAGCGCGCACTTCTCGAAACTGAACCCGAAGCTGGCGCGCGTGCGCAGCCTGGGCGCGCTGCTGGGCAACCGTTCGCTGTCGCTCGACTATTACCGCGACGCCGCCATGCGCGCGTGGGTGGCCGACACCATGCGCCGGCACGGCATCAAGCGCATCCTGGTGTTTTCGTCGGCCATGGCGCAATACGCGGACGACTATCCGCAAGCGCACCGGGTGGTGGATTTCTGCGACGTGGATTCGGAAAAGTGGCGCGAGTATGGCGAAAAGAAGCCATGGCCCGCCAGCCTGCTGTTCCGCCACGAGGCCAGGCAGTTGCTGCGCTACGAGCGCCAGGTGGCCGCGTCGTCGGCCGCCTCGCTGTTCGTGTCGGCGCCGGAAGCGGCGCTGTTTGCCCGACTGGCGCCGGAAAGCGCGCAGCGCATCGGCTACTTCAACAATGGCGTCGATACCGCGTATTTTTCACCGGAAGCCGAACTGGCCTCGCCCTATGCCGCAGGCGAACAGGCCGTGGTGTTTACCGGCGCGATGGATTACTGGCCGAATATCGACGCCGTGCAATGGTTTGCCGCCGATATCCTGCCGCGCATCCGCCAGGCCTGCCCGGACGTGCGCTTCTACATCGTCGGCGCGCGTCCCGCCCCTGCCGTGCAGGCGCTGGCGCAGACACCAGGCATCGTCGTGACCGGCACCGTGCCGGACGTGCGTCCTTACCTGGCCCACGCCGCCCTGTCGGTGGCGCCGCTGCGCGTGGCGCGCGGCATCCAGAACAAGGTGCTCGAGGCGATGGCCATGGGCAAGGCGTGCGTGGTGTCGCCGCAGGCGCTGGAAGGCATTGAAGCCGCGCCGGGCACGGAAGTGCTGCTGGCCGATGGCGCGGCCGCCTTTGCCGATACCGTCATCGCGCAGCTGCGCGACATGGCCGCCACGGCGCGCGTCGGCGACGCCGCCCGCGCCCGCGTGCTGGCGCGCTACAGCTGGCAAACCAACCTGGCCAGTATCGAGGCGCAGCTATGCAACTGAATTCCGCCACCACCATGCCGCCGCCATCGGTGCGCGCGGCCAACCATGGACCGCTGCCGGCGCTGTTGTTGACGGCGCTGGTGCTGGCGGCCCTGTTCGCGCTGTATTTCAACACCGCCGCGTCCATCGTGGCGCTATGGAACAGTTCGGAAACCTTCGCGCACGGCTACGTGATCGTGCCCATCAGCCTGTGGCTGATCTGGCGCCGCCGTGCGAATTTCCAGATTTATCCGCCCCGCCCCTACTGGCCGGCCCTGTTGATGCTGGCCGTGGCCGGCGCCGCGTGGCTGGCGGCGCGCATGGGCGAAGTGCAGGTCGTGATGCAATATGCGTTCGCGGCCATGCTGCCGCTGGCGGCGCTGGCCATGTTCGGCGCCGCGCTGGCCCGGTCGCTGGCCTTCCCGCTGCTGTTCGTGCTGTTCGCGGTGCCGTTCGGCGAAGTATTCATCGAACCCCTGATCAATTTCACGGCCGACTTCACGGTCTGGGCGCTGCGCCTGGTCGGCATGCCGGTCCTGCGCAACGGCACCCATTTTGAAATCCCCAGCGGCAGCTGGTCGGTGGTGGAAGCCTGCAGCGGCGTGCGCTACCTGATCTCTTCCATCACGCTGGGCTGCCTGTATGGCTACCTGACCTACCGCACCCTGGGCCGCCGCCTGCTGTTCGTCGGCCTGTCGATCGTGGTGCCCGTCATCGCCAACGGCTTGCGCGCCTTCATGATCGTGATGATCGGCCATTACAGCGGCATGACGCTGGCGGTCGGCGTGGACCACCTGATTTACGGCTGGCTGTTCTTCGGCCTGGTGATGCTGCTGATGTTCTGGATCGGCGGCTACTGGCAGCAGGACCAGCCTGAGCCGGCGCCGCAAGCCGTTGCCGCCGGCCGGCTGGACACCGCCGCCCCAATGAAGGCGCAGGCCGCGCTGGCATGCGCGGTGATCGCGCTGGCCGCGCTGTGGCCGGCCTGGGCCGCGTGGAGCGACCGCGCCAACGACAATCCGCGCATGCCGGTCTTGTCGCTGGCGCTGCCGCTGCCGGCCGCGCAGAAATTCACCGGCTGGGAACCGCGCTATACGACGCCCGACGCCGCCACCACGCGCGTGGTGCAGGCCGGCGGCGCGCCGGTGGCCGTGCACATGCTGTTCTACCGCCACCAGGGCGCGGACAAGGCATTGATCAGTTCCAGCAACGTGCTGACCGGGGAAAAAGACGCCTACCACACGGTCGACGCCGAGCGCCGCACCGAGCAGGTCGGCGGCCGCCCGTTCGCGGTACGCGAAGCGCACATCAGCGGCCCGGAGGGCAACCTGCTGGTGTGGCACTGGATGCGCGTGGGCACACGCACCACGGCCAACAATTACCAGGGCAAGCTGTGGCAGGCGTGGCACAAGCTGACCGTGCAAGGTGAAGACGGCGCTGCCATCATGGTGGCCACGCCGCTGCCATCGAAGGACGCCGGCGCGGCGCGCGCCGTGCTGCGCGACTTCCTGCAGGGCCAGCTGGCCGCGATCGACGCGGCCTACGATGCCGCCCGCAGCGACGCTCAGGGGGCACAAGCAGGGGCACAAGCGGGCGCGCCGGCGGGCGCACAGGCAGGCACACGATGAGGAACGACATGCCGCCTTTGCCGCACGACGAACGCCCGCTGGTGGTGCACCTGGTGTACGCACTGGACGTCGGCGGCCTGGAAACCCTGCTGGTCGACTGCATCAACCGCATGCCGCCGGAACGCTACCGCCACGCGCTGGTGTGCCTGACGCATTACACCTCGTTTGCCGAACGCATCACGCAGCCCGGCGTGCAGGTGTATGCGCTGCACAAGCCGCCCGGCCAGGCGCCGGGCATCCACGTGAAATTGTGGAAGCTGTTGCGCCGGCTGCGGCCCACCGTGCTGCATACGTATAACCTGGCCACCCTGGAATATGCGCCGGCCGCCATGCTGGCCGGGGTGCCGGTGCGCATCCACGCCGAGCACGGACGCGACGCGCGCGACCCGCAGGGCCTGAACCCCAAGCACAACCTGCTGCGCCGGCTGGTGGCGCCGTTCATCGACCGCTACATCACGGTGTCGGCCGACCTGGAACGGTGGCTGGACCAGGTGGTGCGCATCCCGCGCACGAAGGCGCAACTGATCAACAACGGCGTCGACACCGATCGCTTCCGCCATGGCCCCTACCAGGCCGGCGGCGCGCCGTGGGGCCCGGAACACTTCGTGATCGGCACCGTGGCGCGGATCCAGGACGTCAAGCACCACAAGGGCCTGGTGGAAGGCTTCATCGCGCTGCGCGCGCTGTTGCCGGACCAGCACCACCGGCTGCGCCTGTCGATCGTCGGCGACGGCCCGCTGTTGCCGGCGCTGCGCGAGCAGGTGGCGGCGGCCGGGCTGCAGGACGTGGTCTGGCTGCCGGGTTCGCGCAGCGACATCGATACCGTGCTGCACGGCTTTTCCCTCTTTGCCCTGCCCTCGCTGGCCGAAGGCACGCCGGTGTCGCTGCTGGAAGCGATGGCGTGCGCGCTGCCGGTGGTGGTGTCGCGCGTGGGCGGCATGCCGGAAGTCGTGACCGAAGGCGTGCACGGCAGCCTGGTGCCGCCGGCCGACGCGCCGGCGCTGGCCGCGGCGCTGGCGCGCTATGCGACCGACGCGGAATTGTGCCGCCAGCACGGCGCGGCGGGACGCCAGCGCGTGATCCAGCAATACAGCATGGCCGCCATGCTGGACGCCTACCTCGCGCTGTACGACGAATTGCGCCAGCAAAAGCTGGGCAGCCCGGCCGCGCGTATTCACTAAAAAAGTTACAGGAATTGCACCATGTGCGGAATTGTCGGAATTTTTGATACCACGGGCCAGCGCGAGATCGACCGCGCCGCGCTGCACCGCATGAATGAAAGCCAGCACCACCGGGGCCCCGACGAGGGCGAGCTGTACCTGGAAAAAGCGCTGGGCATGGGCCACCGCCGCCTGTCCGTGATCGACCTGGCCACGGGCCAGCAGCCGCTGTTCAACGCCGACCGCAGCGTGGTGATCGTCTACAACGGCGAAACCTACAACTACCGCGAATTGATGGCCGAGCTGAAAGGCATGGGCTACCAGTTCCACACCAAGTCCGATACCGAAGTGGTGCTGCACGCGTGGGAAGCCTGGGGCCCGGATTGCGTGCACCGCCTGCGCGGCATGTTCGCCTTCGGCATCTGGGACCGCAACAAGCAGACCATGTTCCTGGCGCGCGACCACATCGGCGTCAAGCCAATGTTTTATTCGCTGCTGCCGACCGGCTATTTCGTGTTCGGCTCGGAATTGAAGTCCATCATGACGCACCCGGAACTGTCGCGCGAACTGAACCCGCAGGCAGTCGAGGATTATTTCGCGTACGGCTATATCCCGGAGCCGAAGACGATTTTCCACAACGCGTACAAGCTTCAGCCGGGCCACCGCATCCTGCTCAAGGTCGGCGACACGCAGGTCAGGCAGGAACGCTGGTGGGACGTGCCGTTCAAGCCGGTGCCGACCGGCAGCGAGGCCGACGTGGCGCAGGAAGTCATTGCCCGCGTGCGCGAATCCGTGCAAAGCCAGATGGTGGCCGAGGTGCCGCTGGGCGCGTTCCTGTCGGGCGGCGTGGATTCGTCGGCCGTGGTGGCCACCATGGCCCAGCCACAGGGCCAACCCGGCGCGCCGGCCGTCACCACCTGCTCGATCGGCTTCGACGACGCCAATTTCGATGAAACCGCCTACGCCACCCAGGTGGCGCAGCAATACAAGACCCAGCACCACGCGCAAATCGTCAGCGGCGACGATTACGCGCTGGTCGATCAACTGGTGCACCTGTACGACGAGCCGTATGCCGACAGTTCGGCCATCCCGACCTACCGCGTGTGCCAGTTGGCGCGCCAGCGCGTGACGGTGTCGCTGTCCGGCGACGGCGGCGATGAAAACTTCGCCGGCTACCGCCGCTACCGCATGGCCATGGCCGAGCACAGCGTGCGCGACCGCATCCCGGCCAGCCTGCGCAAGCCGGTGTTCGGCACGCTGGGCAAGCTCTATCCGAAGGCCGACTGGGCGCCGCGCGTGTTCCGCGCCAAGACCACGTTCGAATCGATCGCGCGCGACCTGGTGGAAGGCTATTTCCACGGCGTGTCGTTCATGCCGGACCGCGTGCGCGCGCAGCTGTTCTCGGACCGTTTCAAGGCCAGCCTGCAGGGCTACCGTGCGGTCTCGGTAATGCAGGACCACGCGAAAAACTCGCCGACCGACGATCCGCTGTCGATGCTGCAATACCTGGATTTCAAGACGTACCTGCCGGGCGACATCCTCACCAAGGTCGACCGCGCCAGCATGGCGCATTCGCTGGAAGTGCGGGTGCCGCTGCTGGACCACACGTTCGTCGAATGGGTCTCGGGCCTGCCGCCCGAGCTCAAGCTCAAGGGCGGCGAAGGCAAGTACATCTTCAAGAAAAGCCTGGAACCGCATTTGTCGCACGACGTGTTGTACCGCAAGAAGATGGGCTTTTCCGTGCCGCTGGCGGCCTGGCTGCGCGGCCCGCTCAGGCAGCGCGTGCGCGATGCGCTGCTGGGCCCCCTGCTGGCCGACACCGGCATTTTCAACCAGGCGTACTTGCGCGACCTGGTCGAGCAACATGAATCGGGCCGCCGCGACAACAGCACCTTCATCTGGACCGTGCTGATGTTCGAAGCCTTCCTCCGTAAAGAAACAAAGTGAACGCCACCGCGATGAACGCACCACAGAACTCCAAGGCACTGCGCATTTTGCACGTGCTCGACCACTCGATCCCCCTGCACAGCGGCTACACGTTCCGCACCCGCTCGATCCTGCAGCAGCAGCGCGCGCTGGGCTGGGATACCTGCCACATCACCAGTTCCAAGCAGGGCGAGGTCAAGCAGTCCAAGGAAAGCGTCGACGGCCTGGACTTTTTCCGCACCGCGCCGGCCTCGGGCCTGATGGCGCGCGTGCCGGTGCTGAACCAGCTGGCCGTGATCGACACCCTGGCCAAGCGCCTGATGGAAGTGGCCAAGGAAGTCAAACCCGACATCCTGCACGCGCATTCGCCGGCCCTCAACGCGATGGCGGCGCTGCGCGTGGGGAAAAAGCTCGGCATTCCCGTGGTCTATGAAATCCGCGCCTTCTGGGAAGACGCCGCGGTCGACCATGGCACCAGCACCGAATGGGGCATGCGCTACCGCCTGACGCGCGCCATGGAAACCTATGCGCTGCGCAACGTCGACGCCGCCACCACGATCTGCGAAGGCTTGCGCAGCGAGATCATCGCCACGCGCGGCATCCCGGCCAGCAAGCTGACCGTGATCCCGAACGCCGTCAACATCGAGGACTTCAGCGTGGGCGGCGAAAAAGACCGCGCCATGGCCGCCAGGCTGGGCCTGGAAGGCAAGACGGTGCTGGGCTTCATCGGTTCGTTCTATGCCTATGAAGGGCTGGACGTGCTGTTGCAGGCGCTGCCGGCCATGCTGGCGAAGAACCCGGACATCCGCGTGCTGCTGGTCGGCGGCGGCCCGCAGGACGCCGCGCTGAAGGCGCAGGCCAAGGAGCTCGGCGTACAGGACCAGGTGATCTTCACCGGCCGCGTGCCGCACAGCGAAGTGCAGCGCTATTACGACCTGGTCGACGTGCTGGTGTATCCGCGCCTGAAAATGCGCCTGACCGACCTGGTCACGCCATTGAAACCGCTGGAAGCCATGGCCCAGGGCCGCGTACTGGTGGCGTCCGACGTGGGCGGCCACAAGGAATTGATCGAGCACGGCAAGACCGGCATGCTGTTCAAGGCCGGCGACCCGCAAGCGCTGGCCGAACAGGTGCTGGCGTTGCTGGCCGATCCGGCGCGCTGGCCGCAGATGCGCGAACAGGGCCGCCGCTTCGTGGAATCGGAACGCAACTGGGCCGCCAGCGTGGCGCGCTACCGGCCCGTGTACGCGGCGCTGAGCAAGGGCAAGGCGGCCTGAAAGCAGTGCAGATGAAGCTCTTGACGTTCAGTACCCTGTTCCCCAACCAGGAGCAGCCCGGCTTTGGCATTTTCGTGGAAACCCGGCTGCGCCACCTGGTGGCCAGCGGCCAGGTCGAGTCGCGCGTGGTGGCGCCGGTGCCCTGGTTTCCCGCCAAATATGGTGAATACAAAGCCGTGCCGCCGCGCTCGGACCGCAACGGGCTGGACGTGCGCCACCCCCGCTACCTGAACATCCCGAAAGTCGGCATGAACGTGGCGCCCATGCTGCTGGCGCGCAGCGCCAAGCGCGAAGTGGGCCGGCTGATCGACGAAGGCTATGAATTCGACGCCATCGACGCGCACTACTTTTATCCGGACGGCGTGGCGGCCGTCATGCTGGGCAAGTACTTCAACAAGCCGGTGGTAATCACGGCGCGCGGCTCGGACGTCAACCTGTTGCCGGAATACCCGCTGCCGCGCCGCATGATCCTGTGGGCGGCGCGCAACGCGGCCGGCATCATCACGGTCAGCCAGGCGCTCAAGGACCGGCTGGTGCAGCTGGGCGTGGCGCCGTCGGCCGTGACGCCACTGCGCAACGGCGTCGACCTGCAGCGCTTCGCCCCGCTGGACCGGGAACAAATCCGCGCCGAGCTGGGCATTACTGGGTTCACCATCATGTCGGTGGGGAACCTGATCGAGTTGAAAGGCCATCACTTGATCATCCGGGCGCTGCTGAGTATGCCCGATGTGCTATTGTTGATCGCTGGAAAGGGGCCGGACCGGGCCAAACTCGAAGCGCTGGCGCGTGAACTGGGCGTGGCCGACCGCGTGCGCTTCCTGGGCGCGGTGCCGCAACCGGAGTTGAGGCGCTACCTGAACGCCGCCGACATCATGGTGCTGGCGTCCAGCCGTGAAGGCTGGGCCAACGTGCTGCTGGAATCGATGGCGTGCGGCACGCCGGTGGTGGCCAGCGCCGTGGGCGGTTCGCCGGAAGTCGTGGCGGCGCCGGAAGCCGGGCTGCTGATGGCGCGCTACGACAGCGATGGCGTGGCCGATGCGGTGCAGCGGCTGCGCGAACGCGCCCCCGACCGGGCGGCAGTGCGCCGCTATGCCGAGCAATTCAGCTGGGACTTTACTACCCGGGGCCAGATTGAACTTTTTGAAAAAATCATCGTGGGACACACGCAGTGAAACCAGGACGCCTGATGCCGCGGAGTGGCGTGGCATGAACACCTACCAGCGCTCCGCGGCGCCGTTGCCGACGCTGATGCGCGCCATCGGCAACAGCTATGCGCTGTGGCAGGCCGGGCGCGGACGCGTGTGCATCGTCAATTACCACCGGATCCTGGAAACCCATGACCCGCTGCTGGGCAACGAGCCGGACCTGGCCACGTTCCGCGAGCACATGAAGATGCTGGCCGACTGTTTCAACGTGCTGCCGCTGGACCAGGCGCTGCAGGCATTGCAGGCGCGCACCATGCCGCCGCGCGCGGTCTGCATCACGTTCGACGACGGCTACCGCTCCACCTATGAACTGGCGCTGCCGGTGCTGCAGGAATTCAACCTGCCGGCCACCGTGTTCGTCACCAGCGGCTACGTCGACCAGCGTGAAAACATGTGGAATGACCGCATCGTCGAAGCGGTGCGTTCGATCGAGGGCGATACCCTGGACATGCGCGGCGCCGGCGCAGGCCGGTTCGCGCTCGGCACGGTGGCGGAGCGCTGCACCGCCGTGCATGAATTGACGCAAAAAGCCAAATACCTGCCGCCGGCCGAGCGCATGGCGCTCATCGCCAGCCTGGAAGGCATTGCCGATTCCCATGCGGCGCCATTGATGCTGAGCTCGGACATGATCCGCGCACTGCACCGCGCCGGCGTGGAAATCGGCGCGCACACGGTGTCTCACCCCATCCTCACCAGCCTGCCCGACGAGGCGGCGCTGCAGGAAATGGTGGACAGCAAACGCACGCTGGAAGCCATCATCGGGGCGCCGGTGCGCTATTTCGCTTATCCAAACGGCAAGGCCGGGCTGGATTTCGACCAGCGCCACATGGCGATGGCGCGCCAGGCCGGCTTTGCCGCCGCCTTCACCACCGCGCCCGGCCCGGTCAGCATCGCGCAAGACCTGTACATGCTGCCCCGCGCGCGGCCGTGGGACGCCACCACATTCTTTTACATGCTGCGCCTGTTGCGCTGGCTGGCGGGCTGACCATGGCCCCGGACCGACACCATGGCTGACGCGGCCAGTCCTTCCGCACGCTGGCTGGCGCCGCTCGCGCCGGTGCTGGATTGGCGCGGCTTCGTGCCGCAGCGCGGCCGGCGCGTGCCGGGCGTGCTGGACCTGGAACAGCGCCGCTTCGTCACCAGCGGCCGCATGGCGATCGGCATTGCGCTGCGCGCCATGGGCGTGCAGCCGGGCGGACGCGTGCTGGTGCCGGCCTACCACAGCCCGTCGATGGTGCCGCCGGTGCTGCACCTGGGCGCCACGCCGGAGTTTTACCGCGTCGGCGGCGACGCCGGCGTCGACCTCGACGACCTGGCGCGGCGTCTGCCGGGCGCGGCGGCGGTGCTGGTCACGCATTATTTTGGTTTTCCCCAGCAGATGGCGCCGATCCGCGCGCTGTGCGACCGCCACGGCGTGCCGCTGCTGGAAGATTGCGCGCACAGCCTGTTCGGCGAACAGGGCGGCCGCCCGCTCGGCGCATGGGGCGATTACGCCGCCGCCAGCACCATGAAATTCTTCCCGTCCTTCGACGGCGGCTGCGTGGCGTCCGCGCATCACCGGCTGGACGGGGTGCGGCTGCGTTCAGCCGGTATACTGTTCGAAGCCAAGGCGGCGCTGGGTGCGCTCGAGCGCAGCTTCGCCCATGGCCGCCTGCGCGCGGCGGCCCTGTTGCTGGCGCTGCCGCAACACGCGCTGCAGGCGCTGTGGCGCTGGCGCAAGCGTTCGTTGCCGCCGGCGCGGCAAGCCATCGCGCCGGCCGCGTCGGAAAACGACGTGCAATTCGACCCGCGCTGGCTGGACAAGCGCGGCGCGTGGTTTTCACGCGCGGTGCTGGGCCTGTCGTCGCGCCAGCGCCTGTGCCGCCGCCGGCGCAGCCATTACCTGGCGCTGGAACAGGCGGTGCGCGGCTTGCCGGGCTGCCGCCCGCTGCACGCGGCCTTGCCCGACGCGGTGGTGCCGTGGGTCTTCCCCCTGCTGGTGGATCAGCCCGAAACGGCCTTCCAGCGGTTGCAGGCGGCCGGCGTGCCGCTGGTGCGCTTCGGCGTGCCGCTGTGGCCCGGCGCCGGGGCGGAAGCCGAGGCGCTGGCGCGGCGCGTGCTGGGGTTGCCCTGCCACCAGGCGCTGTCGGCCGGTGAACTGGCCGCCATCGTCACGGCGCTGCGCGCCAGTTTTACCGCGGCGCCGGCATGATGGCCAGATGAAGGATATGGACCAGGTTTCATTTACAAGAGAACTATACGTGTTACCCTTATGCAAACAGAATGTTGCAGGAAGATTTGAGAAAGCCGCAGATGCATACCCGGAGCAAGCAATGTACATCCACCGACCTCATCGCGCCGACTGTGCAGCCGGATGGTGCCCCCTATCCCGAGGCACAGGAGCCAGCCATGACTGAACGCGGCAGCGGCCAGTCCGAGCCGGGCGTGTTGATGGTGGCGTTCCACTTCCCGCCGCAACGGGGCAGCAGCGGTATCCAGCGCACGCTGAAATTCACGCAGCATTTGCCGAAAATGGGATGGCGGCCGATCGTGCTGTCGGCCCACCGCCGCGCCTATGCCGACAGCAGCGACGACCAGATGGGCGACGTGCCGGGCGACATGGTGGTGCGGCGCGCCTGGGCGCTCGACTCCGGCCGCCACCTGGCCGTGCGCGGCCGCTACCTGCGCGCGCTGGCGCTGCCGGACCGCTGGATCACGTGGCTGCTGGGCGCCGTCCCGGCCGGCCTGAAGCTGATCCGCCAGCACCGTCCCAGCGTGATCTGGTCGACTTACCCGATTCCCACCGCCCACCTGATCGCATACTGCCTGCAGCGCTTCACCGGCTTGCCGTGGATTGCCGACATGCGCGACCCCATGACGGAAAAAGGCACGCCCAGCCACCCCGTGGTATGGCGCTGCTACCGCTGGGTGGAACAGCTGACGGTGCGCAATTGCACGCGCCTGGTGTTCACCACGCCCGGCGCGCAGGCGGTGTACCGGGCCCGCTATCCGGACGTGCCGGCGTCGCGTTTCCGCCTGATTGAAAACGGTTACGACGAGGACGACTTCGTGCGCGCCACCGCCAATTACCAACCCGCCCAACGGCCTGCCGGCGGCCCGCTGGTGCTGCTGCACAGCGGCATCATCTATCCGGTGGAGCGCGACCCGACCGCGATGTTCGAAGCGCTGGGCGAATTGCGCCGCCAGGGCAAGATCAGCCCGGACACGCTGCGCATCGTGCTGCGCGCCGCCATCCATGAAGATTTGCTCAACGGCCTGATCGCCAAGCACCAGGTGGAAGGCATCGTGACCCTGGCGCCGCCGATTCCGTACCGCGCCGCGCTGGCGGAAATGCTCGACGCCGACGGCCTGCTGGTGATGCAGGCGGCCTTCTGCAATGCGCAAATCCCGGCCAAGATCTATGAATACATGCGCGCGGCCCGCCCGATCCTGGCGCTGACCGATCCGGCCGGCGACACCGCCGCCACCATGCGCGGCGCCGGCATCGACACCATTGCCCGCCTCGACGACAAGGAAGACATCATGCGCGGCATCGTGCATTTCATGGACTTGCTGCGCAAGGGCGAAGCGCCGCTGCCGCCGGCCAACGCGAGCCAGACGTATTCGCGCCGCGGCCGCAGCCGCGAACTGGCGACCCTGCTCAATGAAGTGCTGGCGGAGACCAAAACCAGCCGCGCGGCGGCCTGATGTGAAAAACCGGCGCATGCGCCGGTTTTTTTTGGCTCACTGCTTGACCAGGCAGGCGCTGAAGTCCTCGAACGCGCCATAGCGCGGCGTGTCCGGGCGCTTGCCGCCGCACAGGTCCGGCGCTTCCTCGTTGGACACCAGGCGGCTGGCGGCCGGCGTGCGCCACGTGAAATCGAGCGCCGTGGCGTCGCGGAACAGGTCGCGCTGCGGGTGACCGCCCAGGTACAGGCGCGCGGTCGCGGTCTGGCGGTTGTCGCCCAGGTGCAGGATGCCGCCATCGCGGCTGCGGATCGAACCGTCGACCAGGTTGCCCTCGATTTGCGCGCTGCTTTCCGCGAAGCGCACGCTGATGCCGCCGGTGTCGAGCAGGGTGTTGTGCACCAGCTTGCTGCGCGCGGCGGCGTTGAGGTAAATCCCGTCATCGGAACACGACGCCACCAGGTTGGAACGGATGATGCCGCCCGTCTGTTCGGTGATGCAGCGGCCATCGCGGCAATACGATTTGCCGGTGCCGCCGCCGCCCAGGGACAGGCCGACGCGCTGCCCCGGCAGGCCGCGCAGCTTGTCTTCGCAAATGACGATGTTTTGCGCGATCACGTTGTTGCTGCCGGCGCCCTTGACGAACGCGCCGTAACTGATCCGGTCGCCGGACGCCTTGATGAAGTCGGCGATCAGGTTGCGCTCGATGCGCCAGTCATTGGCGGCCACCAGGTCGACCGGCGTCACCGGCTTGCTGGAATCGCGCGCACTGTCGTTGCGCAGCGTGTTCGAGGCGATCAGGCCGTGGTCGGGGAACTTGCCGCCATCGCCGTTGATCTTGAAGTGCGCGTCGAAGTCGACAATCGTGTTGTTGACTGCGGCGAAATGGTGGGCATTGCCGGAAATGTGGAAGAAGTGCTCGCAATGGGTGGCGCCGCTGCACTTGCCGCGTATCGTCAGGTTTTCAAAGCGCCAGTACGGCGCCGTCACGCGCAGCGCTTCGCTGGTGGCCGATTCCACCGTCACCGTGCCCGGCTTTTGCGCGCGCACCGTGATCGGCGCGTTTTCCGCGCCGGGACGGGCCACGTCCACCGGGCGGTCGATCACGTAGCGCCCCGGCAGCAGCGTGATCGATTGCCCCGGCTGCGCCGCCGCCATGGCGCGCAGCCATTCCACGTCATTGGCGACCAGCACTTCCTGCCCCGCCGGCTGCGGCGCCACCGGAACCGGCTGGGCGCCGATATGGCTGCGCCATTCCATGCCGCGCAGCGATTGCGGGCCGCGGTCGACACTGGTCAGCCACGCTTGCGCGGCCTTGCCGATGCCTTCGATGGCGGCGTTGTGGCCTTCGCTGCGCTTGGCGATGTACGGTCCCAGCGCGCGCGGCGTGATGCCGTAATCGTCCAGCAGGTACAGCGCGCCGCCCACGCCGGCCAGGCCGGCGAACACGCCCAGGCCCAGCAGCCATGGCCAGGCGCGCGCTTTCTTCTTGACCCGGCGGCGGCGCCGCCGTTCGCCATTGCCGGATTCCCCGGACGGCGCCGGATGCCCCGGTGCAGCGCTGTCGTGATCCGCGTTATGCATTGGCGCTGATGCCGTGGCGGCTCATCAGGTCGTACATGGTGGGACGGCTGATGCCCAGCATTTCCGACGCCTTGACGATGTTGCCGTCGGTGCGCGCCAGCACCTTGACGATGGCCTTGTATTCCGCCTCGTCGCGCACCTGGCGCAGGTTCAGCGGCTCGTCCTGGGCCGGGTCGGTGGCCAGGCCCAGGTCGTCCGGCACGATTTGCGCGCCGTCGGCCATGATCACCGCGCGCTTGATGCAGTTTTCCATTTCCCGCACGTTGCCCGGCCACGGGTGGTTTTCAATCACGCTGATGGCTTCCTGGCTGAAGTGCAGGGTCGAGCGGCCTTCCTGCGCGCAGAACTTGTTCTTGAAATGGTGCGCCAGCAGCGCGGCGTCGCCGACGCGCACGCGCAGCGGCGGGATCGTGACGACGATTTCCGACAGGCGGTAGTACAAGTCTTCGCGGAAGCGGCCGGCCGCGGCCAGTTCCTTCAGGTTGCGGTGCGTCGCGCAGACGATGCGCACGTCGACCGGGATTTCCTCGTGGCCGCCGACGCGCTCGATCACGCGCTCCTGCAGGAAGCGCAGCAGCTTGGCCTGCAGCGCCATCGGCAAGTCGCCCACTTCGTCGAGGAAGAAGGTACCGCCGTGGGCCAGTTCGACCTTGCCCTTGGTCTGCTTGGCCGCGCCGGTAAAGGCGCCCTTTTCATAGCCGAACAGTTCCGATTCCAGCAGGTTTTCCGGGATCGCCGCGCAATTGATCGCCATGAAGCGTTCTTTCGAGCGGGGGCTCAGCTGGTGCAGCGCGCGCGCCAGCACTTCCTTGCCGGTGCCGCTCTCGCCCAGCAGCATGACGGACGCCGACGTCGGCGCCACCTTCTCGATGCTGCGGCAAACCTTTTGCATGCCGGCGTCGCGCGAAATCACGCCCGACAGCGGCGAATCGGCCTGGGTCTGCAGCATGCGGCGGTTTTCCTGCTGCAGCGCATGCAGGTAAAACGCGCGCTGCACCACCAGGCCCAGGATGTCGGGGTCGGCCGGCTTCTGGTGGAAGTCGTACGCGCCCATGCCGATCGCCTTGACCGCGTGCGCGTGGTCCTGGTTGCCGGTCAGGACGATCACCTTGGTATCGGGCGCCATGGCCAGGATCTGCTGGAGGGTGGCCAGGCCTTCGGTGGCGCCGTCCGGGTCGGGCGGCAAGCCCAGGTCCATGGTGGCCACGGCCGGTTCGTGGCGGCGGATTTGCGCCAGCGCGCTTTCGCGGTCGCCCGCGACCAGCACTTCATATTCGTCGAAGCTCCAGCGCAATTGTTTTTGCAGGCCTGGATCGTCTTCGATGATCAACAGCTTGGGTTTGCTCACGGTATTCCTTTGACGATATCGGCGGTGGCGCGGTCACTGTCAGGCCGCGCGGTCCTGTGCTTCCTGGGCATGCAGCGGCAGCGTGACACTGAACGTCGTGCCATGCTGCGGCACGCTGTGCACTTCCAGCCTGCCACCCAGTTCATGGATGTATTCCCGGCTTTCGAACGCCCCGATGCCCATGCCTGCCGGCTTGGTGGATTCAAACGGCTTGTACAGGCGCTCGCGGATGAATTCCTCCGTCATGCCCTGGCCCGTATCGGTGATGTCGACGCGCACGGCGCCCGCTTCGCTGCGCAGGGTGATGGTCACCCTGCCATCGCGCGGCGTCGCTTCGATCGCGTTCTGGATCAGGTGCCCCAGCACGCGCTCCAGGCGCTCGCCATCGGCCACCACCTGCAGCCCGGCCTGTTCCACGTGCAGCACCGGCTTGGGTTCGAATGCCGCTTTCAAGGATACGGCCTGACGCAACAGCTGGTCAATCGCCAGTGGTATCGGGCGCTCCGGCGCATCGTTGCGGCTGAGCTTTTGCAGCATCAGCTTCATTTTTTGCACGGAATGGGTCACGGTATCGAGCATGTCTTGCTGGAATTCCGGATTGTTGCGGTGCTTGTGCGCATTCGGGATCAGCAGCGACAGTTGCGCCACCAGGTTTTTCAAGTCGTGCACCACGAAGGTCGACATGCGGTTGAACGATTCGAACTGGCGCGCCAGCATCAGTGCCGTCACGGCTTCCTGCTGCGCCAGGTAACTGGCGGCCTGGCTGCCGGCGATCTTCAACAGGTCGATGACTTCCCAGTTCAGCTGCACGGTGCTGCGCGGCTGCAGCAGCAGCATGAAGCCGTACAGCCGGCCCTGCAGCGCCAGCGGCACCACGGTCCAGGCGCGCGGAATGCGGCGCAGCCAGTCCGGCAACACCATGTCGCCATACATTTCGCCATTGCGCCCGTATTCCTCCAGGTCGACCACCCACTGGCGCTCCTGCAGGAAGCGAATGAACGACGACGACATCGGTTCCGGCTCCGTCACGGCCGGGCAGTTCCAGTGCGCCAGCTGTTCGCACTGGCCATTGTCGCGGCACACCCAGACCGCGCCGCCATGGCTTTCCACCAGCGCCGCCACGGCCTGGATGGTGCGGTCGGCCAGGCCCGGCCCCTCCTGCGACAGCAGGCGCGTGAAGCGCAGCCACTCTTCGCGGTAATCGTAGTTGTACGAATAAAAATGCTTGCTGATGAAGACTTTCAGCCAGGCGCGGAAGGTGCCGGAAAACAGGATCCCTACCAGCAGCACGGCGGCGCCGAACAGGAACGCCACCTGCATCACGGATCCCCAGTCGCCGCCGACGAAGCGCAGGTAGTACCCGGCCGAGCTCATGGCCAGCAGATACAGCGCGGAACCGGCCAGCGCGGCCGAATGGAACAGCACGCGGCGCGAAATCGACAATTCCGACGACCACGACGCGCCGCGCGCCGACGCGATGGCCAGCAGCGGCACGGTCAGCGCATGCACGAAGCCGCGCGCGGCCCAGATGTCGTCATCGATGCGGCGGAACAGCATGGCGTCGCTGTACAGGTAAAAATCAAAGATCCACATGCCGCCGATGGCCAGGCACGCGAACTTGATGCTCCAGCGTTCCTGCGGGGTCTTGCTGCGGTACAGCTGTTCCACCAGGATCAGGCCCAGCACGGCCACGCCGGCCCGCACCATCACCAGCAACAGGCTGCCGCCCAGGCCGATGATCAGGCCCGGCAGCCATGCGCCCAGCACCGAGACGGCGATCCAGACGCCGTACACCGTGGCCACCAGGCGCCACAGGTGGCTGCTGCGCTGCGCGCGCCAGTCGCTGCCGGGGCGGAAGTAGCCCAGCAACAGCAGCATGAAATACACCCAGGCGGCATTGCGCAGGATATCGAGGCCGCCGGACAGCATGCTCGGTTCCTGGCCATGCCAGCCTTGCCAGGCCGTGATGGCGGCCCACAGCGCGGTGGCCAGCGCGGCGGCGCCCAGCGGCAGGGCAAAGGCGCGGCGGTGCCAGACGCTGACCTGCAGCGCGAACAGCACCAGGAACACCAGCGCCGCCAGGCCGTAGCTGGCCGCCACCACGTTCACCATGCCGGCGCCTCCCGCATCAGCGTCCACTACCGAACAGGACGACCTTCATCGTATCGATCAGCACCAGGATATCGAGGAACAGGCTGTTGTTCTTCACGTAATATAAATCGTATTGCAGCTTTTGCACCGCGTCTTCCACCGATGCGCCATAGCCGTAGCGCACCTGGGCCCAGCCCGTGATGCCGGGCTTGATGCTGTGGCGGACGTTGTAATACGGGATATCGTTGCTCAATTGCTCAACGAAGAAGGGCCGTTCCGGACGTGGGCCGACAAAACTCATTTCACCCTTGAACACGTTCCACAGCTGCGGCAATTCATCGATGCGGACCTTGCGGATGAAGTCGCCCACGCGGGTCACGCGCGGATCGTTTTGCTGTGCCCAGATCGGCTTGCCGGCTTTTTCCGCATTGATGCCCATGCTGCGGAATTTATGCACCTTGAACGGGCGGTTGCCGCGGCCGGTGCGCTCCTGGCTGTAAATCACAGGGCCGCCGTCTTCCAGGCGGATCAAGAGCGCCGTCACCAGCATGATCGGCATGGTCAGGATCAGGATGATGGTGGAAACGATGATGTCGAACGCGCGTTTCATGAACGTGCGCACGAAGCTCTGGTCGAAGCCGCCGCCGAATACCAGCCAGCTCGGCTGCAGCGATTCCACGCGGATCTGGTAGGTTTCGCGTTCAAAGAACGTGGCGGCGTCCGTCACGGTGATGCCGAACAATTTGCACTCGAGCAGTTCACGGATGGGGAACGTGCCGCCGCGGCGGTTTTGCACGGCCACCACGATTTCACTGGCGTCATATTTGCGCGCCAGCGCCACCAGCGACATGCCCGGCTCCATCTGCAGCACCGACGACGACGGCACCAGGCACTCTTCGCCCGGCATCGCCACGTAGCCGGCCACGTTGTATTTGTGGTAGCTCGACGCGGTCAGCGCCATGTCGCCGCATTCCTTGGCCAGCGGACCGACGCCGAGGAACATGATGCGGGTTTCCAGGAAACGGAATTCCGACGTGGTAAAGAAAATCGCGCGCGCCGCCAGGATGCCCAGCGCGGCAATGCCGAACACCAGCAACAGGATGCCGCGCCCGAAATACAGGTCGGGCACGATGTAGAACACCAGCGTCAGGATGCCGAACGCCATGGCGAACGAGGGCATCAGGCGCAGGAAGAACGGGTTGCGCAGGCCGTCGGCGAAATTGAGCTGGTACATGCCCAGCGCGCTCATGCTGAAGATGATGGCGCCGGCAAACACGCAAGCCGACAACAGGAAATGCTCGAGCTTGGGCAGCATGAAATCTTCGCCATCGAAGAAACGGATGGCCGAACCGACATAAAACGAGCCGATCAGGATGAGCACTTCCACGAACAGCAGGCTGAACGCGACTTTGGATACGTAGTGATTGGATATTCGTAGCATTTGATGGTTCCTCCCCGCCCGCATCCCGGCCCGCAGGCCGGCGCCGCGGGCCGATACGTTGTTCCCGGCTTTTTATGGACGGGTCAGGCTGGCGACATACCAATCCATCGCCAGCGCCAATCCTTGTTCAATATTATGTGTAGGCACGTAACCCAGCAGTTGCGCCGCCTTGCTGATGTCAGCCTGCGAGTGGCGCACGTCGCCGGGGCGGAAGTCCTTGTAGTCCGGCCGGTGTCCGGCCAGGTGCGGGAAGCGTGGCTGCAGCAGCGCCAGCATCATGGCATACAACTGGTTGAGGCTGGTGCGGCCGTTGACCGCCACGTTGTAGACCTGGTTGACGGCTTCCGGCGCCTGCGCCATGGCCGCCAGCAGGTTGGCTTGCACGACATTGTCGATGTAGCAAAAGTCGCGGCTGGTTTCCCCGTCGCCATTGATAGCCAGCGGACGGTGATGGATCAGCGCCGATACCCATTGCGGAATCACGGCGGCGTAAGCGCCGTTCGGGTCCTGGCGCGGACCGAAAACGTTGAAATAGCGCAAACCGATGGTTTCCATGCCGTAGCAGCGCGCAAACACGTTGGCATACAGTTCATTGACGTACTTGGTCACGGCATACGGCGACAGCGGATTGCCGATACGGTCTTCGACCTTCGGCAGGGCCGGATGGTCGCCATAGGTCGAGCTCGAGGCGGCATAGACGAAACGCCGCACCTTGGCGTCACGCGCGGCCACCAGCATGTTCAGGAACCCGTTGATATTGGTGTCGTTGGTGGTCTGCGGATCGGCAATCGAACGCGAGACCGAACCCAGCGCGGCCTGGTGCAAGACAAAATCCACGCCCTCGCACGCTTGCACGCAATCGGCGGGAACACGGATATCGCCGCGGATGAAACGGAAGTTGGCCCACGCCTCATCGCCAACCGCGGCCTGGACCTGGTCGAGATTGTGCTGGTGGCCGGTGGCAAAGTTGTCCAGGCCGGTCACCCGCTGGCCCAACTTCAACAGAGCTTCGACCAGGTTGGACCCGATGAACCCAGCCGCACCGGTTACCAGCCAATGGGCGCGGGCTGTACGCAATTGCTGCACCACGCGCGGAAAAGCGCCACCGCGCTCGGATTGATCATTCATCAGTACATCCATCGTTTGAGTCAGGTTGCCGCAAGCTGCACAGCTCGGCAGCAATGCTTAAGTGTCGGCGAGGATACCAC
Organism: uncultured Pseudoduganella sp.; assembly: GCA_966211685.1. Lineage (GTDB taxonomy): Bacteria > Pseudomonadota > Gammaproteobacteria > Burkholderiales > Burkholderiaceae_D > Rugamonas. Next base: position 35,118 of record CBIHOX010000018.1, read on the forward strand.
CGTACGCAAGCTGATGCGTTGGCGTTCCGCGACATTACTGCTGTGTTCTGGGGGATAGTCGCTATCGTCGTTGAGTTTGAAAACAAATGCAAGCTTTATAACAATTCGAAATGAAATGCAATGTCTACGATGCAATTATTTATATACAACACGTATGTCATTATAGCAATGATTGATCGCAACAATGTCAATAGGATATATTTTAGCCGATCCATATCAGCTGTTGTTTTCAATCAAATTCTTATTGACAAACATGCTGAATAACAAGACAATTCTGCGTTGTTTTTAGGACTTTTTTGCAGGAAAAGTGCGACTTTTTCCCACAGGAACTATTTTCCGCGCTAATCTGGATCTATCCATACGGCATCATTTCGGCGCCGCAATTTTTACCAGGACAGATCAGATATGCGTACCTCCCTGACCACCCCTCTGCGTACCATGCTTGCGTCGGCGATTTGTGCCAGCTTAGCCGCATGTGGCGGTGGCAGCATCGATACTCCCAGCCTCCCTCCAGCCAGCCTGGTCACCATGGGCGGCCCGGCAATCACCAATCCCGGCACGGTCACGATTCCCGCCACCGATGCCGCATCGACGGCCGAGCGCGGCCCGGCCCAGGGCGGCACGGTGCCGACCGCGACCACTACCACCAGCACGTCCCTGTCGGCAGGCACCGCCACCCTGACCTCGAGCGGCACCACGACTACGACGACCACGGCAACCGCGTCCACGCCGAGCTTCGCCAGCATCACCTCGGTCCAGCTGACCAGCACGGCCGCGTCGCCGCAAGTCAATACGCCATTCACGTTTGGCCAGGTATTCAAGGTCGGTGATATCAAGAACACGGAAAGCGTGGGCGCCAAGACCGCGACCGGCACCAACGTGCCGGTGCAGGTGGACGTCAAGGCGCGCCACCCGGACGGCTCGATCCGCCACGCCATCATCACTGCGCAATTGCCTTCGAGCATGCCCAAGCAGGTGCAGACCATTTACCTGGTCAAGGCCGGCGCCGCCGCCGCCACCACGGGCGCGGCGCCAACCGCCCTGCTCAATGCCGGCTTTACCGCGTCGTTCAATGCCACCATAGACGGGCGGGTCTACACCGCCTCGGCCGACGCCCTGCTGAAGTCAGGCCACTACACCACCTGGCTTGCCGGTGCGCTGGCCAATGAATGGCTGGTCTCGGCCCCGTTGAAAACCGCGGCGGGCGAAGAACATCCGCATTTGACCGCCCGCTTTGCCATCCGCGCCTATGGCACCAGTTCCGCGCGCGTGGATGTCACGCTTGAAAACACCTGGGCGTTCGAAGCATCGCCGCAAAACTTCACCTACGATGCACAGTTGCTGGTCGGCGGCAAGAATGTGTATTCCCAGGCGGCGTTGCAGCATTATCACCACGCCCGCTGGCGCAAGACGTTCTGGTGGGGCACCACGCCGCAACTGGACCTCCGCCACAATGCCGCCTACATGGTGGCATCGAAAGCCTTGCCGAACTACGACCTGGCGCTGGGTTCCACGGCAACCGCCGTCGATAACTGGAACAAGCGCTGGCTTGCCGCGAAAACCGGCCCGATGCAAGTGGGCCTGGCCCAGCCATACATGCCCACCACGGGCGGCCGTCCCGATATCGGCCTGCTGCCGGCATGGAACGCGCTTTACCTGGTCAGCATGGATCCCCGCATGAAAAACATCATGGTGGGCATGTCTGAGCAGGCTGGCAGCTGGTCGTCGCACTACCGCAACAAGGCCACGGGCAAACCCGTCACGCTGGCGGAATTCCCGTACATGACCTTGCTGGGCGCGGCCAGCGACACGCTCAACCCGGTGACCAAGCTGCGCGAAGCCTTCCCGGTCTGCCCGGCGACCGCGTGCACCACGCCGCTGGTTGCCGACACGTCGCACCAGCCGGCCTTCGCTTACCTGCCGTACATGGTGACGGGCGATTACTACCACCTGGAAGAACTGGAATTCTGGGCCAACTACAGCGCATTCTCGCTCAACCCGGGTTACCGGGAATATGGCAAGGGGCTGTTCAAGTCCGACCAGATCCGGGCCCAGGCGTGGAGCATGCGTACGACGGCGCAGGCTGCTTATATCCTGCCGGATAATGATCCGCAAAAGGCCTTGTTCACCAATATCGTGAACAATAACCTCGACTGGTATAACGCCAACTATACGAACAACACGGCCGCCAACAAACTCGGCGTGCTGGTCCATAGTTATGCGTTAGCCTATAACAACAGCACCGGCCTCGCTCCGTGGCAAGACGACTTCTTCACGTCCGCTATCGGTGTCGCCGCCGACCTGGGCTTTACCCGCGCCCAGCCGCTGTTGGCCTGGAAAGCCAAATTCCCGATCGACCGGATGACCGGCCCCGGGTTCTGCTGGATTTCCGGCGCCATCTACAGCATGAAAGTGCGTGACAGCGCCACCTCGCCGATTTACAACACGATTGCCGAGGCATATAAGGCAAGCAGCACTGAGCAGTTGTTCCCGCTGGGCTGCAACTCGCAGGCGATGGCAACGCTGCTGGGTTTGAAAGTCGGTGAAATGAGCGGCTATGCCGGCCTTCCGACGGGCTATCCATCCAATATGCAGCCAGCGCTGGCCTATGCGGCGGGCGCCGCCACCGGTGGTCCGGCGGCATGGAAAGTGTTCGCTGCCCGTACAGTGAAACCGGATTACACCCAGGAACCGCAGTTCAATATTATTCCGCGCTGATCCTTTACGGGCCGGTTCTCCCGGTCTACAGAAAAAGCCTGGCCTGGCCAGGCTTTTTTGCTTGCGCGGCCCGCCTGCCGCTATTTACCGTTCTATCCCCTTCACGGGAATCTTGTCATTTTCAATAGGCGTTTCACGGATGTCTGAATTAACCGGGCGGTATAGCATATTTACTAGTGGAAATTAATCAGTCTTTATTCGATATATAATTTCTTTACGTCAAATGTGAGAATACTGCGAAATGCGTACCCGGGTTTGTATTACTATCGATACGGAATTCAGTATAGGAGGCGCGTTCCATGATGCGTCTCGTACGCCTGTAGCCGAGCCCGCCGTATGGTGCAATTCCCATGGGCGCTCGGAAGGCCTGGGCTATATGCTCGATACGTTCCGCAAATACCATATTCCCGCCACGTTTTTCGTGGAAACCGTGCAGCGCACATATTTCCGGCACGATCCCATGCGGGACATCGTGCACCGGGTCCATGGCGATGGCCACGAAGTGCAATTGCACACCCATCCATGCTGGACCATCTTCCGCGACGATAACTGGCGCAGCCGCCTGCCGATTCCCGATGGCTGCGATGATTTCAACGGCCGTCCGGTGGACGATACCGTCAGCCTGCTGGAACAGGGACTCGAGACATTCAGCGACTGGGGGATGCCGCGCCCGCAAGCGTTCCGCAGCGGTAACCTGCAACACGACGACAACCTGTACCGCGCGCTGGCGCAAGTGCAAATCCCGTTTGCGTCCAATGTGGGCGTGGCCATCTATGACAGCGGCGATCCGCGCTATGCACTGTACAGCGGCCGCCATGAACGGCACGGGGTACAGGAATATCCGGTGCTGACGTTTTCTGACTGGAAAATGGGCGGGCGACAGCATTTGAAATCGCTGACCATTGCCGGCACCAGCTTCCAGGAAACCGTGTCCTTGCTGGAAGATGCGCAGCGCATGCAAATTCCGATGGTGGTGGTGCTGACCCATCCGTTTGAATACGTGCACCGGCGCGACGTGGCGTTCCAGCAATTGAGCCGCCACCACCTGACACAGCGCCGCCTGCTGCAACTGTGCCAGTTCCTGGACCGCAACAGCGACCGCTTCGAGGCATCCGGCTTCGCCGCCGCGGCGGCAGCCTGCGCCCATGCGCCATCGCGCAATCACTTGCTGGAAACCAGCCTGGGACAAAGCCTGCTGCGCATGGCGTCGCAAGTCACGCACGACAAGCTGGGCGGCCTGATGACGCTGCACTCGTCCCCCACCTGAACCCGGCAGGGGCGCCATCCAGCTCAAGCCTCAGGAACCTGGGGCGGGCGCGGCGCCACCGGCGGCTTGGCGGCCCAGCAACTGCGCCGGGTCGCGGGGAAACAGGAAACGCTTCAATGGCGACGCCATCACGGCGCGCGACACGCCCAGCGCAATGGCGGCCGTCAGTGCCAGCGACACCGCCAGGATAGCTACCGGATGCGCCGCCAGGGGCGTACGCATCAACAGTTTGGCGATGGCCAGGCCGACAAAGGCATGCGTCAGGTAGACCTGCAGGCTGACCTCGCCAAACGCCGCCAGCCCCCTGCCCAGCGGCAGGCGCGCCAGCTGGAACAAGAACAGCGCCCCCGTCACGCCTTCCAGGTCATCGACCAGCATGTGCGGCCACGCATCGTAACCCGGCACTTCCATCGCTCCCAGTTCATACGGCAGGCGCCAGTGGATTTGCAGCCATTTGACCAGCGCAAATACCGCCAGCGCCAGCGCCACCGCGGTGGCGGCCGGCAACCGTTCGAGCAGGCGGCGGTGGCACAGCACCACCAGGTAGCACATGGGGATCGTATACAGCGCCGGGAGCAGGCCCAGCGGCAAATAATCCTGGATGCGCACCGCCACCGGTCCCAGCACGCCGTGCAGCGCCACCAGCAGCGCGATCAGGGCGGCCTTGCCGCCGCGGCCCTGGGATTCGATGACGCCGTGCAGCAGCACCAGCGAAATGAACGATGGCAGGTACCACAGCAAGCCCATGTTGGTGGCCGCTTTCAGTGCATAAAAATGACCGCTGTACAGCGCCAGCGCGGTGGCGTGCACCCGTTCGTCCCATGGCTGGCCGCCCGTGACGGCCACCGCCACGCCCATGGCCAGGGTCAGCAGCAGGAACGGATAATACAGCCGGAATACATAGCTGGCGGCGCGCGGCGAGGCCGGCTGCAGCGCCGGGCGCAGGAACGGGATGGCCAGGAAGCCCACCACATGGAACGACATGCCGCGCAAGAAATCCGCGAAAACCCCGCGTGAAAAATCATTGTGATCGAAGATCACCGTCAGGATCAGCAAGCCCTTCAGGATGTTCAGGTTCATCGCACGCGCGCCACCCGGGTTGGCGCCGCCACGGGCGGCGCATCGGGCGCTTCGCCGGCCGCGGCGCGCGCGTTATCGAGTGCGCCGAGCGCAGCCAGCTGTGCCGGCAAGATGCGGGAATCAAGCACCTGGATGATGGCCAGCAAGGCAAACGTCAAGTCGAAATACGCGAAGCTCAGCGCGGCCGCGCCCAGGCAAAATGCAAAGATACTCAATTGCAGCATGGTGCCCAGGGTCGCCATCCACGCCAGTTCGGCCCGCTGCCGGGCGCGCCGCGCGATACTGCCGGCCTTGCGGAACGCCACCACGATGAACGACAGGTAAATCGCCAGGCCGACAAAACCGTGTTCCCCCAGCAGCTGGAAATAAATACTGTGCGCCGCGTGCGCGCCTTTCGGGTCGGGCCGCGCTTCGCCGGTATAGAAGAACGGGAAGGAATCGAATTCCTGCGTCAGCGCCACCCAGTTGGGCCAGTATTCGATCACCTTGAAGCCGCCGCCGAAGATCGGATTGTGCACCGCGACGATAAAGCTCAGCTTCCACGCGACCACGCGGCCCATGAAGGAATCGTCCTTTTGCGCATTGCCGATGGTGTCCATGCGCTGCGTCCATTCATCGCTGATGAAATGCGATGCGACGAATACGATGATGCCGGCCAGCAGCGCCAGCGAAATCTTGCGGTCGCTCTTGACGAACATGTAAGCAGACAGGCCCATCAGTGCGATCATGCCGCCGCGCGACTGGGTGCCGATGACCGACATGACGATCAGGCCCATCAGGCCCAGCATGCCGAATTTCACGATGCGGCTGCGCTGCCCGTATTCCGTCAACAGGTAAAAACACAGCGGCAGCAGCATCACGAACGCCACCGCCAGCTCGTTGCGGTCGCCCAGCACGTGGCCCGGCAAGCCTTCGATCTTGTGGCCACCGCCGCTGCCCAGGAATTTCAAGCCTTCCAGCGCGGCAAAGAAACCAATGGAAAACACCACGCTCCACAGGAAGAAGTCGAGGTGCAGCTTCTTCGTGATGATCAGGTTCACGAAATAGAACAGGATCACGATCTTCAGCAGGTAGGTCCAGCGGTCCATGATACTGTCGGGATTGCCGGTCCCCATCAGGCTCGATGCGCACGTCCACAGGAAAAAGATGGTGACCAGGGTGCCGATCGCCCCCCAGCGGGTCGGCGGTTTATCTTTTTGCAGCAGGTAGCCGAGAATGGTCATTCCGGCAAACAGCATGTTGTAGCGGATGGAATTGCCGACGCCATACATCCACGCATTGGGGAAGAACAGGGCGGTCCAGATCCACATGCCCAGCGCAATGAAGGGGCGCTTGGCCATGCAATACAGGATGATCGGCAACAGGGCCAGGAAAACAATGTCGCGCATGGGGATTACTTGCGGTGGAACGGTTTGCGGGCCGGCGCGGCCGGCTGCCGGGACGTCCCCCGGGCGGCGGGCTTGCCTGGCTGACTGGGCGATGCGGGCGCCTTTCCGGCCCCGTCCTTGCCTTCCTTCTGCGGCTGGTCTTCGCGCAATGCCCAAATACACACGATACACACGGCCACCAGATTAAGGGCCCACAATGCACTTTCCATGAAACGATCCTGATTCTGTCTGCGGCCGGAGATCGTGAGATTGTACGTCAGAACCCCCGGCCGGGACCACCAGTCATCGCGGCGGATAAAACGCCTGGCCGTTTGCCGCCATGGTTTGCAACAGCGCCGGGGCGGCAAAGCGCGGCCCGTGGCGCGCCGCCAGTTGTTCGCAGCGCGCCACGTAGGCGCCGGCGCCCACCGTGTCGATGTCACCGAGCGGGCCGCCGCGGAACGCCGGGAAGCCCCAGCCCAGGACCGCGCCCACGTCGGCGTCGCGCGCGCAGGTGACGACGCCCTCTTCCAGGCAGCGCACGGCTTCCAGCGCCTGCACGCCGATCAGGCGCTGCACCAGGTGCGCCACGTCCGGCTGCACGGCGGCGCGCGGGTACAGTTGCGCCAGGCCCGGCCACAGGCGCTTGGGCGCGCCGTCCGGATAATCATAAAAGCCCTGCCCGGCCTTTTTGCCGATGCGGCCCAGTTCCACCAGGCGCGCCGCCACTTCATGGCCGGGGCGGGGCTGGTAAGCGGCGCCCAGGTCGGCGCGGGCCTGGCGGTCGATTTTCACCAGCAGTTCGGCCGACACTTCATCGGTCAGCGCCAGCGGCCCGACCGGCATGCCGGCCTGCAGCCCGGCGTTTTCGACCAGCGCCGGCGCCACGCCTTCGGCCAGCAGCGCCAGCCCTTCCAGCACATAGGTGGAAAACACGCGGCTGGTGTAAAACCCGCGCGCATCGTTGACCACCACCGGCGTCATGCCCAGCGCCCGCACCAGGTCGAGCGCGTGCGCCACGGTGGCGCGGCTGGTCTGTTTGCCAACGATGACTTCCACCAGCGGCATGCGCTCCACCGGGGAAAAGAAATGCAGGCCGATGAATTGTTCCGGGCGGCTGCTGGCTTCGGCCAGGCCGGAAATCGGCAGGGTCGACGTGTTCGACGCGAACAGCGCATCGGCCGCCATCACGGCTTCGGCCTTGCGCGTCACTTCCGCCTTCAGGGCGCGCTCTTCGAACACGGCTTCGATGACGATGTCGCAGCCGGCCAGCTCGCTGTAGTCGGCGCCGGCGGCAATGCGCGCGGTCAGCGCCTGCCCCAGTTCCGGCGCCAGCGCGCCGCGCGCGGCCTGGCGCTCCACCTGCCGCTGCGCATAGGCCTTGCCTTGTTCGGCGCTCTGCCGGTCGCGGTCGAGCAGCACCACGTCCAGCCCGGCCCTGGCCGCCACGTAGGCAATGCCGGCGCCCATCATGCCGGCGCCCAGCACGCCGACCCGAGTGAACTGGCGCCGCGGCACGCCTGGCGGACGCGAAGCCAGCTTGCTGGCCTCGCCCATGGAAAAGAACAGCGTGCGGATCATGTTCTTCGCTTCCGGCGACAGCACCATCCGCACGAAATAGCGCGCCTCCACCGCCAGCCCGGTATCGATGTCGACGCTGACGCCCTCGTACAGGCACGACAGGATTGCTTGCGGCGCCGGGTAATTGCCCCAGGTTTTCGCGTGCGTCATGGCGTTGGCCGCCATCAGCACCTGTTGCACGGCGGGGCTGGCCACCGCGCCGCCCGGCACCTTGTAGCCTTGCGTATCCCATGGCTGGCGCACCGGCGCGGTTTGCGCCAGCACCCACGCGCGCGCGGCCGCCGCTTCCGCGCCCGGCGCCACCACGGCGTCGAGGATGCCCAGTTTGAGCGCTTCGTCCACCTTCAGCCGTTTGCCTTCCAGCAGCAGCGGCAGCGCGGCCTGGATACCGGTCAGGCGCGGCAGGCGCTGCGTGCCGCCACCGCCCGGCAGCAGGCCCAAGGTCACTTCCGGCAAGCCGAACCGCGCTGCCGGCTGGTCGGCGGCGACCCGGTAATGCCCGGCCAGCGCCACTTCCAGGCCACCGCCCAGGGCCGAGCCGCCCAGCGCGATGGCGACCGGCTTGCCGCAGGTTTCCAGCCGGCGCAGCGCGCGGTGCAGCGCCGTCACGCGCGCCAGCAGCGCGGCCGCGTCGCGGGTGTCGAGCAGCCATTCGAGGTCGCCGCCGGCAATGAAATCGGGCTTGGCCGACGCCATCACGACGCCCTTGACGGCAGGGTCGTCCACCACCTGGCCAATGGCGGCATACAGCGCCGTGCAACTGGCGTCATTGAGCACGTTCTGGCTGCGGCCCGGCATGTCCCAGCACAGGGTGGCGACGCCGTCGGCGTCGATGGTCACGGTGATCATATTGTCTCCCTTACAGCCGTTCAATGACGGTGGCGGTGCCCATGCCGGCGCCGACACACAGGGTGGCCAGGCCGGTGGCCACGTCGCGGCGCTCCATTTCATCGAGCAGGATGCCGAGGATCATGGCGCCGGTGGCGCCCAGCGGATGGCCCATGGCGATGGCGCCGCCGTTGACGTTGATCCTGTCGTGCGGGACCGCCAGCACTTCCATGAAGCGCAGCACCACCGACGCGAACGCTTCATTCAATTCCCACAGGTCGATGTCGGCCACGCCCATGCCGGCGCGTTTCAGCGCTTTTTCCGCCGCGTGGCTGGGGCCGGTCAACATGATCGACGGTTCCGACCCGACCGACGCAAAAGCGCGCGCGCGGGCGCGCGGCGCCAGGCCGGCGCGCCGGCCCGCTTCGCGGCTGCCGAACAGCACGGCGGCGGCGCCGTCGACGATGCCGGAACTGTTGCCGGCATGGTGGATGTGGCGCACCTGTTCCAGCTCCGGATAGCGCTTGCGGATCACCGCGTCGAACCCGGCCTGTTCGCCCATGGCGGCAAACGAGGGCTGCAGGGCGGCCAGCGATTCGGCCGTGGTGTGCGGGCGCACGGTTTCATCGCGCGCCAGGATCGGCAGGCCGTTGACGTCGAGCACCGGCGTCACGCCGCGGTCGAACCAGCCGCTTTCCCAAGCGTGGTGGGCGCGGCGGTGGCTTTCCGCCGCATAGGCATCGGCGTCGTGGCGGCTGTAGCCATACAGGGTGGCGATGGCGTCGGCGGAAATCCCCTGCGGCACGAAGTGGGTCTTGAAGGCGATTTGCGGGTCGACCGGCCACGCCCAGCCGCTCGAACCCATCGGCACGCGCGACATGGCTTCCACGCCGCCGCCCACCACCATGTCGGACTGGCCGGACATGATTTGCGCGGCCGCCATGTTGCACGCTTCCAGGCCGGACGCGCAAAAGCGGTTGATCTGCACGCCCGCCACGGTTTGCGCATAATCGGCTGCCAGCGCCGCGATGCGGCCGATGCAGGCGCCCTGCTCGCCCACCGGTTCCACGCAGCCCAGCACGACGTCGTCGACCAGCGCGGTATCGAGGCGGTTGCGCGCCGCCAGCGCGCGCAGCGCGGTTTCCGCCAGCCGCAGCGGCGTCACGCCGTGCAGCGCCCCGTCTTTCCTGCCCTTGCCGCGCGGCGTGCGCACGGCGTCATAGATATAGGCTTCCATGGTGTCCTTGCCAAATAATAGGTCGCATGACCTGTATTTTTTAGGTATGTTGACCTATTTTTACCACGAACGCAATCGCGGCGGCTGCCAGCCATTACAATGTGGCCATGAATACCACACGCCCTTTGCGCGGCAAGGAATCGAACACCACGTCCAAAGGCTACGAGCGCTCGGCCGCCATCATGGACGCCGCCTATACCCTGCTGGCCACGGAAGGCTATGCGGCGCTGTCGATGCGCAGCATAGCCCAGCGGGTCGGCGTCAGCCTGTCGAACGTGCAGCACTATTACCCCAGCCGCGACGCGCTGATCGAAGCGCTGCTGGAACAGACATTCGCCAATTACCAGGCCGACATGGACCGCATCGCGGCCGGCACGGAATCGCCGCAACTGCGCTTTGCCGGCGTGATCGACTATTTCGTGCAGACCTTGGGCGGCCAGCTGCAAAGCGGCCTGCTGTTCGAGGTGGCGGCGCTGGCCAACCGGCATCCGGTGGCGTCCACCGTGTTCGACACCATGCTGACGCGGGCGCGCAAGAATTTGCGGCGCCTGATCCGCGACATCGATCCGGACATGGCGCCGGCGCAGTGCGAATTGCGGGCCGCGCTGATCGTCTCGCAACTGATCGGCGGCATGGTGTTCATCACCGAGACGCGGCCCCGCCATGAGGAACTGGCGGGCTTGCAGCAGGAAATGGCGGCCGCGATCCGGCGCATCGCCTTTGGCGGCGCGTGACCCGGATCAGGCCTGTTCGCAGCGGGTGAAAGGCCAGCGGTTCAGGCGCTGGCGCGAAATGCCCACGTCCAGCATGATCTGGCGCAGTTCGTTCAAACCATTGCGGTCGCCATAAACGATCCACAGCGCATAGGCCAGCGCGCCGGTGCCGATTTCCACGCCCAGCATGACCGGCACCGGTACGCCGGCCGACAGGCCCGCCCAGCGCACCGCCAGCACGGCGCCCGCCATCACGCATACGGCCAGCAACACCGGCAGCAGGTTGAAGTAGTAGTCGCGCATGCGCAAACCGATCGCGCGGTGCACGTTGTACAACACGCGCACCGTCAACAGCGGATACACGATGGCCCAGACGAAGGACACGCCGCGCAGGCTGTCCACGGTGGCGCCGATCCACACGGCCGGCGCCATGGTCAGGCCGCACATCATGGTGTAGGCCGACAGCCGCTTGGCCTGGCCCACGCTGATCAGCACTTGCGACAGCAGCGGATCGACGGATTTGATCAGTCCCATCAGGCACAACGCGGCAAACGGGATCTGCACTTCTTCCCAGCCCGGGCCCAGGATCACGGGAATCAGTTCATGCGAAGTGACCAGCATGCCGACCAGCGCCGGATACGTGACGTACGCCAGCGCCCGCGTCAGCGACAGCAGCGCGCCCTGCAGGCGGGGCAGGTCGTTCTGCATGCGGGCAAACACGGGCGCCGCCACGTTGGTCACCATGGTGGTGATTTGGGCGGTCGGCAAGGTGGCCAGCGAAAACGCCATTTCATAAATGCCCAGCGCGCGGTTGCCCAGCACCTTGCCGATCACGGCCTTGTCGACGCTGGAATAAATGTAGAAGAAGATGCGGCTGGCCGTCACATGCACGCCATACGTGACCAGGCCGGCGGCGGCGCGCACGTTGACGCGGCCGCGCGGGCGCCACGGCGACAGGTAAAACGTGCCGGCCGACTGCACCACGTTCGACAGCACATAGCCGATCACCAGCGACCAGGGTCCATGGCCCAGCGCCGCCAGGATCAGGCAGGTGAAGGTCTGTGTCAGCACCGCCAGCAGCTGGATGCCGGCAATGGCCTTGAAATGCATTTCACGCCGCAGGAACGCCATCGGCACGGTGGCGCTGGAACCGAGGAAAAACGCGGACGCCAGCACGGCAATCATGGGCTGCAGGCGCTGGTCGCCGAAATAGCCGGCAATCACGCCGCCCAGCAGCGCCGTGGTGCCGCTCAGGCCCAGGCCCACCATCAGGGAAATCGCAAAGCAGCCGTTGACTTCCTCGTCGGTGAACTTTTCCTTTTGCACGATGGCCGAGCCGATGCCGACATCGTTGAAGCACGTGACGAAACCAATGACCACCATGGCCAACGCCATCAGGCCGTAATCGCCGGGCGTCAGCAGGCGCGCCAACACCAAGGTCGACGCCAGGGAAATGATCTTGCCCACCGCGCCACCGAGGCCGAGATGGCCCATCGCCTTCACGGTTTTTTGGCGGAGATCGTTGCTCATAATCAAGGGGTTGTAAAATCGGACTGACTATTTTAGTGTAGTTTGCGCCGTCCATGTCCGTAAGGCAGCAAATACCCCCGTCAACTGGCGAGCCGTTCGGCCAGCCACCATGCGCCCATGGCGGCGGCCGCGAGCGAGCCCAGCCGCACGGCACGGACGCGCCATGCGGGCGCCAGCCAGCGCTGCACCAGCGCCAGCGCACCGAGGGCGGCGGCGACAAACGCGATTTGTCCCGCTTCCACGCCGAGGTTGAAGGCCAGCAGGCTCCATAATTTATTGCCATCTGACAATCCCCACTCCACCAGCACGGTGGCAATGCCCAGTCCGTGCAGCAGGCCGCAGGCAAACACCAGCCATGGCCGGTGTCGCGCCGAGGCGGCGCCGCGCCACAGGTTGTCCAGCGCCATCAGCACGATGCTGGCGGCAATCAGCGGTTCCACCACGGCCGGCGGCGCGCTGACGTAGCCTAGCGCCGATGCGGCCAGCGTGAGGCTGTGGGCCACCGTGAAACTGGTGACCACGGCCAGCCAGTAGCGCCAGCCGGCGCCCGCCACCAGCACGGTCAGCAGGAACAGCAGATGGTCCGGCCCCAGCAGGATATGTTCGACGCCCAGCCGGGCGAAGTCGCGCAGCACGGCCCATGGCCCGGCGAAATACTGGTGCGCGGGCCGGGCGCGCGTCAGCACCGCCGCTTCGGTCTTGCCTTCACGCTCCACCTGCAGCGCCAGGCGCAAGCCGGCCGTGGCGTCGGCATGGAACAGTTGCACGGAAATCCATGGCGCGGTGACGGGCGCTTGCCACTGGTAGCGCCGCAACAGCACGAATTCCCCCTGGGCCTGGCCCGGCTGCGCGCCGTGCGACAGCAGCATGTCTTCGAACAGCAAGCGGCCCGGCTGGCCATCGCTGCGCAGATCCAGCATGGCGCTCAATTGCGCGCTCAGCATGCCGCGGTGCGCATGGATTTCCGCCGCGTCGATCAGGCCATCGCCATTGTCGTCGAAGCCGGCCAGCGCGGCGGCCGGCACGGAGACCGCCACATATGCCGAATCGCCCACCAGCCGCACCGTGCCCTGCCCGGCCGGCATCAGGTGCGCATGGGCCGCCGGGGCGCCCGGCAGCGCCGCCAGCAGCCACAGCGCCATGAAGGCGGCCAATGTCCTGCCCATCGCCATCAAGGTCCCGTGGTCGACGCCGCCGTGCCTTTGACGCAGCGCTGGATGTACGGGTAGCTGTCGGTGATGTAGTAGTGGTAGATCCCGTTCGGGAATTCCGGCGTGACGCCGGTGCGGCCGTTGCATTCGTCGAGGTCGCCCAGGCCCGCCACGTATTCGTAATCCTGCGTGAACGTGCCCATGGCGGCAATCGAGGTCGATGGCCGTCCGGTGGACGGCGTGGTTTTCAGGCGGTAGCTGGACGTCATGACCTTGGTGCCGCTGGCCGCGTCGGTGGCGGTGTTGTAGCCATAGCGCGCATAAATCGGGAAGCCGTCGACCGCGAAGCCCACCAGCACCATGCCGGTGCCCTTGCCCAGCTTGGTGATGTATTCCTCCGGCATGCCATGGTAGTGGTAAGCGCCATCGGGCTGCACGTGCGCATTGTTGGTATCGGTGCCGAACTTGAAATACGTCTGGTTCAGCGCTTCGATCTTCCAGACGCCGGCGTTCTGGTAACTCTCGGCCGTGGACGGGTCGAATTTCACGCTGTTGAGCGCAAAGCCGAGGATATGCGCGACCGCCGTGCCGCTGGTGGACACCACCGCCGGCGCGGTGGTGCCGGTGAAGCTGACGTTGACCGGACCGATGGTATTGGGGTTCCCGGCATTCGGGAACGCGCCCACCTTGTGGTCCGGCACGCCGTTGCCGGTGATCTTGCGCTGGGTGCCGGTGCAGGTGGTGGCCACCGTGCTGGCCATGCCGGTGGTAGGGTTGGTGGTGCTGTTGCTGACGTTGCAGAACAGCGCGGCCGTGCTGGTGGTGGCGCCCGATGAACCGGCCGTCGGCGTGACCGTGACCGACGCCGACGCGGCGCTGGAACCTGCCGCATTGGCGGCCTTCACGCTGCAGCTGTAGGCGGTGCCGTTGGTCAGGCCCGTGATGGTGACCGGGCTGGCGGCGCCGGTGCCGGTTTTGGTCGCGCCGCCGCCCGTGCAGCTGGCCGTGTAACCGGTGATGGCCGCGCCGCCGTTCGACGCCGGCGCGGTAAACGCGATGCTGGCGCTGGCGTTGCCGGCCGTGGCCACGCCGATGGTCGGCGCGCCCGGGACGGTCACGGCGGCGGCCGTGGTGACGGACACCGCGGCGGACGCCGCGCTGTTGCCGACCGCATTGGCGGCCGTCACGGAACACAGGTAGGTGACGCCGGTGGCCAGGCCTGTCACGGTGACCGGGCTGGCCGTGCCGGTGGCGGTCCTGGTGGCGCCGCCGCCCGTGCAACTGGCGGTGTAACTGGTGATGTTGGCGCCGCCGTTGGTGGCCGGCGCGGAAAACGCAATGCTGGCGCTGGTGCTGCCGGCCGTGCCGGTGCCGATGGTGGGCGCGCCCGGCACGGTCAGCGGCGGCGTGACGGCGCCGGCCGGCGTCACGCTCACGCTGCCCGAGGCGGCGCCGGTGCCCTTGCTGTTGGTGGCGGTGACGGAACAGCTGTATGCCACGCCATTGGTCAAGCCGGTCACCAGGAGCGGGCTGGACGACCCGGTGGCGAACTGGCTGGCGCCGCCGCCGGTACAGGTGGCCGTATAGGCCGTGATGGCGGCGCCGCCATTGGAAGCCGGCGCGGCAAAGGCAATGCTGGCATTGGTATTGCCGGCCGTGGGCGTGCCGATCACGGGCGCGTCCGGCACGGTGACGACCGGATCGGGCGGCGTGACGGGGCCCGTCGGCGTGACCACCACGCTGGCCGACGCCAGGCTGCGGCCCAGCGCATTGGCGGCTGTCACGGTACAGGTGTAGGCCACGCCATTGGCCAGCCCGGACACCAGCAGGGGACTGGTCAAGCCGGTGGCGGATTTGCTGACGCCGCTGCCGCTGCAGGTGGCGGTATAGCCCGTGATGGCGCTGCCGCCATTGGACGCCGGCGCCATGAACATGATGCTGGCCGTGCCATTGCCGGCCGTGGCCGCCGCGTTGGTGGGCGCGCCCGGCACGGTGTTGACAGCCACACGGCTCATGGGCGTGTAGCGGATGCCGTTGGCGATCGACGGCAGCACCGCGTTATAGTTTTCCGGGCTGTCGGCAAAGCTCGATAACACGTCTTCCAGCGGCGCGAGTTTTTTATCGAGCACCATGAGCCAGAAGTCATATCCTGCCTGCTCCGCTTCACGGTGCAGCACGTTGCGGTAAAAGCCTTTCACCAGTTCGCTGTTGGTCGGGTTGGCGCCAAACAGGCCCTGGAATTCCGGCGACGAGATGAACGACGCGGACACGGCCTTCATGGGAATGCCATTGTCGAGCATGCTGATCCAGAAACCCAGGCCGCCGACGTCGGGCGTGCGGTTCAGCGCGGCCTGGTACAGGCGGTAAGCCCTGCCGGGGATGCCATCGACATCGAGGCTGACATTGGTGTCGGCAAATTGCAGACGCTGCGTGCGCGTGACGGTCACGGTGCCATCGCCGCCTTCGGTATCGGTAACCGTATAGTTGGCGCCATTGACGGCGATGGTATAGCGGCTGGCCACGCCGGCAAACGCGACGGTCGAGACGCCATTGCTGGCCGTGCTGCTGACCGGTGCGCCCTGCACCGTGCCGCCGGTTGCCCCCGCCAGCGCCCCCATGGCGGTGCGCATGGCGGCCGCGCCGTCGCTGTTGCCACTATTGCCGCCACAGCCGCTGAGCATGGCCGCTCCGGCGCACATTGCCAGCACGGCGCCCACCACCGGTTTCAATTGCCTTGCCATCGTTCCCTCCCGATATGGATTTTTCTTTGCATCCATTATCTATCGGAAATATGGAGAAATTGTGCATACCCGGCGCTTGTTGTTTTTCCGAACAACATATTCGATGAATTAATGACACATATTTGAATAAATATAATGCATAAATCACACTCCTTTAGATTTTGCAGCGGCATTCAATCGTGCCAAAACAATTTAAAAATGGAGACAAAAATGAAATTGAATAAATGCTGCAAGGCATTAATTGCCGCTGCTGTCCTGTCGTTGTCCGTGCCTGCTTTTGCGCAATATCAAACCACGGCATACCGCGCCTCGGTTCTACACTTCGTGGCCGACCCCGCCGTCAGCCAGACGCCCTACGAATACTATGAAGACGGGGTACTGGTGGTAGGCGCCGACGGCAAGATCAAGGCGGTCGGACCGGCCAATACTGTCTTGAACAATTATCCTTATATTCAAGTCATCGATTATTCCGGGAAAATCATCATGCCCGGCTTTATCGACAGCCACGTGCATTATCCGCAGACTGAAATGATTGCTTCTTTCGGGGAACAATTACTGGAATGGCTGAATACTTATACTTTCCCGACGGAACAGCAATTCTCCAATAAAGTTTATGCCAAAGGCGTCGCTAAAACATTTATTAATGAATTGATTAAAAATGGGACCACGACCGCGCTGGTATTTGGCACAGTCCACCCGAATTCCGTCGATGCCCTGTTTGAGGAAGCGCAAACCCGCAATATGCGCCTAATCGCGGGCAAGGTCATGATGGACCGCAATGCCCCCGACTACCTGCTCGACACCCCGGCCAGCTCATATACGGACAGCAAGGCGCTGATCCAGAAATGGCACAAGAATGGCCGCGCGCTGTATGCGGTGACGCCGCGCTTCGCGCCCACTTCCACGCCGGAACAATTGACCAAGGCCGGCCAGCTGCTGCAGGAATTCCCGGACGTGTACATGCACACCCACCTGTCCGAGAACAAGGGCGAGATCGCGTGGGTGCAGGCCTTGTTCCCGTCGTCGTCCGGTTACCTGGACGTCTATAACAGCTTCGGCCTGTCGCGCAACCGTTCCGTGTATGCGCACGGCGTGCATTTGCGCGACGACGAATTCGCGTCGCTGGCGCAGACAGGTTCAGCCATCGCGTTTTGCCCGACCTCGAACATGTTCCTGGGCAGCGGCTTGTTCAACCTGCAAAAGGCCGAACAATATGGCGTGAAAGTCGGCCTGGGCACGGACGTTGGCGCCGGCACCAGCTTCAGCGCGTTCCAGACCATGAATGAAGCGTACAAGATGACGCAATTGCGCAAAGCCTTCGTGGACGATCCGGACACCGTCAACCCGCTGAAAGCGGTCAAGGCGTATTACCTGGCCACCCTGGGCGCGGCCAGGGCGCTGAGCCTGGAAAACCAGATCGGCAGTTTCAAGGTCGGCAATGAAGCGGACTTTGTCGTGATCAATCCGAATGCGACCGACTTGCTGAAGTTCCGCATGCAAAAAACCACGACCATCGAAGACAAGCTGTTCGTGCTGCAAATGCTGGGCGACGACCGCGCCATCGACAAGACGTACGTGATGGGCAGGCGGCAGACTGTCAACGGCTATGGTTCGGGCTATTACCAGTACACGTACAACTAGGTAAGCCAGGGCGCCGCAGCGGTTGGCGGCGCCCACCGCTGCGGTCCATCGCGCTCAATGCTTGCCGGCCCAGCCCAGGTTGGCCAGCAGGCTGTCGCCATAGCGGAATTCCGTCAACATGTTCTGGTCCGTGATGACGCGCAGCGACCGTCCGGCGCGCGCGGCAAACACGGTGTCGTCGTAGGGTTCGAAACGCCGGAAATCTTCGCGCACCCGGGCCGCCACGTCCGGCTGCGCGATGTCCACCAGGCCCTCCATGCGGCGCACGGCTTGCTCTTCGTCCGGCAAGGCCAGCGCATCGCCCGCCACCACGAAATTGCGCAATTTGTAGACGTCGCGGAATACGCTGGCCGCCGTCTTGTACACGTCCGGCGCATCGGTGCTGTTAAACGCAATCACGCCGCCCGGACGCAAGTGGCTGCGCGCCACGCGCAGGAAATCTTCACTGAGCAGCATGGTGACGTAGGCGCGGAAGTGGAACGTGGTATTCATCACCAGCAAATCGTATTGTTCGTCCGGATGCCGCTTCAGCCAGCGCCGGCCATCGTCGAAATGCATGACGATGCGCGGATCGTCGAGGATGGGACGCACGCTGTCGTAGCGGCGGATCACGTCGACGTAACCCGGATTGATTTCCAGCACGTCGATGCGTTCGACCCCGGGGAAATTGGCCAGCACGCGGGTCCACGATCCCGCGCTCATGCCCAGCACCAGCACGCGTTGCGGGCGCGGCTTCACGGCAGCCAGCATGTAGACGCGGGAAATACGGTTGCTGTCGAGCATGTAGTCGGTGTTGATGCGGCCGTCATAGGCGTTGCCGCCATAGACGATGTCGCCGCTGCCGCCGCCTTCCAGCAAATGCACGATGCCATAACGGTTTTCCACCGCGCCCTTGAACGCATGGCCGCCCATATCCATCGCGGCCACCAGGCGGCCCATCAGCGCATCCGGCACGGCCGCCACGGCGGCGCCCGCCAACAGCGTGCTGGCCGCCAGCGCCGGCAGCGCGCGCCGGGCGCCGCCCGCGTGAAGGCAAAACGCCGCCACCATCAGGGTGGCGCCCGCCATCAACGCCAGGCTTTGCTGCAGCGTGCACCATTGCAGCACGATGAAACCCGTCACCAGCGGGCCCAGCGTGGAACCGGCAATGTTGGCGAAATAGACGCGCGACACCGACGATCCCACGTTGCCGCTGCTGGCCGACGAGCCCAGGTGGTGTGCAATCGGGAACACCATGCTCTTCAGCAGGGCCGTCACCAGCACGGCCGCCATCAGCACTGCCGTGCCGAGGCCGCGCTGTTCGGCAAAGGCCGCCACCACCAGCCAGGGGAACAGCCAGTCCGTCACGGCCGCCAGCAACAAGATCGCGGCCGCCACGCGGAACAGGTTGGCGTCGCGTGCGCAATAACGCTTGCCCCAGCCGGCGCCCAGCGCGATCCCCAGCAGGTACAGCGCCAGGATGGCGCCAAACGCCTGCGGTGCGCCGCGGTAGATGAAGCTTGCCATGCGCACCCACAGGATTTCCTGGCTCAGGCTCAGGAAGCCCATGAAAAACGATAACCACCGCGCCGCCGCCTTCATGTCGTTGTTCATGCCATCCCCCTGCGGTACCCGAGGTAAACCGATCCCGCCACCAGGAAGTTGCCGGCGGCGGCCAGGTAAATCGACTGGTCCAGTGTCAGGAACCGGAACAGCACCACGCCGGCCGCCAGCGCGCCCAGCGCCGCGCCCATGGTGTTGGCCCAATATAGGCTGCCGATCGACAGCCCGACATTGGCATTGCCGCGGAACAGGTGCGCCACCAGCATGGGCAGGGTCGCGCCCATCAGGCTGGCTGGCAGCAGGATCAGCACGAAGTTGGCGGCGGCAATCACCGGCAGGCTGCTGTGCAGGAAGCGCGCGCCCACTGCGGGGATCAGCGTGGTACTGGCCAGGCCGAACAGGCCGATCCCGAGTTCGCACAGCGCAAACAGTTCGACCGTGCGGTGCCCGAGCCGGTCCGCCAGCTGGCCGCCCGCCAGCGCGCCGCAACCGAGGCCCAGCATGAAGGTGGAGACGATGATGGTGATGGATTCAATGTCGACGCCAAACGCGCCGAACAGCAGGCGCTGCCAGGCAACCTGGTAAATCAGCGCGGAAACGCCGGACAGGAAAAATACGCTGAGCAGCAATGGACTGGAAGTTTTGCCGGGCATGCAGACTCCTTGGTTGATCAGGAACCACGTCGGTACGGCGTTGCTGGGTGCAGTGTGCACCATTGCTAACTGTACTATGTTTGCGTCCGCGCAACCGGTCACTGCGCCAGCAAGTGTTCCTGCTGGCGGGCATGGCGGTTCAACAAATCCAGCGCCGCCTGTTCGCGCGCGGGGCGCTCGAGCGGATGGCCGGGGTCGAACCGGAATTGCCGGCTGG
Organism: uncultured Pseudoduganella sp.; assembly: GCA_966211685.1. Lineage (GTDB taxonomy): Bacteria > Pseudomonadota > Gammaproteobacteria > Burkholderiales > Burkholderiaceae_D > Rugamonas. The sequence goes on from CBIHOX010000018.1 coordinate 55,384, forward strand.
TCCACAACATGTCGAGTTGGCGGTTATAGCTGTAATAGGTATTCTTCAGCCACATGCCGCCGCTGCCCTGGTACCAGTCGCCGCCCAGGTAGACGGGCCGCTCGGCGGCCACGCCGTTCCATGCCACGCCCTGGGTTTCAATGTTGTGTTGCGCCCGCCCATACAGGCAGTGCAGGGTGGGCGAAATATCCACGTGGCTGGTGACGCCCGGCACGTGCACGGTTTTTTTCAGGCTGGGATCGTGCAGCACCATCGGCACGTGGTACGCCACTTCATTCAATACCAGCGGCTCCAAAAAATCCGCTTCTTTTTTCGTGCGCAAGCCATGGTCCGCCGTCACCACGATGACGGTATTGTCGTAGACGCCCAGGCGCCTCAACTGGTCGACCAGCGCGCCCAGGCTGCGGTCCAGCACGCGCAGGCGCGTCGTGCCTTCCTGGTACAGCATGGCCTTGCCGGCGCCCGGCGGCAGCCAGGGGCCATGGGTCAGTTGCGGCAGGTAGGCATACACGAAAGGCCGGCCCTGGCGCACGCTGGCGGCGATGGCTTCCTGTAACTGCCGCAGCATGGCCAAGTCTTGCGCCCCCACCGCGCCCTCCTGGGCGGGATCGACCACCTCGCCCCCGACTTGCCGCACCACCCAGTCATCGATGGGATAGCGCTTGCGCACCGGATCGAAGACCTTGACGTCGTAACCGGCCGCCGCCATCGCGGAAAACGCGGACGGATACGGCCGTGGTTTCCCCAGCGGCAAATTCTTTTCCAGCCGATACGAGGGATACAGGCCGGTGAAGATGGAGAAGCGCGCATACGCGGTAAACGGATACGTGGTGTAGTGCCGGGTGGCCACGTAAGCGGACTGTTCCAGTTCCGCCATGGCCGGCAGGCGCTCGCGTGCCGCCTGGTAGAGCTCGTCGGGCACGGTTTCCATCACAAACAGCAATATGTTCGGCCGCTTCAACGCGGCCCCGCCGTGCGCGCCATTGTCTTCACAGGCGTAGGCCAGCGGCGCGGCCTGCAGGTCGCTGTCTTGCGCGACCGCATCGAACGCGCCGGTGGCGGCCAGGTTCCGTACCATCTGCACCAGCACCGGCGCATGGAACACGGTGCGCGGCGCCGGATCGATACGCAGCGCCGCCGCAGCCAGCATGATGCCGCCAAGCGCCGCCACGGCGGCCATGGCCATCAGTGGCAACGCTTCGGCGGCGCGTTGCATCGGAGCCGCCGCGCGCATCCTGTACAGTCCGGCCACCAGCGCCAGCACCAGCGCCAGCTTGACCATGGCGCCGGGCGAGACATATTCGGCAATGGCGCCGGGCCGCTCCGTGACCCAGACCGCCATGTATGCGAACTGGTCGGCGCTGAGGAATTTGCCGGTGGCGCCCAGCGCATTCAAGTTCGCGAACGACAGCACGATCAGCGCCAGCGCGACTTGCAACACCACCGGCGCCAGCACCTTGCGTCCCGCCAGCCAGCCGATGCCCAGCAGCACGGCGGGAACCAGCGCCAGCATCAGCAACACATCGATCGCATGCAAATGCGCGCGCCACCACCAGCCCAGGGCATGGGGATCACGCCCCAGCAGCGCGCTGGCGATACGGTAACCGCCATCGGCCAGGACTTTTTCCTTGACCGCGAACACCGCGGCCAGCCCCGCGCCATAGATTGCCACCAGTGCGAGGTCGTGTCCGGCCTGTTTGTATCGCCACATGATGATGTCCAGTCTGATGTCCAGCCCGGCCGGAAACGGTTTTCAGGAATGTGTCGGGCATTTCATGAAACTTAACAAACATTTCCAAAAAAGAATTTATCCACCCAGGAGAGTGTAGTCCCGGGAAGCGTACGTACAAGGGCAGAAAGTGGGCCAGGTTTGACTTAGGATAAGTTTGCGTGGCAACGCGGGGCTGGATGCCGGTGGAGACGTCTTGAGGCGGATGAAACAGGAGGGAATCTGGTGCGGCTGGCGGGGATCGAACCCACAACCCTTGGCTTCGGAGGCCAATACTCTATCCATTGAGCTACAGCCGCGCAGGCAGGAAACTGCGAAACTCCCGAAGGATACCGGGTCTGCTGCCGTATGTCCACGAAAAGTGTCTCTTTTGCACCTTTGCACGTCCATTACCAACCCTTTGAGACTATAATCGCTCGTTTGGCGCCCTAGCTGTTCCTGCAATAACGACCACGCCGACGCAAGTTTCGAAACTGTTACCAAGGAAATTCATGAGCCACGATTCTCCGATCCGCACGCCCAAGCAACTTGTAGCAGCCGTCATTGGCTTCTTCGCCATCACCATCATCGGCATCATCCTGCTGGTGCAATATGTCACCAACACCAAACTCACGGGCGCCGGCTCCGAAGGCCAAAGTTCGCAGGCAGTGGAAGAACGCCTGCGCCCCATTGCCGACGCAGGCTACACGCTGAAGGATGCAAATGGGCCGAAAGTGCTGCAATCCGGCGAAGCGGTCTATACCGCCACCTGCCAGGCGTGCCACGGCACCGGCGCGGCCGGCGCACCGAAAGTCGGCGACAACGCGGCCTGGAGCGCACGCCTGGCGCAAGGCGAATCGACGGTCATCAAGCACGCGCTGGAAGGCTTGCGCGCGATGCCGGCCAAGGGCGGCAATTCTGACCTGGACGACGTGGAAGTGGCGCGCGCGGTGGTCTACATGGCCAACAAATCCGGCGGCAAGCTGAAGGAACCGGAAGCACCAGCCCCGGCAGCCGCTCCAGCCGCGGCGCCGGCAGCAGCGGAAGCGCCAAAGTCCTGAACGGCACCCGCTGCACAACGAACCGCCTTCCGGGGCGGTTTTTTTACGCCTGTCGATAACCGCACCCCGGCCTTACCTTGCCGCATGCCCTCGAAACTCCTTGGGGCCTGGCCCCTTTCGCACTATCGTTCGCACCGCAGCCAATAGCAGTCTCGGTGCCTGGCACCAAAATGTCGACTTTACATTGATAAAAAAAACCGCCCCGGAGGGCGGTTTCTGGCGGAGTCTGGGGATTACCAGATGATCACGCGCTCTTTCGGCGGCAGGTACATCTTGTCGCCTTCCTTGACCTTGAACGCATCGTAGAAGCCCGGCTGGTTGCGCATGGTGCCGTTGGCGCGGAACTGGCCCGGGGAATGCGGGTCGGTTTTCACGCGCTTGATCATTTCCGGATCGCGCATCTTGCTACGCCACACCTGGGCAAAGCCCATGAAGAAGCGCTGGTCGCCCGTCAGGCCGTCGATCACCGGCGCCGGCTTGCCCTTCAGCGACAGCTTGTAGGCCTTGTAGGCAATCGCCACGCCGGAATTGTCGGCAATGTTTTCACCCAGGGTCAGTTCGCCGTTGACGTTATAGCCAGGCAGCGGGCTGAACGCGTTGTATTGCGCCACCAGCGCCTTGGTTTTCTTTTCGAAGTTCTTGCCGTCCGACTCGGTCCACCAGTTGCGCAGGTTGCCGTCGCCGTCGTACTGCGAACCCTGGTCGTC
>CBIHOX010000019.1:0-57918 GCA_966211685.1 uncultured Pseudoduganella sp.
TGGTCACGATGCCGCCGTCGACCAGCTGGTCGCCCAGCTTGTCGCCCAGGCGCACCACGCTGTCGGCAAACCAGCCTTCCTTGTTCACCAGCACCGTGGAGGGGCCGCCGGTAAAGGCGCGCAGGCTCACGGTGTCACCCTGCCAGACCAGGAATTGCTGGGCTTCGTACAGGGGAATGCTGCACACCTTGTCGGTGCGCGGCGTGGTGATGCGCCCGGCCGGCTGGCCGCTGTCCTTGTCCAGCCGTTCCAGCTGGTTGACGCGGTCGACCCAGACCTTGCCGTCGGCCGCCACGCCCCACTGCCTGGGCCGTTCGCCGGCGACGCCCGGCAGCCACCATTCATCGCCATGGCACGGCCGCCCGGTGTTGTCGGGCGAGTCGGCCGGCAGCGTATACGTGTATTGCGCCTCGGGCGGCTGCAAATCCTGCGCGATGTCGCGCGCCTGCGGCGCCTCGTCTTCGATCGGGCAGCGCCGCGCTGCCCATGGGGCGTCCGGTTGCTGCGCCGCCGCACCCAGGTCCGCCGCCAGGTCGAACGCCAGCAGCTGGCCGCCGTCCGGTTGCGTATAGGCGGCCCGCTGCGCGCCATCGGCCATCGGCGCACCGAGCACGCCGTACAGCAGGTTGCCGCTGGCGGCCGGCGCCAGCGCTTGCAGGTCGCCTTCCACCACGCGTTCCGTGACGATCCTGCCGCTGCGTGCATCCTGCACGGTCAGGCGCGAACGGCCGCGCCGGCCCGCCTCATCGACGTCGCGCGAGACCGTGGCCAGCCAGCGGCCGCGCGGATCGGCGGCGGACGCGAGCCACGGGCCGTCGGCGGCCTTCAGCCCGGCCGCGCCGCGCTGGCGGCCGCATTGCTTGACGTTGATAGCCAGCGGCGCCGCCGCCTGCGGCACGGACTGGCCGGCTTTTTTGCCGCGCGCCGGCGCCAGGCGCACGGCGGTGGCGGCGCCGGACGGCGGCACCAGCCACAGGTCGCCCGTGGCTTCGGCGAAATGCCAGGCGTACGACGACGCGGGGCCGGCCGGCGCCGCCACGCGCTGGTAGCTGAACAGTTCGCGGCGGCCGATGTCCCATACCGCGAACCGCAATTCACCGCTGGCGGCGCGCTGCACCACCAGCAGCTTGCGGCTGTCGTCGACGAAACGCAGGTCCAGCACGGGATCGCCGCCGGCCGGGATCGACAGGATGGCGCGCATGCCGGGCAAGTCCAGTATCCGCACTTGCGGGCCACCGAGCGCGATGCGCTTGCCGTCGCCGGACATGGCCATGGCGGGCGCTTGCGCCGCGGCCAGCGCGGAGCCGGCTTGCGCCACGCACGCCGGGCCGCCGGCGGCGCCGTCGAGCCGCAGCCAGCCGGGCTTGCCGCCGGCGCCATGGCGGGCGTCGAAGGTGGCGATGCCGATACAGCCGGGCGCCTGGCGGCTGTTGAAGGCCACCACGCGGCCATCGGCGCTGGCCGACAGCGATTGCGCCTGCACCGGCAAGGCGACCGTGGCGTCGGTGGTGGCGCCGCCTGCCGCGCTACGGTGCAGCTGGTTGCGGGCATCGGTGCGGAATACCCACTGGCCGTCGCCCGAGGCGGCGATCGGGAAGCCCGCGCCCAGCGCGGGAATGGCGGGAACCGCGCCCAGCGCCGCCAGCAGCAGGGGCAGGATGCGCGGCGCGCATTGCATCGTCAAAGTAGCCAAAGTCGGGCTCCGCAAAACGGTTACAGGGAGGGGGCGGCGGCGCCGCCCTGTACAATGGTAGTGTATTGCCATCAACCAACACAAGAACAATGAAGTCCAAACAACTGCTGGCGCCCGCCATTGCCGCCGGCCTGCTCTCCGCCTATGCCGCGCTGGGATTTTTCGCCGTCCCCGCCATTGTCACATCGCAGGCGGAACAGATGGCGCAGCAACAGTTCAAGCGCAAGCTGACCATCGGCGAGGTGGCGTTCAATCCGTTCACGCTGGCGGCGTCGCTGCGCGGCGTGCAACTCATGGAGCCGGACGGTTCCGCGGTCTTCGTATCATTCGATTCGCTCGACGTGGACCTGTCGTGGCAATCGCTGCGCCGCCTTGCCCCCGTGGTGGAGCGCGTGCGCCTGCAGGCGCCATACGTGCACCTGGCGCGCGACCGCGGCGGCCGCTACAGCATCGATGACATCCTGCAATGGCTGGCCGCGCAGCCGCCCTCGCCGCAACCGGCGCTGTTTTCCGTCAATAACATTGAATTGTCGGGCGGCCGCATTGCCTTCGACGACCAGGCGGCCGGCGCCACCCACAAGGTGGATGGCTTGCAACTTGGCCTGCCGTTCATTTCCTCGCTGCCGGCCGACGTCGACGTGACGGTGCAGCCGCTGTTGTCGGCCACCGTCGACGGCGCGCCGCTGCGCATCGAAGGCAAGGCCAAACCCTACGCGGCGCGGCGCGAATTCGCGGCGGAATTCACGCTCGACAAGTTGGACTTGCCGCCATTGCTGGGTTACCTGCCCAACAAGCCGTCGTTCCGGCTGCCGTCGGCGCGGCTCGATGCGCGCCTGTCGGTGCAATTCGTGCAACCGAAAGCCGGCGCCTCGTCGCTGGCGCTGGACGGCGAAGCGGCGCTGTCGAACGTGGAATTGCGGGCCGCCGATGGCGCGCCGGTGGTGAAATTCGCACGATTGTCCACGCAGCTGGACAAGCTCGATGTGTTCGCGGGCCGCTATGCATTCAGGAAAATCAGCCTGGACGGGCTCGACGCCGCGCTGGCGCGCGACGCCGCCGGCCAGTTGAACCTGGCCCGCCTGTTCGCGGCGCCGGCTTCCGCGCAGGCTGCGGTAAAGTCCGACAAGTCCGACAAGTCCGACAAGTCCGACAAGTCCGACAAGTCCGGCAAGTCCGACAAGTCCGGCAAGTCCGTTAATGCCGGCAAGGCCGCATCGTCGACCGTGGTGGCCGTCCGCGAAGTCGCGGTGCGCAACGCATCGCTGCGCTATACGGACGAAGCGCCGCACAGCGCGCTGAAGACCGGCGTGCAGCGCCTCGACCTCGACGTGCGCGACATCGCGGTCGATACCGGCAAGCGCACGGTGGCCGTGGGCGAGGCGGTTTCCGGCAGCGCCGCGCTGGCCATTGCCCAGGGCGCGCGCACGGCCGAACCGCCTTCGGCCAAGGCGTCCGGCGCGGCGTCGCCCGGCGACGGCCAGCCATACCAGGTGCAGGTCGGGAAGATGGCCGTGCAGGGCTGGAACATCAAGTTCGATGACGCCAGCCGTGGCCAGCCGCTGGCGCTGTCGCTGTCGCCGCTGCAAATGACCATCAAGGGCTGGTCCAACGCCCCCGCCTCGCGCAGCGACATCGCGCTGGCCGCCACGGTCAACCGCGGCGGCAGGCTTGGCGTCACCGGCAGCGTGGCGGCCGCGCCGTTCGACGCGGACCTGGCGCTGGACCTGGCCAACCTGGACTTGCAACCGCTGCAGCCGCTGATCGCGGAACACGTGAACTTGCGCGTGCAGCAGGCCGCCGTCTCGGCAAAGGGGCGCCTCAAACTCGCGCAGGACGGGACCGGCGCGATGCGCGGCGGCTACCAGGGCGACGCCAGCGTCGACCGCCTGGTCACCGTCGACCGGCTCAATGGCGCGGATTTCGTCAGCTGGAAATCGCTGGCGTTTGGCGGCATGGACGTGCAGCTGGCGCCGTTCGCGCTGAACATCGATAAAGTCGCGCTGTCGGACTTCTTTGCCCGCGTGATCATCGACCCATCCGGCCGCATCAACGTGCAGGACGTGATGCGCACGGCGGCCAATGAAGACCGCAGCCTGACCGACGCGAAGAACCGGGCGCGGGACGCCGGCGGCTGGGCAGGCGCGGAACGCGGCGCGCAGCCGGGCGCCCAGGCCTCCGTACAGCCGGCCACGCCGCCGAAGGCCCGAACCGCCCCTTCGCCGGCGCAGGACGGCGCGTCCGCCAGCGCCTCCTCCTCCGGGGAAAGGGACGCCGCCGACGCGGCCGCGCCGATGCCGCAGGTGCGCATCGGCCAGTTGCAGCTGTCCGGCGGGCGCGTGCGCTTCACCGACAATTTCATCAAGCCCAATTACACGGCCAACCTGAAAGACCTGGCCGGCAGCGTGTCCGGCCTGGCGTCGGACCCGGCGCAACTGGCCAGCGTCGGCATCAAGGGCAACGTCAACAGCGCGCCGCTGGCGATCGTCGGCAAGGTGCAGCCGCTGCGCAAGGACTTGTTCCTCGACGTGAAAGCCGAAGTGCGCGGCATGGAACTGGCGGCGCTGTCGGCGTACGCGGACAAGTATGTCGGCTACGGCATCGACAAGGGCAAGCTGTCGTTCGAAGTGGCGTACCGGCTCGACGAGCGCAAGCTGGCGGCGGAAAACCGGCTGATCCTCGACCAGCTCACGTTCGGCAGCGAAAGCACCAATCCGGACGCGGCGAAGTTGCCGGTGCGGCTGGCCGTGGCGCTGCTGTCGGACCGCAATGGCGTGATCGACATCAACGTGCCGATCGGCGGCTCGCTGGACGACCCGCAATTTTCCGTGGGCGGCATCATCATGAAGGTGATCGGCAACGCGGTGATGAAAACCGTGACGGCGCCATTCACATTGATCGCATCGCTGTTCGGCGGAAATGGCGAAGACATGGCGGCGCTGGCGTTCGATCCCGGCCACGCGTCGGTGCCGCCGGAGCGTGAAGACAGGCTGGCGCCGCTGGCCAGGGCGCTGACCGAACGTCCCGGGCTGAAACTCGACATCGGCGGGCGCTACGATCCGGCCACCGATACCGGCGCGTTGCGCCAGGTGGCGCTCGAGCGCAAGCTGCGCAACCTGAAGCAGCGCGATCTTCAAGCCCGAAACAAGCCGGTTCCGGAAGGCGGCGTGACTGTTGCGCCGGAAGAGCGCCCGGCCTTGCTGGCGCGCGCCTATGCCGCCGAGCCGCTGCCCAAGCCGCGCAATGCGCTGGGCCTGCAAAAAGCCGCGCCGCCGGCCGAGATGGAACAGGCGCTGCTGGCCGCCATCGCCATCGATGACGACGACCTCAATGCCCTTGCGCACCGCCGCGCGCAGGCGGCCAGGGATTGGCTGGTCAGGCATGGCGCCCCGGCCGAGCGGATTTTCCTGACCTCGGCAAAGGAAGGGAAGGGCAGCGCGGAATTCACGCTGCGCTGAAGCCGGGAGCGCGGCATGGCTTGCCGCGCTGCCCGTTGTCTGCAAGCGTTACAGCGCCTTGAGGAACGCGCTCAAGTCCGCCACTTCCTGTTGCGTCAGGCCGATCTGGAAGCGCCGGTCATAGAAGCGTACTACGCCGGCCAGGTCCGGCTGCGAACCGTTGTGGAAGTACGGGGCGCGCGCTGCCAGGCCGCGCAGGGTCGGCACCTTCATGCGGCCGATGTCGCGCCAGCGGCCGGTCTGCATGGCCAGGCCCGGATCGGTGGTGTCGACGGTTTCCCCGGTGACGTTGTTGCGCAGCGTGTACAGCGGCAAGTCGGGTGTGCGCACGCGGCCGTCGGCCACGCCGATGTCGACCAGCAGCGGCGTCGAATGGCTGCCCGCGTTGGGCGCGCTGTGGCAGCTGGAACAGGTGACCCGGTTCGGCACGCGCAACTGGTCCGTGAATCCCACCACGCGGTTGATGGTGAAGGGACGGTTGTTGAACAGTTGCTCGCCGCGCGCGATCGATGCGCGCGCAATGTTTTGCGCCGTGGCCTGCGGTTGCGGACGCTGTCCCGGAACGGGGCGCGGCGGCGCGTCGAGGTTGCGCCAGGCGCCGAACATGTTCATCGCGTTGCGGTTGAAGGTGGCGCGGGTGCGGTAATCTCCCGCTTCCAGGTCGTTGATGCCGAAATAATACGCTTGCGACGCCAGCGCGGCCGGGCCGCCGGTGGCGCCGCCTTCGGCCAGGTTGCCGGCAGCGCCGCTGGTCAATTGCGCCGTCATCAGGCCGGCCTCGAAATTCACGATGGCGCGCTGTTCGGCCGCCGTCAGTTCGCGCGCGGCTTCCGCGTGGCCCTTCACGGCGTCGCTGGCTTGCGTCAGCAGGCCGCTGTCGACGGTGGCGTAGCACAGCGCCGGGTTGGCGTTGAGGATGCAGCTGGCGCCGGCCGTGCCGGCGGCGACGGTGCGGGTTTCGCGCGCATCCCACATCAGGGTGCTGACGAATTTCAGGTTGGTCGATGGCAGCGGGCGGCGGAACAGCGACAGTTCCCGGGCGCTGGCGTAGCCATAGGGATCGTCGGCGCGCACCAGCGAGAATTCGGCGTTGGCCGGCATGGCTTGGCCGACGCGGATCACGCCCTTGGTCAACAGCATGCTGTAGGCCAGGCGTTTCTGGTCCAGCGTGGCTACCGGGGCGTTCGGGCTGTTGGCGCCGTCGACCGTGCGGAATACCGCGTCGGCGCCGGCGGTGGCGGCAAAGCGCTGTTGCAGGCGCGCCGGGGTCAGGCTCCAGCCGCTGTTTTCAGCGTGGCAGCTGGCGCAGCTGCGGCCATTGCCCATGGGCGTGAAGAAGGCGTTGGTGTTGTCGATGGTGCCGGTCGGCGTCGACGTCAGCGCGGTGCCGTCCGGGTTGGCTTGCGGCGCCACCGGCACCGGGGCGCCCTGCGCCACGCGCCGCACGGCCGGCGCGGTGTCGGTGGTGTCGGTGGTCCCGGCCGCCGTGCCCACGGTGGCGTCTGTGGCGGCGGACGCGGTGATGGAAGCGCCATCGGCCGAGGCGCCGGCGCTGGCCGTCGCCGACGCGCCGGCGTCCGCCGCGGCGGCGGTCACCGGGGCGCCGCCCTGGCGCACGGCCGTGGCGCCGCCCTGGTCGGTGCCGCCGCCGCAGCCGGACAACAGCCCCGCCAGCAGCGCCAGGGGCATCGCAAGGGGCAGGGCGGGCAGCAGGCGGGGGCTTTTTGCTTGGGTGGGTCGCATGGAGTTCTCCTTTTTAAGTTCTTGCTGGAAACATCCTGAGCCCGGAATATGGAGCAAAAATGGAGGAAAAGCCGAAAGGAAAATTCCGCCACGCCTGCACAATTACTGCACATTCGGCAGGTATCATGACGGGATGAACGCACTCCCGCCGCCCGCTGTCCGCCTGACCATTGCGCGCAAGATCGCTCTGGCGGTGGCGGCCATCGTCATCCTGTGCATCGGCACCATGGCGTGGCTGACCAATGCCAACCTGCAGCGTGGCTTCATCGCCTACCTGAACGACATGCAGGCGCAAGACCTGGACCAGGTCAGCCAGCTGCTGGCGGAACGCTACCGGCGCGAGGGCGGCTTTGAATGGCTGCGCCACCGGCCCCGCGCGATGCGCGAAGTGTTGGACCAGATGGCGCCGCAATTGCAGATGGAAGCCGATGGCCCGGGCAACCGGCGCCGCGAGCACGGCGGCGACCGGCGCGAGCGCGGCGGCTACGGGCCGCCGGACCGGCAGGGCCCGCGCGGCGGCCAGCGCGACGGTCCGCCCGACGATCCCGAGGGGCACGGCCCGCCGCGTGGCGAGGAACGCGGCGCCTATGGCCCCCCGCGCCGCCAGGAGCAGCAACGCCCGCCGCGCCCGCGTGAAATCCAGGATCCGATGGCGTTCGCCGCGCGCCTGACCGTCAAGGATGAATATGGCGACTCCTTGATGGGGCCACCCGATCCGCCGCCCGGCATCGTGCGCCCGATCATGGTCGACGGACGGCAGGTCGGCACCGTACAATTGCTGCAATTGCGCCAGGCCAGCGGGCAGGGCGCGACCGCCGCCAATTTCCTGCGCACGCAGACGCGCGACATCCTGCTGCTGTCGGGTGCGCTGCTGCTGGCGGCGATGGCGCTGGCGGTGGCGCTGGCGCGCCACATGCTGCGGCCGGTGGCGGCGCTGCACGGTGTCACGGCGCGGCTGGCGCGCGGCGAACTGGCGGCGCGCGCGCCGGTGTTGAGCCGCGACGAGCTGGGCGAGCTGGCGCTGCACGTCAATGGCATGGCGCAGGAGCTGGAGCGCAATGAAACGCAGCGGCGCCAGATGCTGGCCGACGTGTCGCATGAATTGCGCACGCCGCTGACGGTGATCCGCGGCGAAATCGAAGCGCTGATCGATGGCGTGCGCAAGGCCGACCAGACCGCGCTGGAATCGCTGCACGGCGAAGTGCTGCGGCTGACGAAACTGGTGGACGACCTGCACCAGCTGGCGCTGGCCGATACCGGCGACCTGCATTTCGAGATGCATGCGCTGGAATTGCAGCCGATGCTGTTGCCGCTGCTGGAGCGCACCCGCGCCCGGGCCGCCGCCGCGGGACTGGCGCTGCGCTGGGACTTGCCGCGGCAGCCGGTCACGGTGCGCGGCGACGCGCGCCGGCTGCAGCAGGTGGTGGTCAACCTGCTGGAAAACAGCATCCGCTATACCGACCGTGGCGGCGAGATCGCGCTGGCGCTGCGGGTGCGCCCGGATGGACGCAACGGACGCGATGCGCAGGCGGAAATCACGGTCGACGACAGCGCGCCCGGGGTGCCGGCCGGCGCCCATGCGCGGTTGTTCGAGCGGCTGTACCGCGTGGACCAGGCCCGCACGCGCGAGCGCGGCGGCAGCGGGCTGGGCCTGGCGATCTGCAAGGCGCTGGTGGAAGCGCATGGCGGCGCCATCGTGGCGCTGCCGTCGGAACTGGGCGGCGTGCGTATCCGCATCACGCTGCCGCTGCCGGAGGCGCCGCCCGCTGAATAAAGTTGTCATAAAGGATGCAATGGATACTGGTGCACACATCGTCATCGTCGAGGATGACGCGAAGATTTCCGCGCTGCTGGGCGACTACATGGAAGCGGCGGGCTACCGCGCCACGCGCATCATGAACGGCGCCCAGGCGGTCGACGCGCTGCGCGCGGACGGCGCCGACGTGATCCTGCTGGACTTGAACCTGCCCGGCCTGGACGGGCTGGAAGTGTGCCGCGCCGTGCGCGCGTTTTCCCAGGCGCCCATCATCATGCTGACCGCGCGCGTCGATGAAGTGGACCGGCTGCTGGGGCTGGACGCCGGCGCCGACGATTACGTCTGCAAGCCGTTCAGCCCGCGCGAAGTGGTGGCGCGGGTGCGCGCGCAGTTGCGGCGCTCGTCGGGCGCGCTGGCGCAGCAGGCCACGGCGCCGCTGTTCGCGGTGGACCGCGAGCGCATGCGCATCCTGGTGTCCGGCGTGCCGCTGTCGCTGACGCCCGTGGAATTCCGCCTGCTGGCTGAATTGATCGAGCACCCGGACCGCGTGTATTCGCGCCAGCAGCTGCTGGACGTGGCGCACGAAGACCAGCGCGACATCAGCGACCGCACCGTCGATTCCCACATCAAGAACATCCGCCGCAAGCTGGCCGGCAAGCCGGTGGCGGCCGACTGCCTGCAGTCGGTGTATGGCGTCGGCTACAGGTTCGAGTTGGCAGTCTGCTAAAATTCCCGGTTGGACCAATATCGACCAACGGGCAGGTGCTTGATGAAACGAGTTATTTTTAACCAGAAGGGTGGCGTCGGCAAATCCACGATTGCCGTCAACCTTGCCGCCATCGCGGCCAACCGCGGCAGCAAAACCCTGCTGATCGACCTCGATCCGCAGTGCAATTCCAGCCGTTACCTGCTGGGCGACGACGCCAGGGACATCAAGCCGAACATCGCGCAATATTTCGAACAGACCCTGAATTTCGTGGTCTTTTCCATGACGCCGCCGCGCGGCTACGCGCACGACACCGGATTCGAGAACCTGTCGCTGGTGCCGTCCAGCCCCGAGATCGGCGAATTGCAGTCCAAGCTCGAATCGCGCCACAAGATCTACAAGCTGCGCGACGCCTTGAACGAGCTGGAAAAGGAGTTCGATGAAATCTTCATCGACACGCCGCCGGCCTACAACTTCTTCACGCAATCGGCGCTGATCGCCGCCGACACTTGCCTGATCCCGTTCGACTGTGACGATTTTTCGCGCCAGGCCTTGTACACCCTGATGAACAACGTCAATGAAATCAAGGCCGACCATAATCCGGCGCTGGAAATCGAGGGCATCATCGTGAACCAGTTCCAGCCGCGCGCCAACCTGCCGCAGCGCATGGTGGACGAACTGGTGGCCGAAGGCTTGCCGGTGCTGAACGGCAAGCTGTCGAGTTCCGTGAAGGTGCGCGAATCGCACGAACGCCGCCTGCCGATGATCCACATGGATGCGCGCCACAAGCTGTCGCAGGAATTCGAGGCGCTGTACGACGAACTGCTGGCGGCGCAAGCCGCCGTCACGAAGAAGCGCAAGCGCGGCTGACCGGCCCGCATCGTGTGCCTTTTGCTGCATGCCGCGTATCAGGACACAGCGTTGAAATCCCCCACATAGCGGGCGCGCGGCCGTATCATGCGGCCGTCGCCACGCTGTTCCAGCGCATGGGCGATCCAGCCCGCCGTACGCGCCATCGCCAGCAGCGCCAGCGCGGCGCCATCCGGCAATCCCAGCACCAGCTCCAGCGCCGCCAGCGCGAAGTCCGAATTCGGCTGCGCGCCGGGAATGGCGGCAGCCCGCGCGGCCAGCGCCGTATAGGGCGCGCATGCCGCCGCGTCAGCCGCGTGCAGTTTTTCCATCAGGTAGGCGGCGCGCACGTCGCCGTCCGGGTACAGCGGGTGGCCAAAGCCCGGTGTCATCGGTGCGGCCTGGGCGGTCCCGGCTTCGGCGGCTTCCCGTTGCAGCAGCGTCTTCGCGACCCGGTAATGGCCGCCATGCTCCGGGCCCGACAAGGCGGCCAGGCCCGCGCACAGCACCAGCGGCAGGGCCGCGCCGCTGGACGCCACACAGCGCACGGTAAAGGCGGAATTGTTCAATTCATGGTCGGCCAGCACCACCATGGCGGCACGCAACACTTGCGCGCCGCGCGCATCCACACCCCAGGCGGCAGCGGCCTGGCGGTGCAGCGGCGGCGCGTCGTCATTGCTGTCGTCATCGCCACTGCCATCGCCGCCGCATGGCGCGGGTTCCTGCCCCAGCAGCAGGCTGGCCGTCAGGCGCAGCAAGTCCATCGGATGGTCCGTGACCAGGCGTGCCGCGGCCAGCGGCAGCAGCGCCATCGCGCGCGGCAGCGGCGGCAGGCCGGCGGCGGCCGCCTGCAGCGTAACGCCATCGGTGGCGCCGGATGCGGCGCCTGGCGCCACACCGTTTGCCGCCGCCGGCGCTGCGCCAGGTCCGCTGTCGGCGGTGGCCGCAACTCGGTCGCGGCGCCGCGCCGTGTCCGCCAGCCACGGTTGCCACAGCAATCGCGCCGCCTGTTCCAGGGTCGCGTGTTCGGCCAGTGCGCACGCGTCGTGGCCCCGGTAGTACAGGCGCCCGCTATCGACGTGGGCAATGCGCGTTTCCAGCATGGGCACGCCCCAGCTCAGCGCCGCCGCCACCGCGTGGCCGGCGCGCTTGCCGTCGCCGCGCCGCGCGGCCAGTCGCAGCACGTCGTCTTGCGCATAGCGCCGGGCGCGTGCGCCGCCGTCGCTGCTTGATACCAGCAAGCCGCGGCTCACGTAGGAATACAGCGTGGCGGGGCTCACGCCCAGCAGCGCGGCGGCTTCGCGCGCGGAGATGGTTTTGCTCATTTTTTTTATGTTGATTCGCCGGATCAAGATTGACCCTGCCGGGCCGCACGGCCAGACTGGCCGCATCTTGTAGGAGGTCATTGTATGCAGAAGCTCAATCCGGTGGCAACGCCTGCCGCCACGCAAAAAATCCCCATGCTGCAGCCCTTGCGGCACCGCCGTTTCCGCCAGTTGTGGCTGGCCAACCTGGTGTCCAACCTTGGCACCTGGACGCAAACCTTCGCCGCCGCCTGGCTCGTGGCGTCGGCCGATGCGTCGTCGCACATGACTGCGCTGGTGCAGGCCGCGGCCAGCGCGCCGACACTGTTGTTTGGCTTGCTGGCCGGCGTGGTGGCCGACGCGGTGCCGCGCGCGCGGCTGCTGTTGATCGTCAATGCGTGCCGCGCGCTGGCGGCCGGATCGATGGCGGCGCTGGCCGCGAGCGGCCACGCATCGGCATGGGCCGTGCTGGCGCTGGTATTCATGATGGGCGCGGCGCAGGCATTCATGTGGCCCGCGTGGCATGCGGTGACGTCGCTGCTGGTGGACGCCGATGAAGTGGAGGCGGCCGCCACCTTGAACAACCTCAGTTACAACGTGGCCGCCACGGCCGGCCCCGCGCTGGGCGGCGCCCTGTTTGCCTGGTGCGGCGCGGCGCCGCTGTTCGCCTTCACCGCGCTGTCGATGACGGGATTGCTGGCCGTGTATTACGCCTGGCAGCGCAGCCCCGACGCGCCGCGCGCCGACAGCGCCGTCACCCTGGCCGCGTTCCGCGACGGGCTGCGCGCCGCGTTTGGCGCGCGCGACTTCCGCCGCCTGTTGCGCCATACGGTCTGCGCCCTGTTTGGCGCGGTGGCGTTTATGGCGCTGCTGCCGCTGTATGTGCGCGATGTGCTGCGCCAGGAGGCCGGCATGTATGGCGGCCTGATGGCGCTGCTGAGCGCCGGCGCGATTGCCGCGCCATTCCTGCTGCCGGGCTTGCGGGCGCGCTATCCGCGCCACGTGCTGCTGGCCGGGGCGCTGGCGCTGTTTGGCGCGATGCTGGCGGCGCTGCCGCTGGTGCGCAGCCCTGTACTGCTGGCGCCGCTGGTAATGGCGGGCGGCCTGGCGTGGGCCGCCATGGTGTCGACGTTGAACGGCGCCGCGCAATCGGCGTTCGCGCCGGCGGTGCGGGCGCGCACGCTGTCGATCTACCTGCTGGCCATGGCGCTGGGCCAGACCGTTGGCAGCGCCGCCTGGGGCGTGGTGGCGGAACGGCTCGGTGTTGCGGGCGCGCTGGCGCTGGCCGGCGCCATGCTGTTGTTGTATGCGGCGCTTGGATTGCGCCGCGCCATCCCGTCAAATATGGCACAGTAGCGGGATGCTCAATCGCGAAAGGCGCATCATGCTGGAATTGCAGGGCTATGGACGCTTGCATTACGAATGGATCGATGGCGACGCCGGCAAGCCGGTGCTGGTATTCCTGCACGAAGGGCTGGGCTGCATTGCAATGTGGAAGGATTTCCCCCGACGGCTGTGCGCGCTGACGGGCTACGCCGGGCTGGCGTATGACCGGCTCGGTTATGGCTTGTCCGATCCCTTGTCCGGCCCGCGCAACGTGCTGTACCTGCATGAAACCGTGTTGCGCGAATTGCCGCCCGTGCTGGAGCGGCTGCTGCGGGGGCGCCCATATATCGTGGTCGGCCATTCGGACGGCGGCAGCATTGCGCTGCTGCACGCGGCCACGCGGCCGGCCGGCCTGCGGGCCGTGATCACGGAAGCGGCGCACGTGTTCGTGGAAGACGTCACGCTCGATGGCATCCGCGCGGCGCTGCAGGCATGGCAAGCCGGCAAGCTGCGGGGACTGGAACGGTATCACGGCGACAAGACCGCCACGATCTTCCATGCCTGGGCCGACACCTGGCTGGCGCCGTGGTTCGCGCCTTGGAACATCGAATCCGTGCTGGCGTCGATTGCCTGTCCGGTGCTGGCGCTGCAGGGGGAGGGCGACCAATACGGCACCGCCGCGCAACTGGCGTCGATCGCGCGCCATGCGCCGCATGTGCGCCGGCGCCTGCTGCCCGGTTGTGGCCACACGCCGCACCTGGAAAATCCGCCAGCCACGCTGGACGCGATGGCGCAATTCATCGCCGCGCTGGACGGCCAGGTGGCCGGCACGCCACAGTCTTGACCCTTGGGTGTCCGCGGCCAGGCGCCGCGCCAGGGCTTCGGCTCCGTCCTGGCGCGGTGACGCAACGCATGGCGGCCCTGCATGGCGGCCCTATATCATTCGCGCACTTGCGCAGCGCCGGCTTGATCTGCGCCCGGGTGCATCGTCTCCGCCGCGCCTACCATGCGGCGACGGAGGTGCGCCATGGTCGTGTATTCGCTGCTGTTGTTTGTTTGCGCCGGCATGGCCGGTTCCCTGCTGGCCTTCCCCGCCACGCGCGACATGGTGGCGCAGGCCGCGCGTGCGGTGGGCGTCCGGCTGCGGCTGCGCCATGTGGTGGCGGCGCTGGCCGCGGCCACCTTGCTGGGCGGCTTGCCGCTGCTGGCGCTGTGGGGCGCCGGCCTGCGCGGCGGCGACATTGGCGCCGCTGGCGGCTTCCCCGATGACCGTCCCGTCAACCTGCAGGTGGCGCAATTGCTGGAAGGCGAGCACCTGGCGCCGCCACAGCCATTACCGCCACTGGCGTTCACCACCGCCGAAGTCACGCAGGTCCGGCCGCTGCTGGCCGGGGCCAGCCGCGACTGGGCGCGGCTGGACGATGGCTTCAGCCAGCGCCTGCTGCTGGTGTTCCGCATCATGCGCGAGCGGCACGGCTATGACATGGCGCTGCTGGAAGGCTACCGTTCACCGGAACGGCAAGACCGGCTGGCGGCTGCCGGGCCGCACGTCACCAGCGCCCGCGCTTACCAGAGTTACCACCAGTTTGGCCTGGCGGCCGATTGCGCCTTCGTGCGCGACGGCAAACTGGTGATTTCCGAGCGCGATCCATGGGCCATGCGCGGCTACCGGCTGTATGGCGAAACTGCGGAAGCGGCGGGCCTGGCGTGGGGCGGTCGCTGGGCCATGATGGATTTCGGCCATGTCGAATT
This sequence comes from uncultured Pseudoduganella sp., assembly GCA_966211685.1. Taxonomy (GTDB): domain Bacteria; phylum Pseudomonadota; class Gammaproteobacteria; order Burkholderiales; family Burkholderiaceae_D; genus Rugamonas. The sequence goes on from CBIHOX010000019.1 coordinate 14,585, forward strand.
ACGTTCCATTCGGAATTAATTGCGCTGACGCAAGTACTCGGACGGTGGCAACTGGCAACATTGGGCACTCGCCGATACGGCGCTATCCTGCGGGCCAGCCATGTTGCGAAGACTGTGGACCTTCCTGGCGGACAGCCGCCACTTTGCCATCCTGTGTTTTGCCGCGCTGGCCGCATGGGCGGTGCTGGGCGCCGCGACCTTGCGCACCGTCGCGCTCTGGATAGCCCTGGCCGCGGCGCTGGCGCTGGCCGGATGGGCGCTCTGGCTGGTTGCGCGCGGCGTGCGCCGGCTGCGGCAACTGCGGCAACCGAGGCGGCAGCGGCACGGGGGCGCGGCGCCGCCGTCTATGCCGCCAGGAGCCGCCGCTGACGTCAGCGCTGACGGCGCGCCGCCATCCACGTCCCAGCCCGACAGCGCGGCGCTGCAGGCGTTGCGTAACAGCGTGCAGGACGCCGTGGCCACGCTGCGCGGTTCGCGCATGGGCAAGTTGCGTGGGGCTCGTGCGTTATATGAATTGCCGTGGTGCCTGGTGATCGGCGGGCCGGACGCCGGCAAGAGTTGCGCGGTGCGCCACTCCGGCCTGCAGTTTCCGTTCGAGGCGGGGCACAAGGAACCCGCGCCCGGCCATACCGCGCAGGCGGACTGGTATTTTTCCCGGGAAGGCATCGTGCTCGATACGGCGGGGCGCTACATGGTGGACGAAGCCAGCCGCGACGAGTGGCGCGCCTTGCTGGATTTGCTGAAGAAGCACCGATCGCGCGCGCCGGTCAATGGCGTGGTGGTGGCGGTCAGCATCGATGCGCTGCGCGCCGAACCGGATGCCGCGCTGCAGCTGGCGCGCAGCCTGCGACTGCGCATGCAGGAACTGGTGGAGCGGCTGGAAGTGTTCGCGCCGGTCTACGTACTGTTCACCAAGGCCGACCACATTGCCGGCTTCAGTGAATTCTTTGCCCAGGCCGACCACGGCGAGCGTGAGCGCGCATGGGGCGCCACCATGCCGTACAAGCGCCGCGCGGCCGTGCGCGAAGTGCTGGCCTTCTTCGACCACGCGTATGACGGCCTCGTCGACGGCATCAGGGAAATGGGCGTGGACATCCTGGCACAGCCGCGCGGCGGCGCGCCGGAGCCGGGTGTGCTGGCCTTCCCGCTGGAATTCACGGCGCTGCGCGCGCCGGCGCGGGCGTTCATCGCGGCGCTGTTCGAGGAAAACCCGTTCCAGGACGGCCTGGTGTTCCGCGGTTTTTACTTTGCCAGCGCGCTGCGCGACGGCGTCCCGGCCAGTGCCCAGTCGCGCCGCATTGCGGAACGTTTTGCGCTGGCGTGGCGGGAACCGGCGGCGGCCGACCTGTCCGCCGCGCCGTTCGCCGCCGGCCCGGGGGCGCGGCGCGGCTACTTCCTGCTGCAACTGTTCCGCGACGTGATCTTCGCCGACCGCGCGCTGGTGACGCACTACGCCAGCCGCGCCGCAATGCGGCTGCGCTATGCCGGCTTTGCCGCAGCGCTGCTGGCGCTGGGCGGGCTGCTGGCCGGGTGGACCTGGTCGTACCAGGCCAACCTGCGCGTGATCGGCCAGGTGCAGGCCGACCTCGACAAGGCGCAGCGGCTGCAGGCCGGCCGCCACGACCTGCAATCGCGGCTGGAAGCGCTGGAAGTGCTGGAAGAGCGCATCGGCCAGTTGCAGCGGCAGCGCCGCCTGCAGCCATGGCAGACCGGATGGGGCCTGTGGCAGGGAGACGCGCTGGAGCGCAAGCTGCGCATCGAGTATTTCAATGGCGTGCGCGACGTGATGCTGGTGCCGGCCGCGGTCAGCCTGGAAGCGCAACTGGCCGCGCTCGGCGGCCAGCAGGCCGTCCAGGCCGCCGCCGATGACGGTTACAACGCCTTGAAAGCCTACCTGATGCTGGCCGAGCCGTCCCGCGCCGACAGCACGCACTTGAACGACCAGTTGGCGCGGCACTGGCGCCCCTGGCTCGAATCGCGCCAGGGCGCGATGCCGCGCGAACAGATGATCCGCAGCGCCCAACGCTTGCTGGCGTTTTACACGGCGCAGTCGGGCGACCCGGCCTGGCCCCGCCTTGCGCCGCGGCTGGCGCTGGTGGAACAGGCGCGCAACGCATTGCGCGGCGCGGTCCGCGGCATGCCGGCGCGCGAGCGCGTCTACGCGGCGATCCGCGCGCGCGCCAACACCCGCTTTGCGTCCGTCACGGTGGCGCGCATCGTGGGGCCGGAAGACCAGGCGCTGGTGGCGGGCAGCCACGCAGTGCCGGGCGCTTATACGCGCGATGCATGGCAACAGTACGTGGAGAAGGCGATCCGCGACGCGGCCGACGGCGAATTGCAAAGCCGCGACTGGGTGCTGCAGGCCGACAGCCGCGATGACTTGAGCCAGGAAGGCAGCCCGGAACAGGTGCGCAAGGCGCTGGTGGAGCGCTACAAGGCCGACTATGTGGCGCACTGGCGCCAGTTCCTGCAAGGCGTCACGGTGGCCGGCATGGCCGGCGTTTCTGGCGCGGCAGCCGCGATGCAGCGCCTGGGCGATCCGCAATTGTCGCCGCTGCTGAAGGTGCTGGCCGTGGCGCGCGAACAGACCGCGTGGGACGCGCCGGCCCAAGCTGGCGACAGCGGCTGGTCCGGCTGGCTGGTGGGCGAGGCGCGGCGGCGCGCGGCGGCATGGGGCGGTTCGGCGCCGCCGCCGGTGGCCGGGCTGGCCGCCGAGGGGGCGCCGGGACCGGTGGCAAGCGGCATGTCGCTGCTGGCCCGCCTGCACGTAACAGCCGGCGGCGCGGCGCCGCCGGTGCAGGCTTACGCGGCGGCGCTGTCGAAATTGCGTGCACGCCTGATCCTATTGAAAAACCAAGGTGACCCCGGCCCCGGCGCGCACCAGCTGATGCGCCAGACGCTGGAAGGCGCCGGGTCCGAGCTGGCCGACGCGCTGCGCCAGGTCGACGAACAGATGCTGGCCGGCGCCGATCCGGCCCAGCAGCAGGTAGTGCGGCCCTTGCTGGTGCGCCCGCTGATGGAAGTATTTGGCGCGCTGGTCGGGCCGGCCGAAGCGGAAATCAACAAGACGTGGCAAGTGCAGGTGGCCGAACCGTTCAACCGCTCCCTGGCCGCCAAGTACCCGTTCTCGCCGGGCGCGCGGGTCGAGGCGGCCAGCGCGGAAATCGCGGAATTTTTCGGCCCGTCCGGCGCCATCGCGAAATTCGTCACGGCCGCCATCGGGCCGCTGGCGGTGCGGCGCGGCGACGTGCTGGCGCCGCGCACGTGGGCCGGCATGGGCATCACCCTGACGCCGCAGGCCATCGCGCAATTGCCGGCCTGGATCGCTGCGCCCGGCGCCGGCGGCATGGGGCAGGGCGCCGCGCAGACAGTGTTCCAGCTGATGCCGCTCACGGTGCGCGACGGCGCGGCTGAATTCACGGTGGACATCGACGGCCAGCAATTGCAGCACAAGGCGTCGGCCGGCGCGCCGCCGCAGTGGTACAACATGGTGCATCCCGGCCCGGACGGCGGCGTGCCGGGCGCCCGCATCACGGCGCTGGCAGGCGATGGCCGCACCGTGGAGGTGTTCAACGAAGCGGGGCAGTTCGGCCTCAAGCGCATGATCGATGCGGCCGCGCACACGCGCAGGGACGGCGGCGTGCATGAATTGCGCTGGAGCGCGGGCGGTGTGACGGTGTCGTTGGCGTTGAAAGTCGTCAGCAGCCCGGAGGCCGGCGCGGAAGGGGCGCAGGCCAAGCCCGGATTGCTGGGATTGAAGCTGCCCGATGCGGTCGCCGGACGCGCGGCGCCGCCGGCCCTGGCCTCGGCGCCAGCGCCATCGCCCTTGCCCTTGCCCTTGCCCTCGACATACCCCTGACAGGAGGCGCCATGCGACAGTTATTGCCATCGCCGGCTTGGGCCGTGCTGCTGTGTATCCCCGCCCTGTGTTTTCCGGCGCTGCCTGTCCCTGCGTCCGCGCAAGTGGTGGCATCCGGAGCGGTGCCGGATGAAGCCACGCGCGAAGCCATCGTGCAGCGCCTGCGCGGGCTGTATGGCGCCGATGGCGTCACCGACCGGCTGGTGGTGGCGCCGGTGCTGGCGCCGCCGGGCTGGCAGGCGCAGGTGCGGAACCTGATCGTGCCCAGGTTGCGCGCTGTCGGCAAGGGCGCATTGACGCTCGAAGGCAATACCGCGGTCATCCGCGGCGAAGTCGCCAGCGACTCCGTGCGCCTGCAGACCGGCCGCGACCTGGCGGCGGCCATGGCGCCCGGCTATACGCTGCGCACCGAGCTGCGCGTGGCGCAGGGCCAGCAAATGCTCGACGCCGTGCTGGCGCAGCGCATCATTGAATTCGACAGCGGGCGCGCCACGCTGCAGCCGTCCGGCATGGCCATCCTCGACGAGATGGCGGCCGTGATCCTGACGCTGAAAGGCGCCAGGATCGCCGTGGTTGGCCACACCGACAATGTAGGGCAGCGCGCGGCCAACATCGCCCTGAGCCAGGCGCGCGCGCAGGCCGTGCGGGCTTACCTCGCGCAAAAGGGTGTGGACCCGGCGACGGTGGCGGTGTCGGGCCTCGGCCCGGACCGGCCGGTGGCCGACAACGCCAGCGCCGAAGGGCGGGCGCGCAACCGGCGCATCGAATTCAGGCTGGCTGGGTAAGTGCGGCGCCGCCTGGGGCGGCGGCAAACCTGGCGGCCTGCCAGCGGCGCTTCCAGGCGGCGTGTCCGGCGAATGGCAGCCGGCAGGGCAAGCCCCGGTGCGGCTGGACGCGGCGGCAACGCAGCACGCCTGGCGGCCCCGCTTCGCGGCGGCATGCGCACCGAGTCCGGATGGCCAGGTAGCCTGTGCCAGGCCGGGCGCGGCGACATGCCGCCGGCCTGTGATATCGGGGCCGGGCGGCACGCGGGTCACGGCAGCGTGATCGTCACATGGGCCGGCTGCGGCGGCAGCCTTACCACGCCGGCGTACAGGCCCATGCGCTGCTGTCCCTCGCGCGCCAGCGACCACTGCATGCCGCCGAAGGCGCCTCCCGCCGTCAGCAACAGCAGCGCCGCCACCATCCATGGCGGCACGTCGCGGCGCAGTGGGTGGACTACCTGGTCGGGACGCGGGGCCTGCGGCGCGAAGCCGCGTCCCTTGCCCCGGATGTGGGCGATTTCATCGCCGAGCCGCGCGGTGATCCACGCCAGCCGGTCGCGTTCATCCATCGCATAACGGCCCTTGAATCCCATCAGCAGGCACATATGGAACACTTGCAGCGCCTGCAGCCGCACGGCGCCCTTGCCGCGCAGCGCTTCCAGCCGCTCGAAGAAATGCTTGCCGGCCAACTGGTCGCCAAATACCGTCAATTGCAGCGGCGTGCGTTCCCACGCGCCGCGCAAGGAGAATTCCGACGACAGCACGATTTCATCGAGCGCCGCGCAATACGCGTATTTCGCCGCGCCGATGTCGTCGCCGTGGGCGTGCAGCCGGCGCGCTTCGCGGTCGAATTCATCGAGCATGCGCACGATGCGCTGCTGGAAGTCTTCCAGCCCGCCCGGCGCGTGGCCCTGCTTCAGCAAATGCAGCAGGTAAAAGCCTTCGTGCAACAAATCCGAGAGCGACAGCTGGCGCGCGTCGCGCTGCGCACTGCGCCGTTCTATGCGCGTGTTCATGATTCCTCCTTGGCCGTGGATGAGCCATTACAGCGGCGCGGCCCGGGCCCATGCTTGCGTCTGCGCAACTGCGCCGGCCCATCCCACGCTGCATGCCATCAGGAAATTGCGCAAACGCAATTATTTACGCGGCACGCGCCTGCATGATGGCCAGCACCCCCGTGAAAGGAGTTCTCCATGATGACGAAGCCATTGATTCCCGGCGCGGCCGGGCTGGCCTGCGCGCTGATGCTGGCGGCCTGCGCGGCCGACGACCAGGCCGCCCGCATATCGGCGCCGCCGCCCGCGCCGCCTTCGCTCGATGCGCTGGGCGCGCAAGCGCAGCGCGCCGCCACGGCGGGTCACGCGGACCAGGCGCTGGCGATCTGGAAAAACGCCGCCGCCGTGTACCCGGCCGACAAGGCGCCGTGGCTGGCGATGGCGCAGCTGAAATACGACCGCAGCCAGTATGCCGACGCCATCGCGCATGCGCAGGAAGCGTTGCGGCGCGACCCGCTCGACGCGCAGGCCGGCCGGCTGCTGGCCGCCAGCGGCTTGCGCCTGTCGGTGGCCGCGTATGCGGACATGCAGGCGCAAAACAGCCTGCAGGGGGCGGCACGCAGCGAAGCGCAGGAACTGGCGCGCCAATTGCGCGCCAGCGTCGGCGAAGACGCCGTGCTCCCGCCTGCGCCCGTGAAAAAAACCGTTCCCGTGAAGCGTCCGGCGCCTGCCAAGCCGGTGGCGGCGCAAGGGGGCGCTTCCGATCCCTTTGGCACCCTCAAATAGGAGAACAGCAATGGCCAACAGCGACAGTATCCAAAAACGGCTCGGCAAGGTGCGCGCGCCGCGCGTGCAGATGAGCTATGACGTGGAAATCGGCGACGCCCTGGAAAGCAAGGAATTGCCGTTCGTGGTGGGCGTGGTCGGCGACTTTGGCGGCAACCCGGACCAGCCGCCGAAACGGTTGAAGGAACGGCGCTTCGTCGGCATCGACGCCGACAATTTCGATGAAGTGCTGGCCGGGGTGGCGCCGGCCGCGCGCTTCGCCGCACCCAACCGGCTGGGCGGCGAGGGCGCGCTGGCGGTGGACCTGCAATTCCGCGCCATGAGCGACTTCCGTCCGGAAGCCGTGGTGCGCCAGGTCGAGCCGCTGCGCCAACTGCTGGAAGCGCGCGGCAAGCTGGCCGACCTGCGCAACAAGCTGGCCGGCAACGACAAGCTGGAAGACTTGCTGGCGCAGGTATTGGCCAGCACCGACCAGTTGCGCCGCGGCGCCGAAGGGGGCAGCGGTGGCAATGGCGGCGGCGCCGACCGCAGCAACATCGACAGCGGCAACGCCAGGGAGGCATAACATGTCCGCACAATTGCAGGCGCTCCACGCGCCACTGGATGCAGGAACCGGGATCCTTGTCGATGCCCCGGCCGGACTGCTGGACGAACCGGGCGGCCTGCTGGACCGCATCGTCGAGGAAAGCCGCGTGGCGAAGTCGCCGCAGGAACACGAGCGCGCGCGCGACATCATCGCCGAATTCGTGAAGCAGGTGCTGGCCGGCACGGTGACGGTGTCGCCCAACCTGTGCGCCACCATCGATGCGCGCGTGGCGGAACTGGACCGCCTGATTTCCAGCCAGCTGTCGGCCATCATGCACGCGCCGGAATTCCAGAAGCTCGAGCAGAGCTGGACCGGCCTGCATTACCTGGTGCGCCATACCGCCAGCGGCGAGAACGTGCGCATCCGCATGCTCAACGCCAGCAAGCGCGAACTGGTCAAGGACTTCCGCAGCGCGCTGGAATTCGACCAGAGCGCAATTTTCAAGAAAGTCTACGAAGAGGAGTTCGGCACCTTTGGCGGCGCGCCCTATGGCGCGCTGGTGGGGGACTTCGAAATTTCGCGCCAGCCGGAAGACATGTATTTCATCGAACAGATGTCGCACGTGGCGGCCGCCGCGCACGCGCCGTTCATCGCGTCGGCTTCGCCCGAACTGTTTGGCCTGGAAAGCTACGGCGACCTTGGCAAGCCGCGCGACCTCGCCAAGGTATTCGACACCGTCGAATATGCGAAATGGAAGGCGTTCCGCGAATCCGAGGACGCGCGCTACGTCGGGCTGGCGCTGCCGCGCTACCTGGGCCGGCTGCCGTTCAACCCTGTCGACGGCACCACGGTGGAAGGCTTTCATTTCGTCGAGGAAGTCGATGGCAGCGACCACCACAAATACCTGTGGTGCAACGCGGCGTATGCGTTCGGCGCACGCCTGGCGCAGGCATTCGACGACTATGGCTGGTGCGCCGCCATCCGCGGCGTGGAGGGCGGCGGGCTGGTGGACGACTTGCCGACCCATACGTTCAAGACCGGCGAGGGCGAGGTGGCGCTGAAATGCCCGACCGAGGTGGCCATCACGGACCGCCGCGAAAAGGAGCTCAGCGACCTGGGCTTCATTTCGCTGGTGCATTGCAAGAACACGTCGTATGCGGCGTTCTTCGGCGCGCAGTCGGCGCAAAAGCCGCGCCGCTACAGCACCGACGCGGCCAATGCCAACGCCGTGCTGTCGTCGCAGCTGCAATACATCTTCGCCGTGTCGCGCATCGCGCATTACATGAAAGCCATGATGCGCGACAAGGTCGGCAGTTTTTCCGCCGCGTCGAACGTGGAAGACTTCCTCAACCGCTGGCTGATGCGCTACGTGCTGCTCGACGACAACGCCAGCCAGGAACAGAAGGCGCGCTATCCGCTGCGCGAAGCCGTGGTGCAGGTGCATGACGTGCCGGGCCGGCCCGGCGTTTTCCGCGCGGTGTCGTTCCTGCGACCGCATTTCCAGCTCGACGAATTGTCCGTTTCCCTCCGACTGGTCGCGGAGTTGCCGCAATCGACCAACCGTTAATCCTTCAACCACACCAGGAGCATGCTATGGCTATAGACGTATACCTGCAGATCGATGGCATCAAGGGCGAATCCAACGATGACCGCCACAAGGACTGGATCGAGTGCAAATCCGTGTCGTGGGGCGTGGAACAGCCCAAGTCGGCCACCTCGTCCACCGGCGGCGGCCACACGGCCGAACGCTGCGAGCACCGCGACATCGTGATTTCCAAGCTGGCCGACCTGGCCTCGCCGATCCTGCTACAAACCTGCGCGGCGGGCCGCACCATTCCCAAGGCGAAGTTCGAGTTCATGCGCGCGGACGGCCAGGGCGAGCGCGTCAAGTACTTTGAAATCGAAATCGAAAACGTGCTGATCGGCGCGGTGTCGCCCTCGGTGGCGGAAGGCGACATCCTGACGGAAGACGTGGGTTTCAAGTTTTCCAAGGTGCGCTGGAAGTACACGCAGCAAAAGATCACCGGCGGTGTCGGCGGCAACACGTCGGGCGGCTGGGACCTGGCGGCCAATCGTATCGTCTGAGCGCGGCACGGCGCCTGACCTGAGAGCCTGATCATGGCCCCGCAATCCCCCGCCACGCCGGCCGGCCTGTTGGACCGCGTGCTGTTCGGCACCGGTTCGTCGCTGCCGCCGGCCCGGCTGAAGGAATCCGTCGCGCGCAGCCTGGAAGACTTGCTGAACACGCGCGCGGCGCTGCCGGCCGGCTGGCTGCGGGGCCATCCCCAATGCGCGGCCTCGGTCGCCAGCTATGGGTTGGCCGATTTCGCGGCCTGCTGCCTGGGCAGCGTGGCCGACCAGGCGCACATCTGCGCCAGCATCCGCCACGCCGTGCAGCGGCACGAACCGCGCCTGCTCCGCGTGGACGTGCGCATCGCGCCGGAAACCGGCGCCATCAACCGTATCCGCATCACCATTTCCGGCGCACTGGCCGGCCAGCGCGGCGCCGTCGCCTTCGACGCGGTGCTGCAGCCGTCGACCTTGCGTTATTCGATCAACCGGCGGGGAACCTTATGACTCTGAACCTGAAAACCCTGATCGCAAAGCTCAACGACACCTCGCGCGTGGCGGCCACGCGCGCCGCCAGCATTTGCGTCGGCCTGGGACAATATGAAGTGGACCTGGAACACCTGTTCCTGGCCCTGCTGGAACAGGAGCGCAGCGATTTCGTGGTGATCGCGCGCCGCTGCGGGATCGCCACCAGCCAGCTGGAAGCGGACTTGCGGCGCGAAGTGGCGCGCTTCAAGGCCGGCAGCACGCGCACGCCGGTGTTTTCCGCGCACTTGCCGGTGTTGCTGGAGCAGGCGTGGCTGATCGCTTCGCTGGCGCTGCCGGAACCGGACCTGGTGCGCAGCGGCCACCTGCTGCTGGCGCTGCTGACGGAACCGGGGCTGGCGCAACTGGCGCAGCGCGGCTCGCCACTGTTCGGGCGCTTCCCGGTCGATGACCTCAAGCACAACCTCGACAAGTATGCGCGCGGCTCGCAGGAGGAATGGCCGGCGCCGCGGGTGTTGCCGGAAGCGGCGCCCGGCGCGGCCGGCGCCGACAGTCGCGCCGACTATGCCGATCATGCCGATCCCGTCACGCAACTGCAGCGCAAGGCGCCCGCGCTGGCGCGCTACACCACCGACCTGACGCGGTTGGCGCGCGAAGGTCGGCTCGATCCGGTGGTGGGGCGCGACAGTGAAATCCGCCAGGCCATGGACATCCTGATGCGGCGGCGCCAGAACAACCCGATCCTTACCGGCGACGCCGGCGTCGGCAAGACCGCGGTGGTGGAAGGGCTGGCGCAGCGGATCGCCGCCGGCGACGTGCCGGAAGCGCTGCAGGGCGTGGCGATCCACGCGCTGGACCTGGGCCTGCTGCAGGCAGGCGCCGGCGTGCGCGGCGAATTCGAGGCGCGCCTGACCGGCGTGATCGAGGACGTGCGCAACAGCGCGCATCCGGTGGTGCTGTTCATCGACGAAGCCCATACGCTGATCGGCGCCGGTGGCCAGGCGGGCCAGGCAGACGCGGCCAACCTGCTCAAGCCGGCGCTGGCGCGCGGCGAATTGCGCACCATTGCCGCCACCACCTGGAGCGAATACAAGCGGCACGTGGAAAAGGACGCGGCGCTCGCGCGGCGCTTCCAGGTGGTGAAGGTGGAACAGCCCGACGAGGAAACCGCCTGCGCCATGGTGCGCGCCATGGCGCCGCTGATGGAGCGCCATTTCGGCGTGGCGGTGCGCGACGCGGCCGTGGCGGCGGCCGTGAAGCTGTCGCAGCGCTACCTCAGCGGCAGGCAATTGCCGGACAAGGCGGTCAGCCTGCTCGACACGGCCTGCGCCCGCGTGGCGCTGGCGCGCAGCACCGCGCCCGACTGCGTGGAGCGGCTGCATGCCCGCATGCACCACGTGGCGCTGGAAATGCGTGCGCTCGGCAAGGACCGCGCGCTGGGCGGCAATGGTGGCGGCGAGGGCGCGGCGATCGATGCGCGGCTGGCGGCGCTGGAAGAGGAACAGGCCATCCTGCGGTGCGACCACGCGGCGCGGCGCACGCGCTGGGAACAGGAAAAGGCGCTGGGCGCGGCCATCGCGCTGCAGCGCGAAGGGCAGGAAGCCGGCGCGATGCCGCTGGCGGCGCTGCACGGCCAGCTGGCCGCGTTGCAGGAAGGCGAGCCGCTGGCGCCGCTTGACGTCGATGCGCTGGCGGTGGCCGAAGTGGTGTCGGCGTGGACCGGCATTCCGCTCGGGCGCATGGCCACCGATGAATGGCGCGCCGTGCGCGCGCTGCAGGAATCGCTGCAGGCGCGCATCCTGGGACAGCCGCACGCGATGGCCGCCGTGGCGCAGCGCCTGAAAAGCGGCGCGGCCGGGCTGGCCGATCCGGGCAAGCCGCGCGCGGTGTTCCTGTTCGCCGGGCCGTCCGGGACCGGCAAGACCGAAACCGCGCTGGCGCTGGCCGAGGCGCTGTATGGCGGCGAGCGCAAGGTGGTGGCGATCCACATGAACGAATACCAGGAAGCGCACAGCGTGTCGGGACTGAAGGGATCGCCGCCCGGCTACGTCGGCTATGGCGAAGGCGGCGTGCTGACCGAAGCCGTGCGGCGCAACCCGTATTGCGTGCTGCTGCTCGATGAATTCGAAAAGGCCCATCCGGACGTGGCCGAACTGTTTTTCCAGGTGTTCGACAAGGGCGTGCTGGACGACGCCGAAGGGCGCGCGGTGGATTTCCGCCATACCGTCATCATTGCCACCTCGAACGCCGGCGCCGACGCGATCGCCGAAGCATGTGCCGGGCTGCAGGGGCTGGACCGGCCATCGCCGGAAGACCTGGAAGCGCTGGCGCGGCCGGCGCTGCTGCGCCATTTCAAGGCCGCGCTGCTGGGACGCATGCACGTGGTGCCGTTCTATCCGATCGCCGAAGACGTGCTGGTCCGCATCATCGGCTTGCGGCTGGAGCGGGTGGCGCGGCGCGTACAGGCCGTGCATGCGGCGCCGTTCACGTGGGACCGGGAGGTGGTGGATGCGTTGCTGGCGCGCTGCGCGCAGCTGGATGCCGGAGTGCGACAGGTCGACCGCGTGATCGACAGCGTACTGTTGCCGGGACTGGCCGATGCGCTGCTGGCGCGCATGGCCGGCGGGGTGGGCGTGACGGCGATCCGGATCGGGGTCGGGCCCGCATTGGAAGCCGGCGCGCATGCGCGCTTTGACTATCTCATCAGCTGAGGAGGGCGCCATGTTCAGTATTGCGCAATTGCTGGTTCCCGTCAGTGTCCACGATGCGTGCGGGGCGGACCTGTCGTTCAGCGCCGAAGTCGACGACATCGTGCGCGCCCGCACCCAGGACGATCCGTCGCTGGCGCAGGGCGAATGGGTCACGGCGTTGAAGGAGGCGGACTGGGATTTCGTGGCGGCGCGCTGCGCGGCGCTGATCGAATCGCGCAGCAAGGACTTGCGGCTGGCCGTCTGGCTGGCGGAAGCGCACGCCCGGCTGCGCCGGTTCCGCGGCCTGGGCGACGGCTTCGCCCTGCTGGCGGGCATGTGCGAACGCTATTGGGATGCGATGCACCCGTTGCCGGATGACGAAGACGGCCATGAACAGCGCAGCGGCAACCTCGCGTGGCTGCTGGCGCGCACGCCGCAGCTGGTGCGGCAAATGCCGGTCAGTGAAGACGGTACGGTGTCGATGGCGCACTTCGACGCGGCGCGCCTGCGCATCGCTGCCGCGGCGCAGGGCGGCGGCGATCCGTGGCGGCAGGCTGGCGCCGGCGAGGCAGGGGATGGGCCGGACCTGGCGCAGCTGGACGCGGCGCGGCGCCGCAATTCAGCCCCGTTCAATGAACGCCTGCTGGACGATGCGCGCTATTGCCTCGCGTCGCTGGCGCAGTTGCAGGCCGTGGTGGACGCCAGGCTGGGCGCCGACGGCCCGGCGTTTGGCGCGGCGCGCGAAGCCATCCTGAACGCGATCGACTTTATCGAACCGCTGGCGCCGGGCGCCGTGGCTGACGGCGCGCCGCAGCCGGACAGCCGCGCCGGCGCAACCGTCCCGGCGCAGGGCGCCGGGGACGGCCACTTGCAGGGCCGTAGCCAGGCGCTGGCGCAATTGCGGCAGGTGGCGGAATTTTTCCGCCGCACCGAACCGCACAGCCCGGTAGCTTACCTGGCGGAAAGAGCTGCGCACTGGGGCGAGATGCCGCTGCACGTCTGGCTGCGCAATGTACTGAAAGACCAGAGCGCACTTGCGCAAATCGAGGAATTGCTGGGAAGCACTGCGCCGCCGCCGTAACGGGATGTTCCGCACGGCTAACAGTTGCGTGGCGGCCGTGATCGGCTCAGACTTGCAGTTGACTAACGCAAGTGGAGGCCGCCATGAAGAATTTGAAAATCGGCATGCGCCTGGGCATTGCCTTTGCCGTGGTACTGATGTTGCTGGTGCTGTTGACCGCGATCGGCATTATCCGGATGCAATCCGCAAGCGCGAAAACCGGCACGCTGGTAGCCGAGCATGCGCGCATCGAACGCATGGTCGCGGAGTGGCAAAAAATCGTCGAAGTCAATGCCGCCCGCACCGCCGCCGCCTGGAAAGTACAGGACGCGGCCGACCAGAAATATTTTGAAAACCTGATGAGCGCGTCGTCGGCGCGCGCCACGGAAATCCAGGACGCGATGGCGGCGCTGTTGCCGGACCAGGAAGGCAAGGCGCTGTACCAGGCAATTCTCTCCACGCGTAAAGCATACGTGGATGCCCGCAAGGCAGTCTTCAAGGCCAAGGCCGACGGCGACTTCGATAAAGGCAAGCGCATCTTCGAATCGGACATGGAAGGCAAGCGCGTGGCATACCTGGCGGCGCTGCAAAGACTGGCCGATGAACAGAAAGCACGGCTGGGCGCCATGGCGGCCGATATCCAGCGCGGCTATGAAAGCGGGCGCAACATGCTGCTGATGCTGGGCGCGGCCGCGGTTGCGCTGGGCGTGGGCTTTGCGTGGTACATCACGCGCACCATCACGCAACCGATCAGCGATGCGGTGCGGGTGGCCCAAAGCGTCTCCTCGGGCGACCTGACCAGCGATATCGTGGTGCAGACGCGCGACGAGGCGGGCCAATTGATGGATGCGCTGAAAAGCATGAACAGCAACCTGGTCGACATCGTCGGGCAGGTCCGCAGCGGCGCCGACAGCATGGCCGACGCCACCAATGAAATCGCGGCGGGCAACCTGGATTTGTCGAACCGCACCGAGCGGCAAGCCAGTTCGCTGCAGGAAACCGCGTCTTCGATGGAACAGTTGACGGCCATCGTGCGCGCCAATGCCGACAATGCGCGCCAGGCCACCGTGCTGGCCGACGCGGCGTCGCAGACGGCCAGCCGGGGCGGGGCCGTGGTGGGCGACATGGTGCAGACCATGGAAGCCATCAATGCCTCGTCGCGCCGCATTGTCGACATCATCGCCGTCATCGACGGCATTGCATTCCAGACCAATATCCTGGCGCTCAATGCGGCCGTGGAAGCGGCGCGCGCCGGGGAGCAGGGGCGCGGCTTTGCCGTGGTGGCGTCCGAAGTGCGGGGGCTGGCGCAGCGCTCGGCCGCGGCGGCGAGGGAAATCAAGGAATTGATTGCCGATTCCGTGGAAAAAGTCGAAGCCGGGGCGTCGCTGACCAGCAAGGCCGGCGCCACCATGGACGACATCGTGGCCGCGATTGCACGCGTGACCGCCATCATGACGGACATCGCCGACGCCAGCGAGGCGCAGCGCAGCGGCATCGAGCAGATCAGCCACGCCATCACGCAAATGGATGAAACCACGCAGCAAAACGCCGCACTGGTGGAACAGGCCGCGGCGGCGGCATCGGCCATGCAGGAACAGTCGGAACAGCTGGCGCAATCGGTATCGGTATTCAAGTTGACGGCGCAACAGATGGCCGCCATGCAGCGTGACGCGCCGGGCCGCCCGGCCGGCAGCAGCCGGTTGCCGGCGCTCGTACGGTGAACGCCAGCGCTGCCACTGGTGCGGCGATGGCGCTGGCCGCTACAATCGCGGCATGATGCTGCCACGACCCGATTGCTCCCGCTCCCTGCAACGCCCCCGCGCCGGTACCGAGCGCCCGCGTGCCCAGGCCATGCACTGTGCGCGCCCTTGCCTGGAGCGCCAGGCATGACCGCCCCGGCGCCGGTTCCGGCCCCGCGCCGCGCCACGTGCGCGGCTTGCCTGCGGGCGCAAAGCGCGTGCATTTGCCACTGGGCCGCGCCGGCCGCCAGCGCTACCCGCGTCCTGATCCTGCAACATCCGATGGAAGTGCACAACGCCAAGAACAGCGGGCGGCTGTTGCATTTGTGCCTGCCCGGCAGCGCGATCGCGGTGGGGGAAGCGTTCGATGAGGCGGCGCTGGCGGCGCTGCTGGCGCGGGCGCCGCGCGCCGTGCTCCTGTATCCTGACACGCCGGACGGCGCGCCAGGCCAGGCGCCGCCGCCGTTCGACCCGGCGTGGATGCGCGCGCCGGACCAGTTGCTGCTGGTGGCGCTCGATGCGACCTGGCGCAAGAGCCGCAAGATGCTGTATGTGAATCCGTTGCTGCAGCGCCTGCCCCGGCTGCCGCTGCGCGACATGCCGGCCTCGCAGTACCGCATCCGCAAGGCCCATGCGCCGGACCAGTTGTCGACCCTGGAAGCGGTGGCCCATGCCCTCGGCGCGATCGAAGGCGACCACCAGCGTTACGCCCCCGTGATGGCGGCGTTCGACGGTTTCGTGGAACAGCAGGCGGGATACCGGCCCGCCCTGCAGGATCGTTGATCAGCTGAGCAGTTTGAGCCCGGGCGGCAGCGCTTCGCCCAGCATGCGTTTTTCCACGGCCTGGTCCAGCTGCACCACGTCCGCCACCATGGCGCTCCAGGCGGCCGGTGCGCGCACCGAGTCCAGCTTGCGCAACACCTGTTCGCGCAGCGCCGGTTCGATGTCGCGCGTGCGGTCGCCCGTCATGCGCGCCAGGTGGGCGGCGGCAAAGCCGGCCGGCTCGAGTTTTTTCCAGTCCAGTTCCAGGATCGCCGCCAGCCAGGTGCTGACGGTGTCGACCGGCGCGACGTCATGCGCGCTGCCGTGGAACGGCTGGCGCGCGCCCACGCGCGACAGCGCCCACAGGTAGCGGCCCTGCATCACATCGGCCTTCGGGCCCGACGCGTTGAGCAGCTGGTCCAGCAGCCACTGGCCGATTTCCGCCTTGTACGCCGATGGAATCCGTTCCAGCGATGCGCCCAGGCGCAGCATGTCTTCCTCGCTGCCATTGACGAGCGTGACGGGCCGCTTGCCGCGTTCCTGTTCATCGGCCTGCAGGTTGAAGGCGAAATCGTCGAGCAGCCGCAATTGCGCATCGACCGGCAGACCGCCGGCCACGCGCCGCCACAGGGTCCACCATTCGGAACAGGCCTGGCTGTCCTTGTGGTATTGCACGCCGGTGTCGAACAGCGCCCACAATTGTTCGATACGCCAGCCGTCAAGCGCATCGCCAAAGCCGGGCCGCAGGCAATAGCCGGCCAGGTTCAGCCACGCGCGTTCGTGTTCGGCCGAGCGGCGGCGGCCCTTGGCGCGCGCCAGCAGCGCATCGAACAGGTGGCGCAGCGCCGGCATGGCCCAGGTTTCGCGGCTGCCCAGCAAGTGTTCGAGCTGTCGGCCCAGCTGGCGCACTTCCTTGCTGTCGACCTGCTGCGATTTTGCGCCGAAGATGCGCTCGACCGCGGCCAGTGCGTCTTTCGCGCGCGGCGGCAGCACGATTTCCTCGGCCGCGTCCTCGCCATCCTGCGAGCCGCGCAGCTGGAATTCCAGTTGCCAGCGCTGCGGCCCGGCCTGTCCGGCGCCATCCGCGGCAATGCAATGGATTTCCAGGGTGCCCACTTCCGACAGCGTGGCGGCCAGTTGCACCGGGATTTCCTTGCGCGCCTGCGCATCGCCGCTGTCGCGCAGCACGGTGGCGATCGGCGGCAGGCGCACGCAGTCGGCCGGGTCGAGCTCCACCACGTCGCCCGGCTGCGGCGCGGGGCCGCTGCCGCCGGTGGTGGACACCAGGTGGAAGCGCACCGGGCGTCCCAGCCGCAGCGCGAACGTGCGGCCGCCGAGGCGCACTTCGGCGCCGGCGTCGGCGCCGCGCGGCAACAGGCAGACCGCGCGGCTGCCCTGGTGCCTGCCGTCGTCGAGCAGCAGGAAATACGAGCGCGCCGAACCGCCGCCGATGGTGGGTGCGCGGCCCTGCCTGCCCAGGCCATAGGCGACGCCGCCGCGCGCCACCGCCACGTCGGGGTTGTCGTTGTGCAGCACCGTGAGCGGTGCGCCGCGCCAGCCCGCCAGCACGGCGGCCAGCCGCCGCGCGAGCGCATCGGCGCGGAACACGCCGCCATTCATCAACAGGGTATCGGGAACCGGCAGCGCCGCATCGTCCGGGGCCAGGCCCAGCGCTTCGCGCGCGGCGCCCGCGTGCTGCGCCAGGAACGCGGCCAGGTGGCGCGTGATGGCCGGGTCTTGCGCGTAAGGCAGGCCGAATTCCACGATGCCGCCGCGTGCGCGGGCGGCATGTTCGGCCGCCGCATTCATGGGGAAGAAGCCGTCCACCACCAGTTGCTCGACTTCGGCGCGCTGCAATTCCACGGTACGCGTGCCGCCGATCAGTTTGGAGCCGCCGCCCAGCAGGGTGACCGGCACGCTGCCGGGCGCATCGGCGGCCAGCAATTGTTCCTTGGCGGCGCGGCAGCGCTCCACCAGTTGCGCCATGCGCGTGGCCGACAGGCGCTGCCCGTCCGCGCCGCCCTGCAGGCGCTGTTCGGCCAGCCGGGCCAGCGCCAGGTCCATGTTGTCGCCGCCCAGGATCAAGTGGTTGCCGACGCCGATCCGGGTCAGCACCGGTTCGCCGTCGGCCACGTCGACCCGGATCAGGCTGAAGTCGGTGGTGCCGCCGCCGACGTCGCACACCAGCACCAGCTTCGATTGCGCCAGGTCTTGCGCCAGCGTGGCCTTGTGGCGGTATAGCCAGTCGTAAAACGCCGCCTGCGGTTCTTCCAGCAGGCGCAGCGACGGCAAGCCCGCCAGCCGGGCCGCTTCCACCGTCAACGCGCGCGCGCCTTCGTCGAACGAGGCGGGAATCGTCAGCACCACCTGCTGGCGTTCCAGCGGGTGCGCGGGGAAACGCAGGTTCCACGCGGCCTTCACGTGGGCCAGGTAAGAAGCGCTGGCCGCGACCGGCGACACTTTCGGCACGCCGTCCTCGGCGCCCCACGGCAGGATCGGCGCCATGCGGTCGACGTTCCGGTGCGACAGCCAGCTTTTCGCCGACGCCACCAGCCGTCCCGGCACCTGCGCGCCCAGCTTGCGCGCCAGCCGGCCGACCGCGACCTGCGCCACCCCGGCCACGTCGTCCTGCCGCCACGGCAGCTGCAATTCGCCGGCCGCCAGTTCGCCATCGGCCGCGTGGTAGCGCAGCGACGGCAGCAGCGGGGCGGCGCCGATTTCACCGGGCGCCGTCAACTGGTCGATGTCGAACAGCCGGACTTCTTCCGATCCCGGCTCGGCATAGGCCACCACCGTGTTGGTGGTGCCCAGGTCGATGGCGACGAGGCAGGGCTTCATGGCCTGAGCGGCTTAGCCGGCGCTGTCGGCGCCGGTGGCGCGTACGTCGAACTCGACTTTCCAGCGCTGGCCATTGTCGTCGGCCACCGCCAGCAATTCCAGCGTGCCCGCTTCGGTGGCCAGCGCGTGCAGTTTCACCTGCACCACCTCGCCCGGCTGGCGGCCTTCCGGCGACAGCGTCATCTGGATTTCGTTCAGTTCCGTCAATTCGTCCGGCCCCCAGAAGTCCAGCAGGGCGCCAATCGCATCCTGGCGGCGGATCGACGATTCAAAGAAGCGGAAGTTGACCGGTTCGCCGACCACCAGGCCGAACTGCTGGCCCGGCAATTCCATTTCGCCGCCTTCCTCCATGCCGAACGGCGCCACGCACAGCGCCTGGATCGGCGGTTCCATGCCGGGAATGGCCGGCATCGACGATTCCACCGCCACATAGTACGAACGGGCCGTGCCGCCGCGGATGCGCACGCCGGCGCCGCGCCGCACGTAGCTGTAGTAGGCCGCGCCGCGGGCCACGGCCAGGTCCAGGTCGGCGCCGTCGAGCATGCGCGCCGGTTCCGCGCCTTCCATGTACAGCCAGTCGTTGATGGTGTCCATCACGCGCTGGGCCAGCAGGCCGGACTTGAACACGCCGCCGTTGAACAGCACCGCGGTCGGGTGCAGGAACGTCGCCTCGGCCGGCTGGCGGCCTTCGTAGCCCTGCAAGTCCGCGGTCGCGCCGAGCTGGCGGCCCAGGAAGGCGGCCAGGTGTTTCGTGACGGCCGCGTCCTGCGCATAGGGCAGGCCCAGTTGCGTCAGGCCGGCGCGGGTGCGCACGGCGGGGCGGCTCGATGCTTCGACGCGCGGGAAGAAGCCTTCGACGATGAAGTTCACGACTTCGTCGCGCGTCAATTCCGTGCGGATCGAACCGCCGATGAGTTTCGAGCCACGGCTCGGCACCACGATTGGCCACGTCTGGGCCGACGCGTCGGCCAGCAGCGCTTCCTTGCCGGCGCGGCAGCCATAGGTCAGCGCGCGCAATTGCCAGGCGTCGAGCTGGGTGCCGTTGGCGGCCAGCTTGCGCGCCACCATGTGCGCCAGCGCCAGGTCCATGTTGTCGCCGCCCAGCAGGATATGGTCGCCCACGGCCACGCGGTGCGGTTCCAGCACGCCGTCACGCTCCAGCACCGCGATCAGCGAAAAGTCGCTGGTGCCGCCGCCGACGTCCACCACCAGGATGATGTCGCCCGGCTTGACGGCCTTGCGCCATTTGCCTTCGCTGCCCTGGATCCAGCTGTACAGCGCGGCCTGCGGTTCTTCCAGCAGGGTCAAGCCTTCATAACCGGCGGCGCGCGCCGCGTCGGCCGTTAGTTCGCGCGCGGCCGGGTCGAACGAGGCGGGGATGGTGACGGTCACGGCCTGCTCGGTGAACGGCGCGTCCGGATGCGCCGCATCCCAGGCCTGGCGCAGGTGCGCCAGGTAGCGCGTCGATGCCTCCAGCGGCGAGACGCGGCTGACTTCTTCCGGCGCATCGTTGGGCAGGATCGCGGCGCGGCGGTCCACGCCGGGGTGGCACAGCCAGCTCTTGGCCGACGACACCAGGCGGATCGGCGTGGTGGCGCCGCGGCTGCGCGCCATTTCACCGGCCACCGGCGCGCCGGCCTGGCCTTCCTGCCACGGCAGGGCCAGTTCGCCGGCCGCCATTTCATCGGGGTGCGGCAGGTACAGGAATGAGGGCAGCAGCGGCAAGTCTTCCACCGTGCCGGGCGCGGTCAACTGGGGAATGCCAAGCACGGTTTGCGCGGTTTTTTCACCGTCGCTGGCGGCCAGGTCCACATAGGACAGCGCCGAGTGCGTGGTGCCGAGGTCAATGCCGATGGCGTATTTTGGATCGCTCACAGTTCCACCTCCGCCGGGGCCAATACTTTCGCATCATGGGCTTCCGCCAGTTTCGGCAGGCGCACCGAGGTGGCGCGCCAGCCGCGGTGCGACAGGCTGCCCTTGAACGGCGCCTGGCCCACCACGTTGCCGGTCAGGCGCACGGACGCCGCGTCGAAGCCGGCTTCCAGCGTCACGCGGCTGCCTTCGGCTTCGGCGCGCACCGGTTCGATCGTGAAGTGTTCGCGCAAGACCTTGGCGCAGCCTTCGTGCACCACGCGGGCGGCGGCGCCGATGTCGGCGTCCGCGTAACCGGCCAGGTTTTCCTGGGTAAAGTCGATCAGGCGCGCTTCGCGTTGCAGCAAGCTCAGCAGTTGCAGCGCCGCGTCCGGCGTGGCTTCACGCAGGATCACTGGGGCGGCAGTCGGGGCCGGGGTCGGCGGCGCCGTGGGGGCTGCCGTTGGCGCTGGCGTAGGCGCCACTGTGGGTGCGGCCATCGGCTCGTCGAGGCGCTGGATGCGGGCCGCGTATTCGGCATTGCCGAGCGTGCGGAAGAAGGCGCTGATAGCGAGCGCCAGGCGCGTGCCGAAAGACGGCAACTGGGTCGTATTGGTCATCGTTGTCTCAGGTTTGGCCGGCGGGCCGCGGCGGCCGGGTTCGGCCACGGGCGCAGCACCGGCGGTTGGATGCGTGCAGCCGGCGCTTGTGCAGCGCCGCAATTCAATGCGCATGATACCAGTTGCCGCGCCAATGCTGAAATTCCGGCAACGAAACAGCGTAAGCGGGATGGAAAGAACAGGAGGGCGTGGTAATCGTGATAATGGCGGCGGTGCGGCCGGCAAGGCGTGGCCCGTCCCCCGGCGCCTGGCGCCGCGGGACGTCTATAGGCCGTCAGAACCGCGCAAACCGGGTCTCATCGGGGTCGCCGGTATCGACAACCGACGTGCGCGGCTCGGAGCGCTTGCGGACGACGGCGCGCGGCGCCATGCCCTTGCGGGACGAGGAAAACGCCGATTCCATGCGGCTTTCCACCTTGAAGAATTCCATGGTCCGCTGCAATTGCTCGGCCTGGCCGCTCATTTCCTCGGCGGTAGCCGCCAGCTCTTCCGAGCTGGCCGCGTTTTGCTGTGTGGTCTGCGACAGTTGTTGCACGGCCGAATTGATTTGCGCCACGCCGGCCGACTGTTCTTCCGAGGCGGCGGAAATTTCCTGCACCAGGTCCGAGGTGCGCTTGATGTTCGGCACCATCTGGCCCAGCAACTGGCCGGCGCGCTCCGCCAGTTGCACGCTGCCCGACGCGACTTCGGAAATTTCCTGCGCCGCCACCTGCGAGCGCTCGGCCAGCTTGCGCACTTCGGCCGCCACCACGGCAAAGCCCTTGCCGTGTTCGCCGGCGCGGGCTGCTTCGATGGCGGCATTCAAGGCCAGCAAGTTGGTCTGGTAGGCAATGTCGTCGATGATGCTGATTTTCGTGGCGATCTGCTTCATTGCCGACACTGTCGCATTGACGGCTTCGCCGCCCTCGGTGGCTTCCTGCGACGCGCGCGCCGCCATGCCGTCGGTGGCCTTGGCGTTGTCGGTATTTTGCGAAATCGACGCCGTCATCTGTTCCAGCGAGGCGCTGGTTTCTTCCACGCTGGCGGCCTGTTCGCTGGCCGATTGCGACAGCGATTGCGCGGTGGCCGAGACTTGTTCCGAAGCGCTGGCCAGGGAATGCGCGCCCTGGTTGACTTCCGTCACCACCTGCAACAGCTTGGCTACCGTGTTGTTGGCGTACGACTTCAGTTCTGCAAAGCTGCCTTCGTAATGCTTGTCGATGGTCTTGCTCAAGTCGCCCTCGGCCAGCGCGCCCATGACGCGCACCACGTCATCGATCGAGGCGCCCGTGGTCACCATCAGGCGGTTCAAGCCGTCGCCCAGTTCTTTCTGGAAGCCCTGCAGCCCGGCCAGGTCGACGCGCGCCGTGAAGTCGCCGTGGTTGGCTGCGTCCACCACGTTTTTCTGGCCATCGATCACCAGGTTGAGCTTGGCCACGGTATTGTTGGCATAGCGCTTCAATTCATCGAACGCGCCTTCGTAATCCTTGGTGATGGTTTTCGACAAATCGCCTTCGGACAGGGCGCCCATCACGCGCACCACGTCGGACAGGCTGGCGCCGGTGGTGGCCATCAACTGGTTCATGCCGTCGGCCAGTTCCTTCTGGAAGCCCTGCAAGCCCGCCACGTCGACACGTGCATTGAAATTGCCGCGGTTGGCCGCTTCAATGGCTTGCTTCTGGCCATTGATCACCTGGTTGAGTTTGCCGACGGTATTGTTGGCATAGCGCTTCAATTCATCGAACGCGCCCTGGTAATCCTTGGTGATGGTTTTCGACAGGTCGCCTTCGGACAAGGCGCCCATCACCCGCACCACGTCGGCCACGCTGGCGCCGGTGGTGGCCATCAACTGGTTCAAGCCGTCCGCCAGGTCTTTCTGGAAACCCTGCAAGCCCTGCAAGTCGACGCGCAAGTTGAAGTCGCCGCGGTTGGCCGCATCGATGGCCTGCTTTTGCCCGCTGATCACCTGGTTGAGCTTGGCCACCATATTGCGCATCGCATTGAGCAACTGGCCGGTTTCATCGCGCGAGCTGCCATCGATCTGCATCGACAGGTCGCCGGCTTCCAGCCGTTCCGCCACGTGCACGGCGGTTTTCAGCGGCTGCACGATGCCGATCGTGATCAGGTAGGCCACCAGCAGCGCCAGCAGGACGGCGCCGCCTGACATCGCCAGCACCAGGGTGCGCGTGGCGTCATAGCTGGCCGCCACTTCATCGCCGGATTTGTCCATCAACTCGCCCTGGAATTTGGCGAGCGCTTCCAGCGCTTGCCAGAATTGTTCGTTGGCGGGGACGAATTCGGTTTTCAGGTAATCGGTACCGGCCTTGCGGTCGGTTCTTGCCAGCGTATAGAACTGGTCGTATTTCGTGTCCAGCACGGCGCGCTTGTCGAAGATGTCCTTCAACATGACCTTGCCTTTTTCCAGCACCACGACCTTTTGCAGCTTGCTCAAGTCTTCCGTGATTTCAGTGCGGTTGGTGTCGGCGTTGCGCCGGAACTTTTCGAATTCCGCATCATTGGAAGCCAGCAGCATGTTGCGCACCTGGCGCGCGTTGTCCATCGCGTTTTTCAGCGCATCTTCCAGCAACAGGTATTTTGCGTAGCGGTCTTCCAGGATCAACCGGGTCTGTTCATTGCTGGCGGCAAGGCGCGAAATGCTGATGGACGACACCAGCAACAGCAACAGGACGACACATCCGAAGCCCAGGCCCAGGCGGGCTGAAATCTTGAGATTCTTGAGCATGGAAATTCCTTGTGAAAAGTTATATAACAAATGATTTCGCTCAATGTGCGATTTCATTATGCGCCTCTGACTGCAATGAAATCTATTGAAATTTCGTGTTTGATGGCGCTTGCCACCACAGGCAAGGAGGCATAGAATACTGGTTATATATACAGTATTACGGAGTTGTCATGGACGAATGGCAAGCCATGTTGCCTGCGCGACCATCCCGCACGCAGCCGGCGCCGCAGGTGCACAAAGGACGGGGCGCCGTCAGCAACCTGCAGGGACGCCATGAAGTCATGGACCGGGAACAATTCGACGATGGCTGGGACCGTGGCGACGATGAACCGCGTCTGTTCAAGACAACCGTGACCGACGAAATCGCAAAAACGATTCTTACGCGCAACACTTCGCCCGATATCCCGTTCAATGTCTCGCTCAACCCCTACCGTGGGTGCGAGCACGGCTGCATTTACTGTTTTGCACGCCCGTCGCACAGTTACCTCGGGCTGTCGCCTGGCCTGGATTTCGAAAGCCGGCTGGTGGCCAAGGTCAACGCGGCCGCCGTGCTGCGGCAGGAACTGGCCAAACCCGGCTATGTCCCGGAAGCCATTGCGCTGGGCGTCAATACCGATGCTTACCAGCCATGCGAGCGCGGCTTGAAGATCACGCGCGGCGTGCTGGAAGTGCTGCATGAGTGCGACCATCCGGTCGGCCTGATCACAAAGTCGTCGCTGATCGAACGCGATATCGACCTGTTGTCGGCCATGGCGGCCAAACGGCTGGCGTCGGCCGCCATCACCATCACCACGCTCGACAGCGATATTGCCCGCACCCTGGAACCGCGCGCCGCGGCGCCTGCGCGGCGCCTGCGCACGATTCGCACGCTGGCCGAGGCCGGCATTCCGGTTGGCGTCAGCATCGCGCCTATCATTCCCTTCATCACGGAACCGGACATCGAGCGCGTCATCGAAGCGGCCTGCGACGCCGGCGCGGTGCACGTCAATTACATCGTGCTGCGCCTGCCGTGGGAAGTGAACGCGCTGTTCCAGCAATGGCTGGAAGCGCATTTCCCCGACCGCGCTCAGCGCGTGATGAACCGTATCCGCGATATGCGCGGCGGCAAGGAGTACGTGGCGGAATTCGGCGCGCGCATGCGCGGCGAGGGCGTGTGGGCAGACCTGATCCGGCAGCGCGTGGAAAAAACCGTGCGCCGCATGGGGCTGGTGCAGCCGGGGCTGGAACAGCGCATGCTGCGTTTCCGCCAGCTCGATACCAGCCAGTTCCGGCGACCGCTGTCGGTGCCTTCGGCGGTGAAGCAGGGCGGGCAACTGGATTTGTTTTAGCGCGACTTTTACATGACCGCGGCCGGGAGCCGCGGAGCGTTAACTTCTGGCGGCCATCAGTTCCAGCAAATGCTGTTCAATGGCAAAGACATGGGCGTCGTCGCGGCCCAGTTCGCGCAGGGCGATGGCCAGTTGCGTCAGGTAGTCGCTGTTGGGACCGCTTGGGCCGGCCGAGCCGGCAATCTGCCGCGCGATCTCGGCTTCGCTGGCGGGACCCAGGAAGGAGCCGTTGTCTTCACGGGCGATGTATACCACGCCCTCGGCCATGTCGCCGGAACCGTCTTCGAAAGTGATATCGGTGACGCGCCGCAGGTAACCGTTTTTTTCGCGGTAATCGAGGTGGGTGAACACGTCCGGCGACACCAGGTACGCCATGCCGTGGCACACGGCGCCCGGGTCCGGTATCAGGGTAACGACCCGGCCCGGCGCCGTGGGCGTACCGCGGTGGTCGTGCGACCCCTGCCAGAAGCGGCGCGACCAGCCGGTGATGCTGGCGGCCCGGCGCTGCATGTAGGGAAAGTCCGCCTTGTAGATCAGGGAGCCGTAGCCAAACACCCAGACGCTGTGATGGCCATCGAAATGGTCCATCTGCCGGTTGATGGCGGTCGTGTCGGCCGACATTCTTAAGCCGCCAGCAGCGTGGCCTGCCGCAACGCCGCTTCGATGGCCTGTTCGCGCGCCGCCGTGCCCAGCGCCAGGCCGTCCGCCTCCAGTACCTGCACGTCCGTGACGCCGGCCATGGCCAGCACCGCGCGCAGGTAACCGGTGTGATAGTCATTCATGCCGGCCAGGGTCGGGCCGCCCCGCGTCGACACGACGATGGCGCGCTTGCCGCCGGCCAGGCCGGTGGTGCGGCCATCGGGCGCCACCGTGTAGGTGCGGCCTTCCAGCACCACGCGGTCCAGCCATGCCTTCAGGGTGGACGGGACCGACAACGTCAGCACCGGCGCGCCGAGCACGATGATGTCGGCCACCATGAATTCGGCCAGCAGCAATTCGGTCAACATCACGTCGCCCTGCAAGGCGTCATTGAGGGGAATCGCGCTGTTCCACTGGCCCCGTAACACTTGCAGCAGCGGCCCGGTGACGTGGTCCAGCGGGCCGGCGGCCAGGTCGCGGTAGGCGACGTTGGCGTCCCAGTGCCGCACGCGCAACGCATCGACCACGGCGGCGGTCAGCTGGCGCGACGCGGAACTGTCGCCGAGGCAGGCGGAATCGATATGCAGGATATTCATCGTGCCGGCAGGGTACCTGTTCACCACGCTTGGAAAAAGCCCGTAAATGGAACACAGTTTTCCATCAGCGGGACAATCAACATGGGGCCAGCATAGCAGGCCCGGCCCGGTTCCACGCATGGCCGGCGATGAATTGCAACAAAAAAGCCACAAAACTTTCCGCTGCCGGCGACAGCGAGCGCGTGCTCTTGGTATAGACAAAAAAGCGGCGCGTCAATTCCGGTTCCTGCAGCAGGCGCATCTGCAAGCCGTACAGTTTCGCCATGGGCGCCGCATACGGGATGCACGCCGCCACCCCGAGGCCGGCGTTGACCATGGCCAGCGCGGTGGTCATGAACGTGACTTCATTGTACGGGTGCAGCGGCACGTCGCGCAGCAGCCGCTCGGTGAACTGGCCCTGCAGCGCGATCAGCGGATAGCGTTCGACGTCGGCCCACGTGACCCGGTCCTGTTGCTCCAGCGGGTGCCCGCCCGGGAAGACCAGCACGAACGGCATGTCGAACAGCAGCTGGGCCGCGATATCGGAGGCTGGATCGCGTTCCGGGCCGATACCGAAATCGACTTCGCCGGAAAACACGCGTGCCGACACGGCTTCCACCGGACAGTCGACCAGCTTGACCTGCACTTCCGGATGCGTGGCGCGGTAGGCGGCAATCGCTTCGGGCAGCAGGGTGCATGCCAGCATTTGCGGCGCGGCCACCCGCACCAGGCCCTTTTTCAAGGCCTTGCGGCTGGCGATGTCGGCCATGGCGCCATCGAGGTCTTGCAGCATCTTGTCGAACAGCGGATACAGTTCGCGCCCGACCTCGGACAATTGCGCGCGCCGCGTATTGCGCTCGACCACCTTGACGCCCAGCACTTGCTCGAGTTCCTTGATCTGGCCGCTCAACGCCGATTGCGTCACGTGCAACTGTTCGGCCGCCAAGGTGAAGCTGCCGGTGCGCGCCACCGCCACCAGGGCGCGCATCTGGCGTAACGTAGGATTCATAAGAAAATCCGATAAATCGATTGAAAAATACTGTTTGTATGATATCTGAATCCACGGTTTAATGGCTGCATACCAAGGAGGCTCTGCCATGAAAATCAAGCAAATCCACCACGTGGCGTACCGCTGCAAGGACGCCAAGGAAACCGTCGAGTGGTACGTGAAACACCTGAACATGAACTTCGTGCTGGCCATCGCCGAAGACGAAGTGCCGTCGACCAAGGCGCCGGACCCGTACATGCACGTGTTCCTGGACGCCGGCCAGGGCAATATCCTGGCATTTTTTGAATTGCCGACGCAGCCGGAAATGGGCCGCGACACCAATACGCCGGCCTGGGTGCAGCACCTGGCGCTGGAAGTGGGCAGCATGGACGAATTGCTGGCCGCGAAGGAACGCCTGGTGGCCGCCGGCATCGACGTGCTGGGCCCGGTCAATCACACGATCTTCAAGTCGATCTATTTCTTCGATCCGAACGGCCACCGCCTGGAACTGGCCGCCAATACCGGTACCCCTGAGATGATGCAAAAGCTCGATGACGTGAAATGGGACATGCTGGAAGAATGGTCGAAAACCAAACGCGCGCCGCGCCACGCGGCCTGGATGCACGCGCCTGAAGCCGCCCCACAAGAGACCGTAAACGGAAACGTATAAGACTACGCGCAAGGAAACGCACAATGAAACTCGCCACCCTGAAAAACGGCAGCCGCGACGGCGCCCTCGTCATCGTCAGCCGCGACCTGTCGCGCTATGTTTCCGCCGCCGCCATCGCGCCGACCCTGCAGGCCGCGCTGGACAACTGGGACACGGCCGCGCCGCAACTGGCCGCGCTGTACGATCAATTGAACGAGCAGGTGCGCACCGGCGCGGCCGCCGGCGCGCAGCCGTTCGACCAGGCCGCCGCGCATTCGCCGCTGCCGCGCGCCTACCAGTGGGCCGACGGCTCGGCCTACATCAACCACGTGGAACTGGTGCGCCGCGCGCGCAACGCCGAAGTGCCGGCCTCGTTCTACACCGACCCGCTGATGTACCAGGGCGGCTCCGACAGTTTCGTCGGCCCGCGCGACCACATCTATGCGCTGAGCGAGGACTGGGGCATCGACCTGGAAGCCGAAGTGGCCGTGGTGACGGGCGACGTGAACATGGGCGCCACGGCGGACGAGGCGGCCCGGGCGATCCGCCTGGTCATGCTGGTCAACGACGTCTCGCTGCGCAACCTGATCCCGAACGAACTGGCCAAGGGCTTCGGCTTCTTCAATTCCAAGCCGGCCAGCGCGTTTTCACCGGTGGCGGTGACGCCCGACGAACTGGGCGCCGCCTGGGCCGACAGCAAGGTGCACCTGCCGCTGCTGGTGCACCTGAACGGCCAGCCGTTCGGCAAGCCCAATGCCGGCGACGACATGACGTTCAGCTTCGCCCAGCTGGTGGCGCACGCCGCGCAGACCCGCGAACTGGGCGCCGGCACCATCATCGGCTCGGGCACCGTGTCGAACAAGCAGGGCAGCCTGCACGGGTCCTCGATTGCCAACGGCGGTGTCGGTTACTGCTGCCTGGCCGAAGTGCGCATGTATGAGACCATCGAAACCGGCAAGCCGCAGACCGGCTTCCTGAAATTCGGCGACAGCGTGCGCATTGAAATGCACGACGCCGCGGGCGCCTCGATCTTCGGCGCGATCGACCAGACCGTGGCGCACTACCGCGAGCGTGGCTGACATGAAGCTCTACACGTACTTCCGCAGCTCGGCCGCGTACCGCGTCCGCATCGCGCTCAACCTGAAGGGACTGCCCTACGAGGCGGTGCCGGTGCACCTGCTGAAAAATGGCGGCGAGCAGCTGGGCCAGGCGTACCGCGGCGTCAATCCGGCCGGGCTGGTGCCGGCCCTCGAGGACGACGGCATGACCCTGACGCAATCGATGGCGATCATCGAATACCTGGAAGAAGTCCATCCGGCGGCGCCGCTGCTGCCGTCCGACCCGGCCGGACGCGCGCGCGCGCGGGCGCTGGCGCAGACCATCGCGTGCGACACGCACCCGCTGTCCAACCTGCGCGTGCTGAAGTACCTGACCGGCGTGCTGGGCGTCAGCGAGGAAGCCAAGACGCGGTGGATACACCAGTGGATGCAGCTGGGGCTGGGCGCGTTCGAAGCCTTGCTGGCCGATGGCAGGGCCGGCCTGTGCTGCCACGGCGATACGCCGTCGCTGGCCGATTGCTGCCTGATGCCGCAAGTGTTCAATGCGCAGCGCTTCGGCGTGGACCTGGCGCCGTATCCGCTGATTTCCCGCATTGCCGCCCATTGCGCGACGCTGCCGGCGTTCCACGCGGCACACCCGTCGCAACAGCCCGACGCGGAATAAGCCGGGGCGGGGCGGCACACCAGCGTCGCCCTCAGGCGCCCAGCACCACCCGGTCGCGCCCCTCGGCCTTGGCCTGGTACAGCGCCCTGTCGGCCCGCACCAGCAGCGACGAGGCGGTATCGGGCGCGTGCTGCGGACGCGACGCCGCCACGCCGACGCTGATGGTCAGTGCGATGGTCAGGCCGCCGTCGACTTCCACCACCAGCTGCGACGCGGCTTCCCGCAGACGCTCGGCCGCCAGGCCGGCCGTTTCCAGGTCGGTTTCCGGCATCAGCAGGACGAATTCCTCGCTGCCGAAACGCCCCACGGTGTCGACCGCGCGCAAGCTGGCCGACAGCATGCCGGCCACCGCGACGAGGGCGCGGTCGCCCGCTTCGTGGCCATAGGTATCGTTGATGCGCTTGAAGTGGTCGATGTCGACCATCAGCAGCGCCAGCGGGTGGCGCAGGCGGCGCACCCGCTCCAGTTCCTTGCCGATGTGCTCCGTCATCTTGCGGCGGTTGGCGATGCCGGTCAGCGGATCGGTGGTGGCCAGCTGTTCCAGCCGCGTATTGGCCATCAACAGTTCCAGCGTGCGCTGCAGGACCCGGTCTTCCAGGTTGTTGCGCTCATCGCTGACGGCCGCCAGCACGCGGCGGCGCGCACGCAGCGCCGCCACCAGCACGCCGATCAGCACGGCCTGGGCCAGGACCAGCGCTCCGCCCAGCACGATTTGCCAGCGGTACTGTTCCCATACGCCTTGCGGCCGGTTCAGCATCAGCGCGCCTGGCGGGAGGTGCGTGAGCCCATGGCGCTGGGCGGTCGGGTAGTCGAACACGTAGCGCTGCACGTCGCGCATGTCGGCCGGCTGGCCCTGGATCACCTGCGCCAGCGCGCGGCCGATGGCCTCGCCGCTGAGCACATAGCCCCCTGCGACGCCGGGCACGATCAGCGATTCCACGTGAGTGAAGATCGGCACCTGCGCCACGCCGGCCAGCTTGCGCGCCACGTCGGCCGGCAGCGCGGCGCTGCCGGTGCTGTCGGTATAGGTGGCGAACATCAGGATGGCGGCGCCGCCCTTGAGCAGCGAGGCGCGCCGGTACAGTTCATCGAAGCTCTGGTTGTCCCAGTATTCCATCTGCAACTGCTGGCCATAGGCGCGCGCCGCCTCGCGCGCGCCGGCCATCCATTCCTGCACGCGCGGCGTCTTGTCGCCGACCACCACCACGCGCCGGGTCGCCGGCGCCACGCGCGTGATCACGCCCAGCATGCGGCCGTAATCGTGCGTGACTTCGAGCGCCTCGCCATCGCGCGGGCGCCAGCCTTTGCGGCCATGGTTGACGTAGTAGCGCGGCACGCCGGGGAACAGTTCGGGGTGGCTGTTGAGGAAGGTCGCGGCCAGGTGGTTTTCCGTCACGACCGCGTCGAGCTTGACCTGGGCGTACTTGGTGCGCAGGTAGGGCCCCATGCTGTCCAGCGACGGCTGGCGGCCGACGCGGGCCGCGTCGAAGCGCTCCTCGAAGATGACGGGCGTGTCGCCCCAGGCCTTGCGGCCCAGTTCATCGTACAAGCCCTTGTGCACCATGGTCTGCCACGCCGAGATGTTTTCCGTACCCAGCGAATACAGCACCAGCACCTTGCGCTCGTCGCCGGCCGCCATGGCGCCGCCATGCGCCAGCAACACGCCCAACGCGAACCATGCGGCCCATGCCGCGTGCGGCAGCCTGCGCTGGGAACGCGGCAGGGCAGGGCGTGGCAAGGTCAGTGGCATGGATGGTGTCAGGTGCGGCGGGCAGGGCGCAAAGTGTAGCATGACTCGCACGGCGCCGCGCGCCGCCGGCCGCTGCCGCGGCGCGCTCAGGCCGGCGCCCCGATCAGCGCGGCCAACTGGTCTGGATTGACGGGTTTCACCAGGTGCGCATGGAAGCCCGCTGCGGCCGAGCGGCGCCGGTCGGCGGCCTGGCCATAGCCGGTCAGCGCCACCAGGCGCAGGCCGGACAGGTGGGGCCGGCGGCGCAGCTCGGCCGCCAGTTCGTAGCCATCCATGCCGGGCAGGCCGATGTCGAGGATGGCCAGGTCCGGCCGCAACCGTTCGGCTTCCCGCAGCGCGCTGGCCGGGTCCGACAGTGCGTGCACTTCATGGCCCTGCAGCGCCAGCAGTTCACTGAGCGAATCGAGCATGTCGGTATTGTCGTCGACCAGCATGATCCTGCGGCGCTGGCCGGGCGGCAAAGCCTGGGCCGGGGCATCCGCATCGGCCGGCGCCCTTCCCGCGCCGCCGGCCAGCGGCAGCCGGACTTCGAACACGCTGCCCTGGCCTTCGCCCGGGCTGTGCGCGGACACCACGCCGCCATGCAGCGATACCAGGCTGCGCACGATGGCCAGCCCCAGTCCGAGCCCGCCCTGCGCGCGGTCCAGCGCCTGCGGTTCCTGCACGAAGATATCGAACAGCCGGGGCAGCATGTCGGGCGCGATGCCGATGCCGTTGTCGGCCACGCGCACCACGCATTGCCTGTCTTCGGCATGGGCGCGCACGCTGATGGCACCGTTGCGGTTGGTATATTTGGCGGCGTTGGACAGCAGGTTCGACAGCACCTGGGTAAAGCGCACCGGGTCCGCATCGAGCGGCAGGCCCTGTGGCGGCACGTCCACCGTGAGCCGGTGGCCGCGCGCTTCCAGCAGCGGGCTGACGGTTTCCACCGCCTGGGTCACCAGCGGCGCCAGTTCCACGCGTTCGCGCTGCAGCACCACCTTGCCCTGCGCGATGCGCGCCACGTCGAGCAGGTCGTCGACCAGCCGCACCAGATGGCGCGCCTGGCGCTCGATGACAGCGTGTTCGCGCAGCACGTGATCGACGCCCTTGAGCCGCATCAGTTCCAGCGCCACCAGGATGGGCGACAGCGGATTGCGCAACTCATGCCCCAGCATGGCGAGGAATTCATCCTTGGCGCGGTTGGCCACTTCGGCCGCGCGCCGCGCCCGCACCAGTTCCGTGACTTCGTACGCCACCACGGCCACGCGGTCGACCAGCCCGGCGGCGTTGCGCACCGGCTGGTGGACATAATCGAAATAGCACTCCTCCAGTTCGCCGCGCGGGCCGCGCGCCAGCCACACCCTGCGCGTATTGACCACCTGGGCCTCGCCGCTGGCGTAGGCCAGTTCGAGCTCCTCCACCACGCCCTGGCCCTGCAGTTCCGGGAACGCTTGGCGCAGCGGCTGGCCGGTGCCGTCGCGCCCGTTGACGAGTTCGCGGAAACGGTCGTTCAGCGATTCGATCACCAGGGCCGGGCCGCGCAGGATGGCAATCGCCATCGGCGCCTGCTGGAACACCATGGCCATGCGGTTGGCGTGGCCTTTTTCCAGCTGGCGCAGGCGGTGGCGCACCAGTTGCGCTTCGGCGCGGGACAACAGTTCGCGCGCGGAAAAAGGCTTGACCAGGTAATCGTCGGCGCCGGCATGGATGCCTTCGATGCGCGCTTCCTCGCCGGCGCGGGCCGACAGCAGCAGCACCGGGGTATCGTGCAGGCGGCGGTCGGCGCGCAGCGCGGCAATCAGGCCGAAGCCGTCCAGTTCCGGCATCATGACGTCGGAAATCACCAGCGCCGGCGGATCGAGGCGCGCGCGTTCGAGCGCGGCGCGGCCGTGGGGTACCAGGCTCACGCGCCAGCGTTCGCCGAGCAGCCGGTGCAGGTACAGGCGCATGTCGGCATTGTCGTCGGCCACGATGATGTGGTCGGTCTCGGACAGCACCGCGGCGTTGGCCAGCAGGGCGGCCGTGACGGCGGTGCTGTCAGCCAGCGCCGCGCCGGCATCGGCCGCCAGGTTGCCCATGCCCGGCAGCGGCGCCGGCAGCGGGAATGGCGGCGGGGCCGGCAGCGGCGGGTTGGCGGAATCGGGCAGCCAGCGCGCCGCCTCGGCGGCGAAGCTGCGCACGGCCTCGCCGTTCGACGGCGCCGGCGGCGCGGTGACCTGGTCGTCGCGCAGGTGCGCGCGGCCGGTGGGGAGGGTGACGGTAAAGCAGGAGCCCTGGTCAACCTGGCTTTCCACCGCGATAGTTCCGTGCTGCAATTCCACCAGGTCGCGCACCAGCGCCAGGCCGATGCCGCTGCCTTCGTGGGTGCGCGAGCGGGCGCCTTCGATGCGGCGGAAGCGTTCGAACACGTGTTCCAGCTGGCCCGGCGCGATGCCGACCCCGGTGTCGGCCACGCGCAGCACGGCGTTGCCGCCGTGTTCTTCCAGCGTCACGGTAATGCGCCCCTCGAATGTGAACTTGAAGGCGTTCGACAGCAGGTTCAACACGATTTTTTCCCACAGCGACGGATCGACGTAGACCGGCGCCGCCAGCGGCGCGCAGCGCACTTCCAGCGCCAGCCCGGCGTTTTCCATGATGGAGCGGAAACCGCTGGCCAGGTCGCTGGTCAGCGCCGCCAGGTCGGTCGGTGCAAACGAGGCATGCATGCGGCCGGACTGGACACGCGAAAAGTCCAGCAGCGTGTTGACCAGGCGCTGCAGCCGCAATGCGTTGCGGTGCGCCAGTTCCAGCCGGCTGGACTGCAGCGGAGACAGGCCGCCGCTGTCGGCCAGCGCATCTTCCAGCGGCCCCAGCATCAGTGTCAGCGGGGTGCGGAACTCATGGCTGACGTTGGAAAAGAAGGCGGTTTTTGCGCGGTCCAGTTCGGCCAGCATGTCGGCCCGTTCGCGCTGCGCCTGCGCCGCCGTCGCGTTTTGCAGGGCGGCGGCCACCTGGCCCGCCACCAGTTCGAAGAACGTGCGGTATTCCGCGTCGAACCGGCAGGCCGGGCTGATGCCCATGACCAGCACGCCGGCGGCGCGGTCCCGGCCCGGCAATTCCAGCGCCAGCGCCAGCGCCTGCGTGATGCGCTGGCGAGGCAGGCCGGGCGGCAGGCCCTCCAGGTCCGCCACCGGCACCAGTTCCGCGCCCTGGCCGCTCCAGAGCCGCCGCAGCGGCCAGCGGCAATCGCTGCCGGGTTCGCCGGCCGGCGCCGCATCGGTCCGGGTGGTGCCGGCCCGCGGCGCGCCGGCCGGTCCCAGCACGACTTCCAGCGGCGCGATGCCATGCGCCGCTTCGCCGCACGGCACGTGCGCCGATTGCTGCAGGCGCGCCACGCCGTCGTCGATGGTGTAGAGCAGCGCGAACGGAATGTCTAGCGGGTTGGCGGCCATGGCCTGCATGGCTTTTTCACAGGCGCCCGCTACGCTGTCCTCGCGCAGCGCTTCGGCCGACAGCGCCGTCAGCGACGCCAGCCGGCGCGTATTCTGGTTGGTGGACGTGGTATTGGTGCACGGACAAAACAGGCCGCCGATACCCCCCGATTCATCGACCACCGGGCTGTAGGAAAACGAATACCAGGTTTCCTCTATCCAGTTGCCCCGGTTCATGAACAATTGCACGTGTTCGAACGACGACTCGCCGTGGCGGAAAACCTTGTCGACCAGCGGGCCGCAATAGTCCCAGATTTCCGCCCACACCAGGCTGGCGGGACGGCCCAGCGCTTGCGGGTGCTTGGCGTGGCTCAGCACATCGATATACGCATCGTTGTACAGGAAGGTCGCTTCCGGTCCCCAGCCGAGCCACATCGGCTGGCGCGAATTGAGCATCAGGCTGACCACGGAGCGCAGGCTTTGCGGCCAGCAGCGCAGGTCGCCCAGCGGTGTTTCGGTCCAGTCGTGCGCCGCGATGCGCGCCCCCATTTCGCCGGGGGCGTCCAGGAACGTGAAGCTGTCGTGGCGGCCCGTCCGGGCGGGGGGCAGGCAAGCTGGAGTGGTGTCGCTCAACGTGGTCTCGCTCAACGTGGTTTCGATCAAGTGCACGGCCGGACGCCGCCGGCAATGCCATCTGTGCCATCTTGACACCATGACACTGTACGTGGCGCACGGGCGGGCCACCGGCGTGGCGTCTACGCCCGGTGCGCCGGCGGGCGCAGGATGCGGCGGCCTGCCGCCAGCACCGCGGCGCTGAGCCGTTCCAGCTTGGGCGACTGCACGCGCCAGCGGTGCCAGTACAGCGTGACGTCGCTGTGGCGGCCCGGCGCCAGGTCCACCAGGATGCCGCGCGCCAGGCGTTCGCCCACCTGTTGTTCCGGCACCATGCCATAGCCGAGCCCCAGGTCGATCGCCTGCACGAACGCCGGGCTGGACGGAATGTAGTGGCATGGGTAGCTGCCCGGCGCCAGGCCGAACTCGCGCTGCATGAAGTTGGCCTGCAACATGTCCTTGCGGTCGAACACCATCATCGGGGCGCGCCGCGCCGGTTCGCGCGCCAGCCCGGCGGGAAACCAGCGGCGGGCAAACGCCGGCGCCGCCAGCATGTTGTAGCGCATGACGCCCAGCGGTTCCACCACGCAGCCGCGCATTGGCTGGGCTTCGGTCGACACCGCCGCCAGCGCCAGGCCGCGCTCGAGCAGGGTATAGGTATGGTCCTGGTCGTCGAGCGCGATATCGAGCAGCAATTGTTCATCGATGAGGAAGGGCGCCAGTTCCGGCAACAGCCAGTTGGCCAGCGTGTCGTTGTTGACAGCCAGCGGCACCGCCAGCGGTTGCGCGTGGTCTTCCTGCAGCTCGGCCATGAATTCCTGTTCCAGCAGCTTGCTGCGCCGCAGGTACTGCGCCAGGCGCTGGCCGGCGCGGGTGGCGCGGCACGGCCGGCTGCGGATCACCAGCGGTGTGCCCAACGCCGCTTCCAGCGCGCCGATGCGTTGCGAGACCGCGGACGCCGTGATGTGCAGCTGTGCGGCGGCCTGTTCAAAACTGCCGGTATCGAGGATGGCAAGCAGGGTGTCGGCTTGGCGGGGATCGGGCGGCATGGCGTGTTGGACCAGTCAGATTAATTAGTAAAACTTAAGGAACTTCATAAATATTAATCCAGCTTCATTTTGTGCGCCAGGCAAGTCACTATGGCCCGGTGATGAATGCAATGGAGGCAACGATGCTGGTACCGGCGGTATTTATGAATGGCTTGGGGATGGGCGCCAGCCTGATCATGGCGATCGGCGCGCAAAACGCGCACGTGTTGCGCATCGGCGTGGCGCGGCGCCACGTGGGCGTCACGGTGGCGGCGTGCATTGCCGTGGACGTGGTGCTGATTGGCGCCGGGGTGGCGGGGATGGGGGCGCTGATCCAATCCTCGCCGCTGCTGCTGGGGGCGGCGCGCTGGGGCGGCGCGGTTTTTTTGCTGTGGTATGGCTTGCGCAGCTGGGCGTCATTGTTGCGCAGTCATTCGCTGCAGGTGCACGATGACAGCAGCCAGCCCGACCGGCGGCGCGCGCTGGTGACGGTGCTGGCGCTGTCGCTGCTCAATCCCCACGTGTATATCGATACACTGGTGCTGCTGGGTTCGCTCGGCGGCCAGTATGCGCAGCCCGAGCGCCCCAGTTTTGCCCTGGGCGCCATCACGGCATCGCTGCTGTGGTTCACGGCGCTGGGCTATGGCGCCAGCCGCCTGTCGGCGTGGCTGCGCAAGCCGATGGTGTGGAAGACGATCGAGGCGCTGACCGGCGCGGTCATGCTGGCGCTGGCGGCAGGGCTGGTGGCCGGCGATTGACGCGGGCGGCCCGCGCGGTTCGGGGCGCCGTCACGGGGTGCCATCAGTGTGGGAGTGGTGTAAAGAAAAGCGACTCTGGGAAACACGTAGGTTGGTGCGTCGTCCATGCCACCATGCGCCGACGCCGGGGCGTGGCCGCAGGCCGGCGGCAGCCCGGCGCCGCAGGCAGGGTCCGAGCGACAGACCGCCGCGCCGGCTATGGCGCGGCGGCAGGCGTTAGAGAATTCAGGTGCGGCGCGTATTGCCTGCCATCAGCAGGGCGGCCAGTCCCAGCGCCAGCAACAGCAGCGAGCCGGGTTCCGGTACGCGGGCCTGGCCCACGTCGCACTGGCTGCACACCCACAATTGCTCGGCCCCGGCTTCATTGCCGAAGTAGCGCACGTCGATCGACAACAGGTAGTTTGCGTTGGCGCTGTTCTTGACGAAATTGTTCAGCGCCTGCGAATACGCCGCATATTCCGCCGTGCTGGTGCCCAGGTTGTTGCTGACATAAATGCTGCCCGGATCGCAGTCGCTGGCGTTGGAGGCGCCGATATGGTTGTAACTGCCATCGGCCGCCACGCACAGGCTGCTCAAGACCGGCTGGTAGCCGCCGCCGACGCAGCCGGCGCCCGGACTGGCCACGCTCAACTCGTAGCATTGGCCGGCCACCGTATTGCCGCCGGCGTCGATGACGCGGGCGCGGAGCCAGATCGATATGTTGCCGGCATCCCTGGCGTTGCCCTGGTTGTTGTCGAACAAAAGCACCAGGTCATGCTGGCCCAGGTAGGATTGCAGCAAACCCAGGCTGATTTCCCAGGTGTTGGCCTGGTCGCCGGCAAACTGGCCGCCGGCATCGGTGCCGAAGGATGGCAGGTTGGGGTAGGTGGACGACTGGTTGCCGGTCGGGGTCAGCATCACGTCATCGACCGCGCTGCCCGACGCGAATGGCGACGTGAAGTTGCTCATGCCGTTGGCCGATGTCAGCACGATGGCCTGGTCGGCGATATTGCCGGGCGAGGAGCCCACCGGCACGCCGGACTGGGGCTGGCACCGGGGATCGGAGGCGCACTTGCTCAGCAGGTCGAGCGAATAAACATTGAAGCTGTTGAACAACTGCCCTTCATAGGTATTGGGCGTGGGCAGCGTCAAGACCGTGGCGCTGGCGGCGCCTCCCAGCAACAGCAGGCAAAGCGCGGAAAGCTTTCGTACGACGGCTGGCATCTTCATGGCGACATCCCCCTTATAAGAAAGTTCACCAGCAGTTAAAGCATAAAGCGGTCCAGCGGTTAAAAAAACAGGTACAAACAAACACTTACTGCTGAGTTTAACTTTAAGTTAATACTCTGCTGTAAAGAAATTCGACACCCAGGTGCGCAGCCGGCCGCATGGGGGGCCAGGCGATGAAGCCAGGTGGCTCTGGTAAAATCGTCCCTTTTGCCGGATGCCCCATGTCGATTCCTTCCCACCTGTTGCAGGCGCTCGAACGCGCTGATTCTTCCTGGCAACCCATCCTGTTGCAGGGCTTGCAGGCCATGCAGGCGGCCTCGCCCGGCTATTTCGACACCCTGGGCGCACCCGGCGATTTCCTGCCGACCGACGGCCGTCTGTTCGCCGCCTTTGCCCAGCCGCTGGAGCGCGTGCGCTACGTGCTGGTCGGCGAAGGTCCGTATCCGCGTGCGGAAAGCGCCACCGGGGTGTGCTTCATGGATGGCGCGGTCAAGGGCCTATGGTCCGATGAGGCGGGGGGCGGCCTGTCGAAAGCCGTCAACAAGGCGACCTCGCTGCGCAACTTCATGAAAATGCTGCTGGTGGCCGACGGCCGCCTGGCGCCGGACGATACCGGCACCCTGGCGCTGGCGCGCATTGCCGCCGAATCGCGCGGCGCGGCCGGGGCAGTGCAGACACTGGCGGAAATCCAGCACAAATTCTTCGAGGCGGGCTTCCTGCTGTTGAACGCCACCCTGGTGTTCCGCGCTTCCGTGGCGCCGGCCAGGGACGCCAAGGCATGGATGCCGTTCCTGCAAACGGTGCTGGCCGCGCTGCGCGACCGGCAGCCGACCTTGGTGCTGTGGGGAAAGATTGCCGAGCAATTGAACAAGTTGGCGGAAGCGCAGGCGCTGCCGCAAATTGCGGCGGAACACCCGTATAACCTCAGCTTTATTACCAATAGCAATATGCACGCGCTGTTCCAGCCGATGCAATTGTTACGCTGCTGAAATACCAGGACACCGGGCAGACAACCGCCTTCGGCGGCATCGGGGCTGTCGCCTGCAAAGAATAGTCAAATACGGTATACTTGACTAAATCGTTCAACTAATCAGTCTTGGCGTGATGTTGAACAAGGACGAAACTGAGCTGTAGAAACTGAGCTGTATTTTAACTCACCTGATTAACTCACCTGAGTAATTCAACCGAGGTTGTGATGCGTCTGACCACCAAAGGCCGTTTTGCAGTGACCGCGATGATCGACCTGGCGTTGCGCCAGGGCAAAGGCCCGGTCACGCTGTCTGGCATCTCGCAACGCCAGGCGATTTCGCTGTCTTACCTGGAACAGTTATTCGGCAAGCTGCGCCGCCACGAAATCGTCGAATCGATCCGAGGCCCCGGCGGCGGCTACAGCCTGGCGCGCCGTGCCGACAAGGTCACGGTGGCCGACATCATCATTGCCGTGGATGAACCGCTGGACGCCACCCAGTGCGGCGGCAAGGAAAACTGCCATGGCGCCGACGCCGCTACCGGCGCGCGCTGCATGACCCACGAACTGTGGGCCACGCTGAATGAAAAAATGGTCGATTACCTGGACTCCGTATCGCTGCAGGATCTGGTCGATCAGCAAAAACAGAAACATGCCGAGCAAAACGTCGTTGTGATGCACCGCAACGCCGCGTTAGGCTAACCAGTCGCACCTATTGGAGTAATGGAGTAATTGATGAACGCCCCTGAAAAAACCGTCGCCCAGGCCCAGGCAGTCAAGCCGGTGGAATTCCAGACCGCCCCGCACTTCCCGATCTACATGGATTATTCGGCCACCACGCCGATCGACCCGCGCGTGGCCGACCAGATGATCCCGTACCTGCGCGAACAGTTCGGCAATCCCGCGTCGCGCAGCCACATGTATGGCTGGACCGCGGAAAAAGCCGTGGAAGAGGCGCGCGGTCACGTGGCGGCGCTCGTCAATGCCGATCCACGTGAAATCATCTGGACGTCCGGCGCCACTGAATCGAACAACCTGGCGCTGAAAGGCGCGGCGCATTTCTACAAGACCAAGGGCAAGCACATCATCACCGTGAAGACCGAGCACAAGGCCGTGCTCGACACCGTGCGTGAACTGGAGCGCCAGGGGTTTGACGCGACGTACCTGGAACCGCAGGACAATGGCCTGATCACCGTCGAACAGCTGGCCGCGGCCATGCGCCCGGACACCATCCTGGTCTCGGTGATGCTGGTCAACAATGAAATCGGCGTGATCCAGCCGATCGCGGAAATCGGTGAACTGTGCCGTTCGAAAGGCGTCATTTTCCACTGCGACGCGGCGCAAGCCACCGGCAAGGTCGAGATCGACCTGCAAAAGACCAAGGTCGACCTGATGACCTTCACCGCGCACAAGACCTACGGCCCGAAAGGCGTGGGCGCGCTGTACGTGTGCCGCAAGCCGCGCGTGCGCATCGAGGCGCAGATGCACGGCGGCGGCCATGAGCGCGGCCTGCGCTCGGGCACCCTGCCGACCCACCAGATCGTCGGCATGGGCGAAGCGTTCCGCCTGGCCAAGCTGGAAATGGACAGCGAGATCAGCCGCATCAAGGCGCTGCGCGACCGCCTGGCCAAGGGCTTGCAGGAAATCGAAGAGACCTATATCAACGGCGACATGGAACACCGCGTGCCGCACAACCTGAACGTGTCGTTCAACTACGTGGAAGGCGAATCGCTGATCATGGCGGTCAAGGACCTGGCCGTGTCGTCCGGTTCGGCCTGCACCTCGGCCTCGCTGGAGCCGTCGTATGTGCTGCGCGCGCTGGGCCGCAGCGATGAACTGGCGCACAGCTCGATCCGCTTCACGATCGGCCGCTTCACCACGGAAAAGGATATCGACTTCGCCGTCGAGCTGATGAAGTCCAAGGTCGGCAAGCTGCGCGAACTGTCGCCGCTGTGGGAAATGCACAAGGACGGCATCGACATCAGTTCCATCCAGTGGGCCGCGCATTGATTTGCACAGCCTGAAACAGATTATTCAAGATATTCAAGATACAGGAGCATCAAATGGCTTACTCGGAAAAAGTGTTGGACCACTATGAAAACCCGCGCAACGTCGGTTCCTTTGAAAAGGGCGACGAATCGGTCGGTACCGGCATGGTGGGCGCGCCGGCTTGCGGCGACGTGATGAAGTTGCAGATCAAGGTGGGCGCCGACGGCCTGATCGAAGACGCCAAGTTCAAGACCTATGGCTGCGGTTCCGCGATCGCCTCGTCGTCGCTGGTGACGGAATGGGTGAAGGGCAAGTCGCTGGACGAGGCGCTGGCCATCAAGAACACCGCCATCGCGGAAGAACTGGCGCTGCCGCCGGTAAAGATCCACTGCTCGATCCTGGCCGAAGACGCCATCAAGGCGGCAGTGAACGATTACAAGGCCAAGCACCAGGCTTAAATTAACTGGCCGCTGGCCATCGGGCGTCCGGCTCTCAGGCCACGCCCGCATGGACCAGGCGAACCAGGCGAATGGAGGAACCATGGCTATCACCCTGACCGAAAAAGCCGCCAAGCACATCAACCGCTACATCGAGCGCCGCGGCAAAGGCATCGGGCTGCGCTTCGGCGTGCGCACCACCGGCTGCTCCGGTCTGGCCTACAAGCTGGAATACGTGGATGAAGCGGACGCGGAAGACGCCGTGTTCGAATCGCACGGCGTGAAAGTGTTTGTCGACCCGAAAAGCTTGCCGTACATCGATGGCACGGAACTCGATTTTGCGCGGGAAGGCTTGAACGAAGGCTTCAAGTTCAACAACCCGAACGAGAAAGATGCGTGCGGTTGCGGCGAAAGCTTCCGCATTTAATTTAATCTGCCCGGGCGCCGGGCCTTCAGCCGGGCATCCGCAAACTCAGACGTGCAAAACCACTTCGAACTTTTCAACCTGCCGCAGCAGTTTTCCATCGATGCGAAAGCGCTCGACAGCGCCTTCCGCGACGTGCAAAGCCGCGTCCACCCGGACCGTTTCGTCAACGCTACCGATGCGGAAAAACGCGTCGCCATGCAATGGGCGACGCGCGCCAACGAGGCGTACCAGACGCTGAAAAATC
The DNA here is from genome assembly GCA_966211685.1 of uncultured Pseudoduganella sp. Lineage (GTDB taxonomy): Bacteria > Pseudomonadota > Gammaproteobacteria > Burkholderiales > Burkholderiaceae_D > Rugamonas. The sequence continues at coordinate 57,067 of CBIHOX010000019.1, forward strand.
CCCAGCTGCGCGCGCGCTACCTGTGCGAATTGAATGGGGTGGATTTGCAGGCTGAATCGAATACGGCCATGCCGCCGGCCTTCCTGATGCAGCAGATGGAATGGCGCGAAGCGCTGGAAGACGCCCGAGCGCAGCGCGACGTCGGCGAGCTCGAACAGCTCGACGGCCAGCTGCGCCGCGCGCGCAAGGCGCAATTGAACGACATTGAAAACCAGTTGAACGGCGGCGATTACCATGCCGCGGCACAGGGCGTGCGCGCCCTGATGTTCCTGGAAAAATTCGGCGAAGAAGTCCGTTTCGCCTTCGACGCGATCGAATAAAAACAAGTAGAGCAAGCACACCCTATGGCACTTCTGCAAATCTCCGAGCCAGGCATGTCGACCGCACCGCACCAGCACCGGCTGGCGGTGGGGATCGACCTGGGCACCACCAATTCGCTGGTCGCGACCGTCCGTAACAGCATTCCCGAAGTGCTGAACGATGAAGACGGGCACGCGCTGCTGCCATCGGTGGTGCGCTACCTGCCCAACGGCCACGCGCACATCGGCTACAAGGCGCAGGCCGCGCAAACCACCGACCCGAAAAACACCATCGTGTCGGTCAAGCGTTTCATGGGCCGCGGCTTGAAGGACATCGCGTATGCGGAAAACCTGCCCTACGATTTCGTCGACGCGCCCGGCATGGTGCAGCTGAAAACCGTGGCCGGCGTGAAGTCGCCAGTGGAAACGTCGGCGCAAATCCTGGCCACCTTGCGCCAGCGTGCCGAGGATGCGCTGGGCGACGACCTGGTCGGCGCCGTCATCACCGTGCCGGCGTATTTCGACGATGCGCAGCGCCAGGCCACCAAGGACG